>JBKJQX010000181.1:0-13300 GCA_046594875.1 Vicinamibacterales bacterium
CGTTTCGCCATGCCAGAAGCCGCCGTGCGCGGAGCCCTGGCCGCGTTGGTCGCCCGTGGCCGCGTCATCGAGGGCGAGTTCCGGCCGGGCGGAACCGAGCGTGAGTTTGTGGACGCGAACGTTTTGCGCCAGCTTCGCCGCCGATCGCTCGCACGCCTGAGGCGCGAGGTTGAGGCGGTGGACCCTGCGGCTCTCGGGCGATTTGCCGTGACGTGGCATGCGCTCGGTGGCCGCCGTGCCGGTCCGGATGCCTTGCTCGACGTGATCGAGCAACTCCAGGGCGCGTCGCTGCCCGCGTCAATTCTCGAGCACGAGATTTTCGGCGCCCGGTTGCACGGCTATTCGCCCGAATGGCTGGACACGCTGGCTGCGGCGGGCGAGATCCGGTGGGTGGGCGTGGAGCCGCTCGGACAGCGCGATGGCCGCGTGGCGTTGTACTTGAGTGACCAGATGGCCGCGTTGCTGCCTGACCCTTCCGGGGATCCACCGACAGAACGGGAACAAAAGATACTCGACTGGCTCGGGCGACACGGCGCGTCATTCTTCGATGGCGTGCACGAAGCGGCCGGCGGCGGATTCCCGGGCGAGACCGTGGACGCGTTGTGGCAGCTGGTGTGGCGCGGCTTGGTCAGCAACGACGCGTTTTTCGCCCTGCGTGCGTACACCACGCGACATGAAAAGCGGCGGCGGGCCCAGCCCTCATCCGCGTTCAGGTCGCGACGGCTTGTGCCTCGCACTGCGGAAGGCCGATGGACCCTGGCTCGCACCGCTGCGGCCATTGCCCCTGCCGTGCGCATGACCAGTGTCGTCCGACAACTGCTGAGCCGGCATGGCGTGCTCACCCGCGAGGCGCTCGCGAGTGAAGGGCTCAAGGGGGGCTTCACCGGAATCTATCCCGCGCTCAAGGCGATGGACGACGCTGGGCGTGTCAGGCGCGGCTACTTTGTCGCCGGTCTTGGCGCCACCCAGTTCGCGCTGCCTGGTGCGCTGGACCTGCTGCGGTCGCTGCGAGAGGCCAGCCCCGACGCACATGCCGTCACCATGGCCGCGGCCGATCCGGCCAATCCCTACGGAACCTCGTTGCCATGGCCGCTGCCGGATCTCACCCGCGTGGTGGGCGCCACCGTCGTCATCGTTGACGGCGAAATGAGCGCGTATGTCGCCCGCGGCAACCGTGAGATCACCGTCAATTTTCCTGAGATCGAGCCATTTCGATCTCGCCGGGCTCATGCCACGGCGGCTCAGCTCGCAGCGTTCGCCCGGGGCGACCGGCGGGGTCATCGCGCGATGCTCATCACCACGATCAGCTGCGTCCGTGCAGTGGATCACCCCTTCGTGTCGTATCTGGAAGAGGCTGGTTTCGCGCGCGGAGCTCTGGGGCTGCACATGCCGCGGCGCGACGGTCCGGCCACTGAGCCAACGCCGGATGACGACCCCGTGGCGGAGGACGAGGGTGCCTGAAGGCGATACGATCTTTCGGGCGGCGCGGACGCTCCAGCGCGCACTCGCCGGCCTCGTCATCACGGCGTTCGAGTCGCAGTTGTCACAGCTTGTGGTGGTCGATCGCCGGGCGCCGATCGCCGGGCGGTCCGTTGAAGGCGTCACGGCCCGTGGCAAGCACTTGTTGATCGCATTGTCAGGTGATCTCGTGCTGCGGTCGCACATGCGGATGCACGGAAGCTGGCATCTCTATCGGCCCGGCGAACGCTGGAGGGCGCCACGGCGCAACGCCCGGATCGTGATCACGACCGACGCGTGGGTCGCGATCGCTTTCGCAGTGCAGGACGCCGAATTCCTGACGCAGAGGGAACTGGAGCGGCATGTCCGCGTCGCGGCACTGGGTCCCGACCTGCTGGCTCCAGATGTGGATCTCGCCGCTGCCCGGCAGCGCATCCGTGAGGCGCCTGCGCGCCACATCGCTGAAGCCCTCTTGCGACAGCAATCGGTGGCCGGCCTCGGCAATGTCTACAAGTCTGAATTGTTGTTCGTGTGCGGCGTGCATCCGTTCGTCGCTGTGGACGCAGTGTCGGATGTGCAGCTCGATCATTTGCTCGAGCGAGCCCGGATGCTGATCAGGTTGAACGTGCAGGATGACACACTCGCCGCCGGCACAGCGGGTGGACGTATGACGACTGGTCGGTTGAATCGGGACGAAAAACTCTGGGTGTACGGGCGAGCCGGCAAGCCCTGTCTCAAGTGCGGCGCCGCGATCAATTCCGCCAGTGAGACGGAGGGCCGCCGAACATACTGGTGCCCAGCCTGTCAGCCGGCGTCGTCGGGCCCGGGAGTTTCGCTGTGCGCGCAGGAGCCGACTTGCCCTTGCCGGCCCCGGCCATCGCCGGCTCTTCTGACTCTTCGTCGTCTTCATCACCTTCCGCCGCGGCGGCGTTGATCCCTGATTCGGCGAGCGCCGTCAGCTTCAGGTCGGTGGCCTTTTCCTCTTCGAGCGTCATCGACAGCAACTCGGCGACGTCCTCGTGACCGAGCGCGGTTGCCCAGGCTACGAGAGAGCCGTATGCGGCCATTTCGTAGTGTTCGGCGCGCTGGGCGCTGGCAATGAGACCGGCGTCCAGTGCGTTGCCCTTGTCTTCTTCCTTGATCAGGTCGGAACCCTCTTCGAGGATGCCTTGCATGCCGGCGCAAACCTTTGCCTTGACGGGCTCATCAAGCAACCCGAACGCCTGCTCAAGACGTGCGATCTGCTCTTCGGTCTCTGTGAGGTGATCCTGAAAGGCCGTCCTCAAGTCGGGTGATGTGGCTGCCTTTGCCATACGGGGCAGGGCCTTCACGAGTTGACGTTCCGCGTGATACGCAGGCAGCGAGGCGCCAATGACGCGCCTATCGCACTCCTGCATCCTGGCGCCGACGATAGACGCCCGTTCTCAACGCGCTGGAGAAACCCGACGGCCGAACGCTGCTGTAGCAGGAACTCCGGGCAGTCGAGGTCGACGTAAATGGTAGCGCCCTGGAACTCGGGTGGGTGTTTGTCGGAACTTGATCTATAGTCAGGCTCCCTACCCTCTGGAGGACGTTATGCGCAGAGTCTCACTGGCCCTTGTCCTGTTCACGATGGTGTCCACCGTCCTCGCCGCCCAGCAGGCGGCGGCGCCGGCCCCAAATCCCCGGTTCGGCAAATGGCTGATCAAGGCCACGGACCCGACGCGGCCGTCCACGAATGTCATGACCTACGAGCCTCATGAAGGCACCGGCATGAAGGTCACGATCAACCAACTGCAGCCCGACGGCACGCTGACCCCGCAGTGGGGTTACACGACGATGTTCGACAACACGGAAACGCCGATGAACGGCTCGCGGAGTGCAGAGACCGCCGCCGTTCGCATGGTGGGCGAGCGCACCGCCGAGATCACGTACCGGCGCGCCGGTCGCATTCGGCAACAGTTGACCAATGTCCTGTCGCCCGACGGCAACACGATCGGCATCATCTACATGAACTATGGCGCCGACGGTAAGCCCGACACGGTGACCTTCGCCACCTACGAGCGGATGAAGTAGATTCATGAATCCCCGACACATGACCGTGACGGCGGTGGTCGTCGTGTGTGTCGCGGCGTTCGCGACCACACCTGTGGCCACTCGCGCCGACACGTACCCGCGTCAGCCCGGCATCACGATTACGAATTACACGTTCGACTACACGCTCACCGACCAGAGCAACGAACTCGTCGTAAAGCAGGGCGTGGATGTGACGTTCGTCCAGCCGGGCGTGAAGACCATCGAGCTTGATCTGTGCAAGTTCAGCGCGCAGCCGCGGCCCCCGCAGATGGCGAACGGCTTCGCCGATCCCTGCGCGGAACCGGGAGGCGGTGGCCGGGGTGGCGCGGCACCCGCACGAACGGGTGGGAAGGGCATGACCGTGACGTCGGTGGCCGCAACCGGGCAGGCGCTCGCCTGGCAGCACGACAACGACCGCCTGCGCGTGACGATGCCGCGCAACTTCCCGGCAGGCGAGACGTGGTCGTTCACGGTCGAGTTCAACGGCGTGCCCGCCACCGGCATTCTCATCGCGAATAACCCGCACGGCGATCGCGGCTGGGTCAGCAATCCCTGGCCGAACAAGGCGCGCAACTTCCGCGCGGTCTACGACCATCCGTCCATGAAGGCGACCCACACGACGTCGGTCACCGCCCCGCGGAAGTACCAGGCCATCTCGAACGGCCTGTTGATCGAAGAGACGGATTTACCCGGCGACCTGCGGCGCACGGTCTGGAAAGAGAGCGTCCCCATCAGCACGTGGCTGATGTCGTTGGCCGTCGCGCCCTTCTCGGTCAGCCACTTCGGCAGCTATCGCGGCATCCCGCTCTCGTCGTGGGTGTTTCCGCAGGAGCGTGACGCCGGGCTCGGGTCGTTTGCGGCCCACACGCAGCCGGTGCTCGAGTTCTTCACCGACCGCATCGGGCCGTTCCCGTACGAAAAACTCGCCCAGGTGCAGGCAAACGGCGTGGGCGGAGGGATGGAGCTGGCGTCCAGCATCTTCTATGGCTACGGCACCGCCGGGGCTGGCCGTCAGCTCATTGCGCACGAGATGGCGCATCAATACTGGGGCGACGCCGTCACCGAATCCGACTGGGACGATGTGTGGTTGAGCGAAGGGTTCGCGACCTACTTCGCATTGCTCTATCAGGAATTCGAGGACGGTCACGACGCCTTCGTCGAGGGCGTCCGCCTCGCCAAGGCGGCGGCGCTCAATTACGCGATCGCCAATCCCGGGTCGACGATCATTCACGACAATCTCGCAGACATCAGCCGCGTGATCGCCAACGGCGCTCAGATCTACCAGGGTGGCGCGCAAGTCCTCCACAACATCCGCGGCATCGTCGGCACCCAGACCTTCTGGGAAGGAATCCGTGCGTACTACGCGAAGTACCGCGACAAGACAGCGACCACCGCCGACTTTCGACAGACGATGGAGGCCGCGTGCGTGGCGGCTGGTGAGCGGTGCCCGGCCGACGGCCGGGACCTGACGTGGCTGTTCGCACAGCTCCTCAATCGCGGCGGCGCGTTGCAGGTGACCGGCACATGGACGTACGACGCGGCGGCGAAGCAGGTGCTGGTCACGCTGGAACAGTCGCAGACCACCGGGCTCTACCGGATGCCGATCGAGGTGCGTGTATCGACCACGGCGGCGGCCCCTGCGGGGCGGGCAGGAGGAGCGCCGATGCCGCCCCAGACCATCCGCGCGTCGCACACGGTACAGCTCGCCCAGAAGACGCAGACGTTCTCGCTACCCAGCGACGGCGAGCCTCTCAACGTTGAGCTTGACCCGGACGCATTTGTGTTCATGAGGGCCGCGTTCGTCAGGAAATAGGCGCGCCGAGCGGGCGCGCGCGTACTGGCGTGAGGTCGGGCGTGGCATACGGTTTGCAGCGCTCTGGCACAGACCTCCGATGCCATCGCCTCGTCCCGAGCGAAAGCAAATCATCGACGCCCTGCATCAGCTCGGGTTGCACCTGCCGTCCACCACGTCTGACGTGCTCAGGGCACATCGGGAACTCGCCAGAGGCCATCACCCTGATCGCTTCCAGATCCCTGGGCAGAGGCAGCGGGCCACCGAGACGATGAAACACCTGAACCGCGCGCGCGAGTTCCTGCTGAACCACCTCGACGAATTCTGCCTTTCGACGTCTCACCGGTGGACGAGGCGCGAATGCATTCAATGCTGCGCGATGTACGCGGACATCTGGCCGATGGACCCCAGGGACTGAGCCCAGCGAGGGTATACTCAGCCTCGCTTGAGGCTCGATTCCACCGCAGGTCCGGGTCATTCTCAACTGGCAGCAGGAGCTGGAGCGACGACTCCCGCGATGAAGCCGTTCGACGCATGGAACACCAGACCACTCTTCTTCTGACGCTTGCGCTCGCGTTCGTCGCGGCGTTCATCCTCGGCTTTGGCGCATCAAAACTCAAGCTGCCGCCGATGGTGGGCTACCTCCTGGCCGGCATCGCCATTGGCCCCTACACGCCGGGCTTTTCCGGCGACCCGGTCATCGCCGGACAACTCGCGGAGGTCGGCGTCATCCTGCTGATGTTTGGCGTCGGCCTGCACTTCTCGATGGCCGACCTGATGGCGGTCAAAGGCATCGCAGTGCCCGGCGCAGTGGGACAGATCCTGGTCGCGACCGCGATGGTGGTCGGTTTGACGACATGGTGGGGCTGGCCGCTGGGAGCGGGGCTTGTGCTGGGGCTGGCGTTGTCAGTGGCCAGCACCGTGGTCGTCCTGCGCGCCCTGGACGAGCGGCGGATGATCGAAGGCGCCAACGGCCGCATCGCCATCGCGTGGCTGGTGGTCGAAGACCTGGCGATGGTGCTCACGCTGGTGCTGTTGCCGGCGCTCGCCGAATTGACCGGCGCGCAGCCCGCGGCGGGCGGCCATGCCGCCGCCACCGGCAACATCTGGCTGCTCGTGGCAATCACGGTCGGCAAAGTCGTACTCTTCCTCGCCATCGTCGGCTGGGCCGGCCCCCGTGTCGTGCCATGGATGCTGCAGCAGGCCGCGCGGACGGGATCGCATGAGCTGTTCACGCTCGCCGTGCTCGCCATTTCAATAGGCATCGCGTACGGGGCCGCGGCGTTTTTTGGCGTGTCGTTCGCGCTCGGCGCATTCTGCGCGGGTGTGGTGCTCAGCAACTCCGAGCTGAGTCACCGCGCGGCGGAAGAATCGTTGCCGCTGCAGCATGCGTTCTCGGTGGTGTTCTTTGTGTCGGTCGGCATGTTGTTCGACCCGTCCGTGCTGATTCGCGAGCCGCTGGCGGTGCTGTCGGTGCTCGCGGTCATCCTGGTGGGGAAGTCGATCGCGGCGTTTCTCATCGTGCAGCTGCTTGGTTACCCCCTGAGTACGGCGCTGACGATCTCGGCCAGCCTGGCGCAGATCGGGGAGTTCTCGTTCATCCTGGCCACACTCGGCATCTCGCTGGGCATGATGCCGGCCGAAGGCCGAGACTTGATCCTCGCTGGTGCGCTGCTCTCGCTGACGCTCAATCCACTGGCGTTTGCCGTGGTGACTCCGATCTTGAGGTGGATGCGCCGGTGGCAGTCACTCCTGGTGCGCTTCGAAGGCGCACAGGACCTTCGACTGGCCCGACTCCAATCGTTGCTCGACTCGACCCGCAAGGGTTCCCCTCCGGCCGTCCACGGCGACGAACTCATCAGCCGATGGTGGGTCTTTGCAGGGCTCGACTACGCCAAACGGGCCGAGCTGCTTTCGCTGTTCACCCCCCGTTCGGCGCGCCCGGGCGATCGCATCATTCGCAAGGGCGATCCGGCCGACGACGTGTTTTTCATTTCGTCGGGGATGGTCGAAGTCGGCGTGCGCGGAAGGAAGATTCGGCTGGGGCCCGGCGACCTGTTTGGCGAGATGGCGCTGCTCACCGGCGAGCCACGGTCAGCCGACGTCACCGCGATCGACTACACGCAGCTCTTCACGCTCAACAAGGCCGGGTTCGAGCCATTCGTGGCCAGGTACCCGGAGCTGCGAGCGCGGATCGATCTGGTGGCCAGCAACAGGGCCGCCGAGAACGTGGAGCCGACCGGGCCACCCCGGCGGGCGTAGGGTTATCCGGGGGCCGCCGCAGCCCACTCGCCATTCGCGAAACGAAAGGCGCGTTGCCAGACGACGGCGAAGGCTGTCGCCGACCGATCCCAGGACATCCGATCGATCGTCAGATTATTCCGATCGGCGACGCGAATCACATTGAACGAATTGGGCTCCCCTCGGTCGCGCGTGGACATGGTGCCCGCCTGCACCAGCACTGCCGAATGACCCGCGATCTTGTATCGGGTCGCCGTGCCGCCCACGTGGCTGACATGAAGGTGCCCGGCCAGGAACAAGTCCGCGCCCGCCGCCGCGAGTCGCTCCATCGCCATGCGCGACCGTCCGATCATCTTGTCCTGCCGCTGCCCCGGCGGCACATCGAAGGGATGATGGGTGACGATGATCTTGATTGCGTCGGTCGCGGCACTCCGCAGGCGTTCGGCGCCACGATCGGCCTGGCTGGTGTTCAGACGGCCCTCGTCACTGAACAGTACGGTGCGCACACTGTTGAGTCCGACCACGCACATTTCCGGATCGTCGAACACGGGCTCCAGGTCGTCGTTGATGTGCGCGCGATAGCCGGCAAACGGCGCGAAGAGCCGTGCCGGAATGTTGAACATCGGGACATCGTGGTTGCCGGGCACCACCAGGCGCGGTGGTCGCAGGGCCTTCAGAAACGCGGCCGCCCTGACAAACTGGCCGCGGCGCGCGCGTTGGGTCAGGTCTCCAGACACGACCACCAGATCCGGCGCCAGCTCGTTGACCGTCGTTACGAGCGCCGCGATCACTCGCGCGTCCACCCGCGAGAAATGGAGATCGGACGTGTGGACGATCGTGCGCACTAGACAATCACCCGCAGCGCGCCTGGGCGCGCCCGATAGCGAAGCGGCATCTTCAACGTGGACGTCTCGCCGTCGAGCGAAACCATCATCTGTCGTGCATGGCTGGTCTCGATCGTAACGTCGGATGCGGGAATGATCTCGAAGGCGCCAATCGCCTGGGTGCGGCCAAACAACGTGCGCAGAACGAGCAGCGGCAGCTGGCGCGTCGTGATTCTGGGAGCCAGATAGACGAACAGTTGCCCGCTCGTCAGATTGCCACGTGCCCCGGCCCCGAAGCCTTCGAGCACGTATTCGTTGTTGCCCACAAAGGCGAATGGTGTGCGCGCAGAAAAGTACCGCCCGTTGGCGGTCACCCGCACGTGAACGCCGCGGTGGGTGCGAAGCACACGCCACATGGCGATGGCCATCGCGGACCACTTGCCGTGACCTGCCTCACGCAGTTGCTCTCGAATCTCGACGGCGCTCGGGTAGACACCGATCGACGAATTGTTGACAAAGAGTCGGCCGTTGACTTCGGCGACGTCAACGTCCGTGGCGCGGCCTGCGACAATCACAGACGCGGCCTCGTTGAGCCCGGAGGGCAGTTTCATGTCCTTGGCAAAATGGTTGAGTGTCCCCACGGGCAAGACGCCGAGCCTGACCGTGGTGCCGGCCAGTACGCTCGCAACCGCGTTCACGGTGCCGTCGCCGCCGGCCGCCACGACCACATCGGACGTTGTTGCGGCCTCCCGCGCAAGCGCCACCACGTCATCGCCTGGCATGAACCTGACGATACGGGCCTGCGCACCGGCCGTGGCGAAGGCTGCGGCGATGTCGTCAGCGAGGCCGGGCGTAGTGGTGCCGCCGGCCGAGGGATTCACGATGACCGTAATCATGGTATCGGGCGAACCTGCTTCGGTAGGTTACCCGGCTCACGGCGTTGGGGTGTGTACCGGGCGGTACTGCGTCGCAGGGTTGACCGTTGCGGTCGAATTCGTCGAAGGACTATTCTGTGCCCGGGCGGCGCTCAGACGCAGCCTGTGGCCATCGGCATGATCACGCCGATCTGGGAGGTGCCGATCCTCGGCATGGCCGGAGAGACCGGCGTCATGCGAGGGGCTCAGGGTCAGCCCTGAGCGAAGGCCAATGACAAGGAGCCTGAGTCGAAGCCCGAAGGGCGGATTATTCTGTGGCCTCATGAATAATCCGGGCTGACGACGACGCTACCATCGTCGGCGGAGGGCGTCACGCGAGAAGATCGTGCCAATGCTGACCTCACTGAAGTATCACCTCGCGCTCACGGCCTGGTGAAGACAGCGCCCGCTCGTTCGGGGGACACTCGTGCCAATGAGTGAGCGCGCGCCGGGGAAGCACCGAACGGAACACTGGATCGCGCTGGGCGTGCTGGCGGTGGGGCTGCCCATGGTGGGCGTGTTGGTGTTTGTGGCGTATGTGTCGAGCGTCAAGCCGCTGCACCCGAGCCCGACCGAGGTGACCTCCGTGGCCAGGGTGGAGCCCGCCACTCGGTGGGCCGACGCGGTGCGCCAGGGGCGCGAGATCGCGCGGGCGGGTGTGGCCCAGCAGAACGTGCCGGGCCTGTCTGTGGCCGTGGGCGTTGGGGGCGAGATCGTGTGGGCCGAAGGGTTCGGTTGGGCGGACATCGGAACCCGTGCGCCGGTGGCGCCAGAGACGCGCTTCAGGATCGGCCACGTGTCCAAGGCGATCACGTCGGCGGCGGTTGGACTGCTTCTCGAATCAGGCCAACTGCGTCTCTCGGATGCGATCCAGACCTATGTGCCCGAGTATCCCGAGAAGGGATCGCGCATCACGCTCCGTCAGGTCATGGCGCACACGGCCGGCGTGCGGCACTACAAAGACACGGAATGGGGCGACAGGCCGACTGGGCATTGCGCGCGGGCAGCGGACGGCGTGCGGACGTTCGCCAATGATCCCTTGCTGTTCGAGCCAGACGCGGAGTACCGATATTCGACCTACGGCTGGGTGCTGGTGAGTGCCGCTGTCGAAGCGGTGGCGGGCCAGTCTCTTGCACAGTTCCTGCGGGCGCGCGTCTTCGACCCGCTGGGCATGTCTCAGTCAGGTGAAGATGTTGCGACGTCCTACGTTCGGAACAACTTCAACAACGAGATCGCCAGTACTGTGGACTATTCGTGCTTTGCTGGCGGCGGCGCGCTCGTCTCGACGCCCTCCGACCTGGTGCGGTTTGGCCTCGCGGTACTCGGCGGCAAGTTGCTGAAAGCCGAGACGGTCACGCTGCTTCAGACGAGGCAGCAGCTCACGTCCGGGCAGTACACCGACTATGGACTGGGCTGGATGCTCGATACGGTTGAGCTCGGGGGCCAGCGCACCGCGATGGCCGGTCATGCCAGCCGCACGATCGAGGGCGCGTCGTCTTCGTTCCTCACCTTTCCCGAGCGCGGGATCGTGGTCGCGGTGTCCTCGAACATTTCGTTCGCCGACATGCGGTCCATAGCCTTCGCCATCGCGGAGGCGTTCGCCGGCCGCCCGAGCGCGTAAGACACAGCGTGATACCTCCGTCCGTAGCTCGGCCTGGGTCTCAAGGCCGAGGACTCTCTCGGCCTTGAGGTGCAGCCCGGCTACGTACCGGACTGGCACCCGTGAGCCGACAAACACCGGTGTGCCACCCGGAATCTCCGGATCAGAGTGAACGCCCTGCGCGCGTCAGCTCGCGTTTCTGTTCAAGCGGTGGTGCTGCGTCATGAACGACCGCAACACGGCGTTCATTCGCGACTGGTATCTCGGGCCCTGCTTTTTGAACCATCCCAGGACGTCGGCGTCCACTCGCAGTGAGATCGCCTCCTTCGGGACCGGAACCACGACAGTCGCCTGGTCCCAGAAATCTGCAGGGAGGTTCGCCAGCTCCTCCGGCGACGTCACTCGAATCTCCCGCTCCCCCATGCGCCGAAGGCGCCGAAGGTCAGCCTGGCCCCGCAGCGCCCGGCTTCTGGAGTCCGACGGCTTCTTTGTACGCTTCGCGCTCACGGCGGTCGCTCTTTCTGGCCGAGATAATTCGTCTGACAATCGTTCCACCGGCATCGGCCCTGTCGGTGTAGACCACGGTGAGCGGGATGTCCTGGGCCACTCCCAAGGCAATGACCCGTGGTTCACCGTAGTCGCGGCGAGTGTCAGTTCGCTCCAACGTCGGGTTGTCGAACACCTGGGTCGCGAACTCGAAGTCGAATCCGCGATCACGCAAGTTTTGCTCGCTCTTGCGAGCATCCCAAGTGAAGCGTCCATGAACAGAATACATCTGTATATACAGCGAATCAAGTCAGGCGGGCTGAGGCCCAGCATAGCGTCGTCTGCTGCTATTGGTGCGCCACGACTTTGGGGAGCGTGACGATTTGTGTACCCACGCGGTACACAGGCGCGGCCCACAATCTACGCATTGCGCGACAATAATGGCTTGAAGGAGGAGCCGCCGTGAAAGCCAGTCAGGAGCAGGACGACCGCATCGCGCGCATGACCTTTGCGTCGGTGTATCCCCACTACGTGGCGAAGGTCGAGAAGAAGGGCCGGACCACGGCGGAGCTGCATCAGGTCATCACCTGGCTCACCGGGCATGACGACGCGCGGCTGGCGGCACTCATGGCGCGGAAGGCGACGTTTCAGGAGTTCTTCGCTGAGGCGACGCTCAACCCGAAGGCCTCGCTCATCACCGGCGTCATCTGTGGGTATCGCGTGGAGGAGATTCCGTTCGACCTCACGCGCAAGGTGCGCTACATGGACAAACTCGTGGACGAACTCGCCAAGGGACGGCCGCTGGCCAAGGTTTTACGGGCGTAGGCTCACCGCACGTTTCTATACATGTCGAGGTTGACGTGTATAGAAAAGACGCGTTTTGTATGCATATTCAGGCCTCGGGAGGAGCAGAATAGGGCATGGATCCCCTGCATTCGCTTGACCCGAGTCGATTCGACACGCCGGCCGTGCTCAGAAAGCTGGCCAGCGCCAGCCGGCAGCTCGCTGAGCTGAAAGGGGTAGCGGCTTCGATTCCACACTCAGGCATCCTCATCAACTCCCTTGTCCTGCAGGAGGCCAAGGACAGCTCTGCGGTGGAGAACATTGTCACCACGCACGACGAGCTTTTCAGGGATGCCGCGACCCCGGAGGGAGATGCCAGTCCAGCGACTAAAGAGGTGGCCCGGTACGCCCAAGCACTCAAGACTGGCTTCGACCTGGTGTCATCTCAGGGACTGCTGACGAACGCGCACATCCTTCGGATCCAGCAGGAGCTGGAAGGCAACGACGCGGGGTTCCGCAAGTTGCCAGGCACCGATCTCAAGGACCAGGCCACCGGTCGCGTGATCTACACACCGCCTCAGGAGCACGGCGACATCGTTCGACTCATGAGTGACCTTGAACGCTTCATCAACGACGCTGATTTGTTCCCGGTGGATCCGCTCATCAAGATGGCGCTTGTGCATCACCAGTTCGAGAGCATCCATCCTTTCTACGACGGGAACGGTCGCACCGGACGCATCCTCTGCGTGTTGTACCTGGTCAAGGAGCGGTTGCTGGAGATTCCGGTCCTGTATCTGAGTCGACACATCGTCCGCTCAAAGACGGAGTATTACCGGCTGCTGCAGGACGTTCGGGACTCAGATGCCTGGGAGGCCTGGGTCATGTACATGCTCGATGGAATTGAGAAGACCGCGATCGACGGCATCAGGATCATTTCGCGCATCAAGGCCATTTTGTTGGAGGTCAAGCACCTGGTTCGGGCGGACTTCAAGTTCTACAGTCAGGACCTCATCAACCACCTGTTCCGACACCCGTACACGAAGATCGCGTTCGTCGAACAGGAGCTCAACGTATCTCGGCTGACGGCCACTCGTTATCTGGAAGCGCTGGTCGCGGCCGGCATCCTGAGCAAACAGCGCGTCGGCCG
>JBKJQX010000001.1:0-5875 GCA_046594875.1 Vicinamibacterales bacterium
CGCCGCCGGGTCCACAATCGTCGCACCCGCACGCTCAAGCGCGGCCAACGCCGCGGTGAACACGGCTACCACTTCCGGATCTACGCCGCCGCGTTCATACGCCTGCCGCAGCACGCCGATGCGTGCGCCCTTCAGGCCATCGGCCTTGAGCGACTCCGCATACACAGGAATTGCGCGTCCGCGGCTCTGTGCGGTCACCGCGTCATCGGGGTCTTCACCGACAATCGCCTGGAACACCGCCACCGCATCCGCCATCGTGCGCGTCATCGGCCCGGCGATGTCTGCCAGCAGGTTGAGCGGCACCACTCCCGTACGGCTCGTCAACCCCATCGTCGATCGAATGCCAACCAGCGCTTGATGGGCAGAGGGGCCGCGAATGGAATTTCCCGTGTCAGACCCGAGCCCGACGGCGCCGAAACTGGCGGCCACCGCCGCAGCCGTACCGCCGCTGGACCCGGCCGTCACGCGGTCGGTCGCATACGGGTTGCGTGTGTAGCCCGGAAGAAGAGAGTTCACCGTTTCGAGCGGACTGAACGCCCACTCTGCCATGTTGGACTTGGCAAGGACGATGGCGCCGGCGGATTTGATGCGGGCCACGAGGAATGCGTCCCGGTCGGAGACAAAGCCCTGTAATGCGAGCGAACCGGCCGCGCTCTGCAGGCCGATCGTTTCGAAGTTGTCTTTCACGATCGTCGGGATGCAATGCAATGGTCCCGTCAGACCAGACGCGGCATATCTTCGATCCAATTCGGCCGCTTCGCGCTGTGCCGCGTCGTTGACTTGGACGATCGCGTTGAGCGCCGCGCCACGTTTGTCGTGCGCCTCGATTCTGGCCAGGTACGCCGACACCAGGGCACTGCAGGTCAGCCGCCCACCGCGCATCGCCGCATGAATGTCTGCGATTGTCGCTTCGGCGACATCGAAGCTCTGGGTCTGGGCCACAGGCGACACGGCAAGGACGAGTGACACGCAGAGCAGGATCCCGACACGCATTGGCTACCTCGCGGCCAAGTATGCCGTGTTTCGGAGCCTGCCGCCTCCGCCGGAGGCGTGGGGAAATAGTCCTCGTCATCTCCGCGAGATTCCCCACCTCGACGACCGATTTCACGTGGGAATCCTGGGGGGTGGGAGTGGAGACGGTTCGCATTGCGCTGGCACGGCCCTTGCTGAATAGAACCCACAAAACTGCTAGCAAGGAGTTCTGGAATGGCAAAAGGACGTTTCGTGTGGTTGGTGAGTGCGCTGGCGCTGGTTTCGTTGGTGGTCACGCCGCTCGGGGCCTCTGGAGACAAGGTCAAGGGCGAGAAGGTCTACAAAGACGCCAAGTGCTCGGTGTGTCACAAGATCGGCACCGCCGGCGGCAAGATGGGGCCGGAGATCACCAAGGTGGGCGCCACACGTAACGCGGCCTGGCTCGCGAAATATCTGGCCAACCCGAAGGCGGAGAATCCGAAAAACAAGATGCCGCCGGTGAAGGCCAAGGGCGAGGATCTGGAACACCTGATCGCGTACCTGTCGTCGCTCAAATAGACCGGCCTGTCGATGACGCCCGACAACAGCCTGCACTCAAAGCCGCTGGGCCAGCCTGCTGATCCGGGCCGGCGCCGTGCGATCGACTGGTTGCTGGGATCGTGGATCGCGGGTGTGTGTGGCGCGGTGTTTTATCCCGTCATGCGCTTCCTCGTGCCGCCCGAGGTGACCGAAGCGCCGACGCTCTCAGTGAAAGCCGGTCCTGCGGCCACCCTGGCGCCCAACACCGCGCGACTGGTGCCTTTCGGCCAGACGCCGGCGATTGTCGTGCGCTTGAAAACGGGGGAGTTGCGGGCGTTTGCCGGAACCTGTACGCACCTGTCGTGCACCGTGCAGTACCGGCCCGACCTGGAGCACATCTGGTGCGCGTGCCACAACGGCCACTACGACTTGACCGGACGCAATATCTCCGGACCACCGCCGCGCCCATTGGATGGGTTTGAGGCCAACGTGCAGGGCGACGAGATCGTCATCACACGGCGGACCTGATGGGGCGCACACGCGACTGGTTTGCCGAACGCCTTCCGCTTGACGCGATCCAGGCAGCAATCGACCACAAGACCGTCCCTCAGCACCGGCATTCCTTCTGGTACTACCTGGGCGGCATGACCCTGTTCTTCTTCGGCGTGCAGGTGGCCACGGGCATCCTGCTGCTCCTGTACTACCGGCCGAGCGCCACCGAAGCGTACGACAGCGTGCAGTTCATCATGACGCGCGTGCCGTTTGGATGGCTCATCCGATCAATCCATTCGTGGTCGGCGAACCTCATGGTGGGCGCCGCGTTCATCCATCTGTTCAGTGTCCTGTATCTCAAGGCGTACAGGAAGCCGCGCGAGCTCACCTGGATCTCCGGGATGCTGCTGCTGTTCATCACGATGGGCTTCGGCTTCACGGGATATCTGCTGCCGTGGAACGAACTCGCGTTTTTCGCGACGCGTGTGGGCACCGACATTCCGGGCGCGATTCCGGTGGTGGGCGAGGCGATCGTCACGTTCCTGCGCGGCGGACCAGAGGTGTCGGGCGCCACGCTGACGCGGTTCTATGGCATTCATGTGGCCGTGCTGCCGGCGATTACGACCGTGCTGCTCGGGCTGCATCTGGTGCTGGTGCAGTACCACGGCATGAGCGTGCCGCCTTCGGTGGAAGAGCGGGCCGCTCGCACGGGACGCACCGTGCCGACCATGCCGTTTGTGCCGCATTTTGCGTTGCGCGATCTCTTCGGGTGGGTGGTGGCGCTGGCGCTGCTGGCCGGTCTCTCGGCGTACCTCCCCTGGGAATTGGGCGTCAAGGCAGACCTCTTCGCGCCGGCACCCGCGGGCATCAGGCCCGAGTGGTATTTCCTGTGGACGTTTCAGGCGCTCAAGGTGATGCCGGGACACGTGCTTGGCATTGAAGGGGAACTGGTCGCCATCGGCGCTCTGACCCTTGGGGCGATCGGCATCATCGCGCTGCCGTTCCTGGATCCGAACACGGCCCGCTCACGCCGCATCGTGGCCTGGCTCGCCACATTCGCTGCGTTGTTTATGGTGGCGATGACCGCGTGGTCACTGATGGGAGGCGGAGAGTGACGAACCAGACACGCACCGTGCTGCTGGCGGCGCCTGCCCTGTGGCTGTGCGCCACGTTGCTCGTGGCCAGCCAGAGTGCCTCCGCACCCCAGCCGCAAGCCCCGGCGGCAGGGCCGGTCGTCTCGCCCGTGAGTGTGCCGGCGAATCCGGATGAGGCCTACAAGGACGACGTGCATCAACTGGCGGGCGTGACGTGCGCGTCGTGCCACGGCACGGGGGCGCCGGGGCCGATCGCGCGCACAAAGATCGCATCTCTGTGCGCGTCGTGCCACAGCGATCCCAGCTACATGCGCAAGTTCCGGCCGCAGGTGCGCACCGATCAACACGCGCAGTACGTGACGAGCGTGCATGGCCAGCAGATGGTCAAGGGCGAGACGCGCGTGGCGACGTGCAGCGATTGTCACAACGCGCATGGTGTGCGTCCGGTGAAGGACGCACGATCGCCGGTGGCGCCGGTCAATGTGGCGCAGACATGCGCCAAGTGTCACGCCGACGCCGATCGGATGACGCCGTTCCAGCGCGACCCGGCGGTGTACGACGACTGGTCGCACAGCGTGCATGCATCGGCCTTGTTGCAACGCGGTGATACGTCGGCTCCCACGTGCAGCACCTGTCATGGCAGCCACGGCGCCACGCCTCCGGGCATCGACTCGGTGGCCAACATCTGTTCGACGTGCCATGTGCGCGAGGCCGAGTTGTATCAATCCAGCACGAAGCGCGTGGCGTTTGAGGCGGCTGAACAGCCGGCGTGCCTGACCTGCCACAGCAACCACAAGATCGAGCATCCGCAGGATGCCTGGATCGATCTCAAGGAGCCCGCGTTGTGTGCCACGTGCCACACCGAGGAGATGGCGGGCGCGGCATTGATTCGCACGGTGCGCTCGGGCTTTGACACATTGACGACGAAATATGACGCGGCGAAGACATTGCTCGACCGCGCTGAAGAAGCCGGGATGCTCGTGGACGAGGGGCTGTCGGCGCTGCGCGAGGCCACCGAACAGCGGGTGCGTCTGCGCGTGGCCGTGCATGCGTTTGCCGAAGCGCCGTTTAAAGAATCACTGGACCTGGGGCTGGCCGCCGCCGACCGGGCTCAGCAGGCGGCGGATGCCGCCATGAAGGAACTCAATACCCGCCGCCGGGGACTGGCGCTCGCGACGCTGGTCATTCTCGGCTTTCTCCTCACATTGGCGGTGAAAATCCGTCGCCTTCCACCCCCCGCGTCAACCTGAGGCGTCGCCTCAGGGACTGACGTCCCGCATCATCCGCGATCACGGGCGCGGGTGCCCATTGGGGGCACCCGACGTCCGCGAACCTCGCGCGCATTTCGTAGCCGCGCTACGTGTTCAGGAGGGTGAGACAGCGCTCGAACCGTGCGTCGCCGCGAAACGCATCCCACTGAGGCGACACGGCGAGATCCACGAGACACGGGTCGCGGCTTTCAATCGCGCGCTGAGGGCAGCCTCGGGCACACCATGCGCCTCCGCGTGGCGGAGGCTCTCGGCCATATGGCGATCGAAGTCGCCCATCGCCCAGTACGCGCCGGCCAGAAATTCCCGCGCGAGTCCATGGTCGGGATCGATTTCCAGTGTCTTGTTCGCCCATCGAATCGCGTCCTCATACCGGCGCTGGTTCCAGTACGACAACGCAATCGCGAGATGAACGGACGGTGAAAACGGATCGGTTTCGAGCGCGCGAAGTTTCATGGCCAACCCGTCGTCCAGCCGGCCCTGTGCATCGAGCAGGCGTCCGTAGAGCACCCGTGCCTGGGTGTGGTGGGGGTGGGTGTGCAGGGCGCGCTGCAGGCTGCGCTCGGCGCCGATCCAGTCCCACTCCGCCATGAACATCACGGCGCCCAGTGCGGTGCGCGCGTCGGCCGACCCGTCGTCCATCGCCAGAGCCCGAAGCGCGGACGTACGGGCGCGCGCGAACGCGTCCGACGGCGGCGCAAGACGCCATTCGGCCTGGGCGCAATAGGCGAGTGCCAGGCCGGCCAGTGCCGGGGCGTGCGTGGGCTCACGGGCCACTGCCGCCTCGAAGGCGCGGATGGCGTCCGGCACTTCCGCCCTCCGGGCAGACAGAAGGTGCGCTCGGGCGCGGCCCACAAGTTCGTGCACTTCAGGACGGGTCGTCGCCGGCGTTGGCGCCGTCGCCGAGGCCGGGCTGGCCGTGGTCACGACCGCGAGGAATCGGTAGCCGCTTTTCGACACGGTTTCGATCCATGAAGGCGCCGCAGCCGCGTCTCCAAGTGCTTTGCGCAGTGTCGAGACATGCACTGTCAAAATGCCTTCCTCGACGAAGGCGTTCGGCCAGACGGCGTCGAGTAGTTCCTGTTTTGTGACCAATCGTCCGGCGCGCCGCACCAGGTGCACCAGCAGGTCGAACGCTTTTGGCGGCAGCGCGACATCCACGCCCCGGCGCGTGACGCGCCGTTCGCCCACGTCAACCGTGACTTCCCCGAAGGTGAAGCAGTCGCGAGTCATGCGCTGTGGAATTAGGCGAATCTTAGCAGAACCTTCAGGACTCCGGGGGGCTCGTGGCGGCACGCTGCCTGTGCACAACACAGTGCGGAGGTGATGATGGACGCAACGAGTGATCAGGAGATTCTGTCCCTCGAAGAACAGTTGACCGCGGCGACGCGCGAGGTCGACATTGACGCCCTGGATGGGCTCTACGCCGATGACATCATCTTTACCGGTGTCACCGGTGTGATCTGCAACAAACCCGCGATCATGGATGAGGCGCGGCGCGGCCGTGCCGCTCGCGAGGCCGCCGCGGTC
>JBKJQX010000130.1:0-8943 GCA_046594875.1 Vicinamibacterales bacterium
AGCAGTTCCTGCAGGATGTGCGCGGCGCCATACGCTTCGAGCGCCCACACTTCCATTTCGCCGAAGCGCTGTCCGCCGAACTGCGCCTTGCCGCCCAGCGGCTGCTGCGTAATCAACGAGTACGGTCCGATGGACCGTGCGTGGATCTTGTCGTCGACCAGGTGCGACAGCTTGAGCATGTAGATGTAACCGACGGTCACATCCTGCTCGAACTGCTCGCCGGTCATGCCGTCGTGCAGTTGTGTCTTGCCGCCCTTGGGCAGGCCGCCCTCGTCGAGCCATTTCTTGATCTCGTCTTCACGCGCGCCGTCAAAGACCGGCGTGGCGAAGTAGAGGCCCAGAGCGTGCGCGGCCCAACCCAGGTGGGTTTCCAGAATCTGACCGACGTTCATACGAGACGGAACGCCGAGCGGATTCAGGACGATCTCCACCGGCGTGCCATCCGGCAGGTACGGCATGTCTTCTTCGGGCAGGATGCGCGCAATGACGCCCTTGTTGCCGTGGCGACCGGCCATCTTGTCGCCGACCGACAGCTTGCGCTTCATCGCCACGTACACCTTGACGAGCTTGATCACGCCTGGCGGCAGTTCGTCGCCACGTCGGATCTTCTCTTTCTTATCCTCGAACTCGCGCTGGATGACGTCCACACGCTGTGCGGTACGGTCTTCCATGCGCCGCAGTTCGTCTTCGAAGCCGAGGTCGTCGGTTTCGATCCGCGCGCGCACCAGCGATGAAAACGGCACGCCGGCCATCGCCTCGTCGGTCAGCACCGAGCCCTTGCGCATCACGCGCTCGCGGCCGTCGTTGTCGAACAGGTCCGACCGCAGGGTGCGGCCCAGCAGCAACTGCGTCAGGCGCTTCTTGGTCTCTTCGTGCAGGATGCGGATCTCGTCCTGGAGGTTGGTCTCCATCAGGTCGAGTTCCTCCTGTTCGATCTGCTTGGCGCGGTCGTCCTTCTCGATGCCCTTGCGCGAGAAGATCTGCACGGCCACCACGATGCCCTCGATGCCCGGGGGGCACGTGAGCGACGCGTCTTTCACGTCTCCGGCCTTTTCGCCGAAGATGGCGCGCAGCAGCTTTTCTTCCGGCGTCAGCTGGGTCTCGCCCTTGGGCGTGACCTTGCCCACCAGAATGTCGCCCGGCTTGACGGCCGCACCAATGCGAATGATGCCGCTCTCGTCCAGGTCGCGCAGGTACGTTTCCGACACGTTCGGAATATCCCGCGTGATTTCCTCGGGGCCCAGCTTCGTGTCGCGCGCTTCGATCTCGAACTCTTCGATGTGGATGGACGTGTAGTAGTCGTCCTTCACCATCCGCTCGGAGACCAGAATCGCGTCTTCGAAGTTGTACCCACGCCACGGCATGAACGCGACCAGCACGTTCCGGCCCAGCGCCAGCTCACCCAGCTCCGTGCAGGGACCATCGGCCAACACCTGGCCCTTGGCCACGCGCTGCCCCACGCGCACGATGGGGCGCTGGTTGATGCACGTGTTCTGGTTGGAGCGTTTGAACTTCGTGAGGCCGTAGATGTCGGCGCCCATTTCGCGCGCCACACCCTCGACATCGGTGCCTTCAACACGCACGACGATGCGCTTGCTATCGATGTAGTCCACCACGCCCGTGCGGCGCGCCACAACGACGGCGCCCGAGTCACGTGCGGTGATGTACTCCATGCCCGTGCCCACGTAGGGCGCACGCGCCTGCAGCAACGGCACGGCCTGCCGCTGCATGTTCGATCCCATCAGCGCGCGGTTCGCGTCGTCGTGCTCAAGGAACGGGATGAGCGAGGCGGCGACCGACACCAACTGCTTGGGCGAGACGTCGATGAAGTCCACCTTGTCGCGGGGCGCCAGAATGAACTCGCCGGCCTGGCGGGCATTCACGCGCTCTTCGGTGATGTACAGGTCTTCGTCCAGGTTGATGTTCGCCTGCGCCACGATGTACTGGTCTTCTTCCCAGGCTGACAGGTAGAAGCAGTGCGGTTCGAATTCCACGCCCTTCTTCTTCGAGCGGCCGTCGGCGCCGACGAGCTCGTGCGCTTCCACGACGTCGCCCACCGAGTACTTCGGGTTGCCGCCGGCGTTGGTGACCACCACGTAGTCGAGCACGTGGCCGTCCTTGACCTTGCGGTAGGGCGATTCGATGAAGCCGAAGTCGTTGATGCGCGCGTAGGACGCGAGCGACGAAATCAGGCCGATGTTCGGACCCTCAGGCGTCTCAATCGGGCAGATGCGGCCGTAGTGCGTCGGGTGCACGTCGCGCACCTCGAAGCCGGCGCGCTCACGCGACAGACCGCCGGGCCCAAGGGCCGAGAGACGGCGCTTGTGCGTCACCTCCGACAGCGGATTGGTCTGGTCCATGAACTGCGACAACTGCGAGGACCCGAAGAACTCGCGAATGGCCGCCATCACGGGCTTGGCGTTGATCAGGTCGTGCGGCATGGCCGTGGCCATTTCCTGATACACGGACATCTTTTCCTTGATCGCGCGCTCCATGCGGACCAGGCCGATGCGGAACTGGTTCTCGAGGAGTTCGCCGACCGAGCGGACGCGGCGGTTGCCAAGGTGATCGATGTCGTCCACGCCCGCCGGATTCTTGCGCAACTTCAGGAGGTATTTGATGACCTCGTAGAAGTCCTGCGGGTGCAGCACCTTCTCGTCGAGCGGCGTCTGCAGCTTCAGCTTCGTGTTGAGCTTGAGCCGGCCCACGCGCGAGAAGTCGTACTTCTGCGCGTTGAAAAACATGTTCTCGAACAGCGTGCGTGAGCTGTCGAGCGTGGGCGGATCGCCCGGCCGCAGGCGCCGGTAGATTTCGATCAGCGCCTCTTCGTGCTTCTGGATCGGGTCCTTCTTGAGCGTCTGCGACAGCACCGAACCCACGTCGTCCTTCTCGGGGAAGAACACCGTGATGCGGTCCACGTTCATCTCCTGCGCCATGGCGATCACGCGCTCGGAGAGTTCGTCGTTCGCTTCGAGCAACACTTCGCCGGTGGACGGGTCCACCACGTCGGCCGCAGCAAACGCGCCCTCGCGCTCTGCCTCGGCCAGTTCAATGCCCTCGACGCCGGCTTTGCGCAAGGCTTCGATCTGGTCTTTGCGGATTTTCTTGCTCGCGAAGATCTGGAGGTCGGAGCCCGGAATCTGCATCGCAGCGCCGGCGCGGCGGCCGACCAGCGAATCAGACACCTTCCACAACACGCGGCCGTTCTGGAGCACCAGCTCGTCCACCGTGTAGAACGTACGCAGGATCTCGGCGGCGCTTCGCAGCCCGAGGGCGCGCAGGAACACCGACGCCAGGAACTTGCGCTTGCGGTCGATGCGGACATAGAGCAGGTTCTTCGAGTCGTACTCGAACTCCACCCACGAACCGCGGTACGGAATGATCTGCGCCCCGAACAGCGTCTTTTCTTCCGCGTGGAAGAATGCACCCGGCGAGCGGTGCAGCTGCGAGACGATGACACGCTCGGTGCCATTGATAATGAAAGTCCCGTGGTCGCCCATCAGCGGGATGTCGCCGAAGTAGACCTCCTGCTCCTTGATGTCGCGGATGGTCTTGACGCCCGTCTCGGGGTCCTTGTTCCAGACCACGAGGCGGATGGTGACCTTGAGCGGCACGGCATAGGTCATGCCGCGCTCCTGGCACTCTTCCACGTCGTACTTGAGCTTCATCCCGACGGTGGTGCCGCAGATGTCACAGACATCGCCGCGCGCATCGTTCGAGCGTCCGCACGAGTAACAGATGACGTGACCCTCGCCGTACGGATCGGCGACGAGGACAGAGCCACAGCCTTCGCACTTCTTGCGCAGGTGCTCGAGGCCGGCGAGCCGGCCGCACTTGCACTCCCAGTTGCCGATGGAATAGTCGATGAACTCGAGCGACGAGTTCTCCCGGAAATCGCTGATCGGAAAGACCGACTTGAAGACCGACTGCAGTCCCACGTCCTCGCGCTCGGCTGGCAGACGATTCATCTGCAGAAACCGCTCGTAGGATTTTTTCTGAATCTCGATCAGGTTCGGGATCGGAATCGTGGTATTAATCTTCGAAAAATCGATGCGTTCGCGATAGACGTTCTTGGGCAGGCTGTACATTCAGTAATCCTCGGGCCGTGCCAGAGACACACCGGCGTGTTGGCCACACGCCGACGCCAAAACCACGGTGCGACGTCACACGGACGCCGCACCGCCAAAAAAGAGCCGGGAGTCACACGAGGCATGGAGGAATGAAGGGACGCCTCTTGAAACTCAAGAGCTCCTTTTCGTCCTTCACGTCTCGTGTGAGACCCGCACCGGGGCGTGAGCCCCGGGACTATTTGACTTCGACCTTGGCGCCGACTTCTTCGAACTTCTTCTTGATGCCGGCGGCTTCGTCCTTGGTCACGCCTTCCTTGATGGCCTTGGGCGCGCTCTCGACGAGGTCCTTGGCTTCCTTCAGGCCCAGGCTGGTGACTTCACGCACCACCTTGATCACGTTGATCTTGTTGCCGCCGATGTCGGTCAGCGTCACCGTGAACTCGGTCTGCTCTTCGGCCGCTGCGGCCGCGCCGCCGCCACCGCCGCCAGGCATCGCCATCGGCATCGCCGCAGCCGCGGACACGCCGAGCTCCGTTTCCAGCGCCTTGACGAGCTGCGAGAGCTCGAGCACTGAAATCCCCTTGATGTAGTCCACCACCTGCTGCTGTGTCATATCGGCCATTGTGCTTCTCCTGAATCGAAAATCTGCAATCTCTAATCGGTAATTGGTAATCGCTATTCGCCGGCGGCTTTTTTCTTCTCTGCCGCGGACAACACGTTCATCAGGTCGCGCGGCACTGCAGACAGCACCGTGACCAGCTGCTGCATCGGCGCCTGCAGGACATACAGGAGCTTCGCGTACAGCTCCGGCTTGCTCGGCAGGCTGGCCAGCGCGGCCATCTCTGTGGCGGGCACGGTCTTGCCCTGCACCACCGCGGCCTTGATGCTGGCCGTCGGCACCGCCTTGAGGAACGTGGTCAATACCTTGGCCACCGCCACCGGGTCCTGGGCGGTGAAGACGACGCCGGTCTGGCCGACGAAGTGCGAGGACAGCCCTTCAAACGGCGTCCCAGCCGTGGCGCGCTTCGCCAGCGTGTTTTTGACCACCGTGTATCGCGCGCCCGTGGCGCGAATCTGGCGGCGCAGGTCGGTGACCTGCGGCACCGTGATGCCACGGTAATCGACCAGCACCGCCGTCTCGGCTTCGCCGAATGCGGTGACGAGCTGCTGCAGCTCGGTTGCTTTTTCTGCTCTTGTGACTGCCATGATCAAAAACTCCCGGGCGCGCTAATGTTTGACGGCCTGATCGAGGTTGGCGGTATCGATCACCACCCCCGGGCCCATGGTCGAAGACATCGTCACGCTCCTGACGTACTTGCCCTTGGCCGCCGACGGCTTGGCCTTCATGATGCTGTCCATCAGCGCATGGGCGTTGGCCACGAGGTTGGCGGTGTCAAACGAGATGCGCCCGACTGGCGCATGCACGACACCCGCCTTGTCCACGCGGAACTCCACCTTGCCGGCCTTGATTTCCCGTACGGCCTTCGCCACGTCAGTCGTGACGGTTCCGGTCTTGGGGTTCGGCATCAGGCCGCGTGGCCCGAGCACCTTACCCAGCTTGCCGACGGCGCGCATCATGTCGGGCGTGGCCACGACGGCGTCGAAATCCTGCCAACCACCCAGGATCTTCTCCACCAGTTCTTCGCCGCCGACGGCATCAGCCGACGCCTCAGTCGCTTCGCGCTGCTTTTCAGCATTCGCGATGACGAGCACTTTCTTTGACTTGCCGAGTCCGTGCGGCAGCACCACGGTGCCCCGCACCATCTGGTCGGCGTGCTTCGGATCGACGCCAAGGCGAATCGACAATTCGACGGTCTCGTCGAACTTCGTGTACTTGACCTTCTGGATCAGCGGAACAGCCTCTTCAACGGTGTGAGGCCTGACCGGCACCTGTTCGCGCGCGGCCTGGTACTTCTTCCCTCTCGAACGCATATCACTCCTTCGGTGGTTCCAACGGGGGTGTCATCCCCCTCCCACATGCAGAATCTACAAACTCAAATCGCTAATCGGCAATCGACTTCAGCCGACGACGTCGAGGCCCATCGAGCGGGCCGTGCCTGCGACCGAGCGCACGGCCGAGGCCAGCGTGTCGGTGTTCAGGTCGGGCAGCTTGATTTTCGCAATCTCTTCCACTTGCTTCGCGGTGACCGTGCCCACCTTGTTCTTGTTGGGAACGCCGGAACCCTTGGCGATGTTCGCTGCCCGCTTGAGCAGAATCGCGGCGGGCGGCGTCTTCAGGATGAACGTGTACGACCGATCCGAATAGATCGTCACGACGGCCGGAATGATCAGCCCGTCCTGCGCGGCGGTCTTCGCGTTGAAATTCTTGCAGAAGTCCATGATGTTCACGCCATGGGGACCCAGGGCGGTGCCCACGGGGGGCGCCGGGGTCGCCTTGCCGGCGGCAATCTGGAGCTTGACTTGCGCTGTGACTTTCTTCGCCATATGTAACCCTTAATCTGCTAGAACTTCTCGACCTGGAGGAAATCCAACTCCACAGGTGTCGCACGCCCGAAAATCGTGACCATGACCTTCAAGGTGTTGCGATCGGTATTTACTTCGTCCACGATGCCATTGAAGCTGGCAAACGGGCCTTCGTTGATCCGCACCTGATCGCCCTTCTCGAACGAATACTTCGGCTTCGGCTTCTCGGCGGCCACCGTCACCTGGTGCAGGATCTGGTCAACCTCCTCGCGCGTCAGCGGCATCGGCTTGGCCCCGGCGCCGACAAAGCCGGTCACCTTCGGCGTGTTCTTCACCACGTGCCAGGCGTTGTCGGACATGTGCATGTCCACGAGGATGTACCCCGGGAAGAACCGGCGCGAGCTCTTCACTTCCTTGCCGCCCCGCCGTTCCACGATGTCCTCGGTCGGAATCAGCACTTCACCGATTTCGTCCTGCAGGCCGTACGCCTGCACGCGCTGCTCGAGCGATTCCCGCACCTTGTTCTCGAAGCCCGAGTAGGTGTGGATGATGTACCACTGCTTGGTCTTGACGTCCGTCATTAGCCACCGAACCGTGCGAAGACCCACCGGACGCCTGCCGAAATGCCCAGGTCGACCGCGTACAGGTAGATACCAAACAGGGAAGAGACAATGATCACCACGAGCGTGGTCGCCCACACTTCGCGACGAGCCGGCCAGCTCACCCGTGCCAATTCATTCTTGACTTCAGACAGAAACCGGCGCGCCCGGACGATCCGTCCGCCGCCCTGCTCTACCGGTTCCTTGTTGTTGTCGGCCATCGCTGCTTTTTCACCCGCACTACCCGTGCGCCTCACCCGGCGCGTTCAATTACTGGCAGGCCAGGAGGGACTCGAACCCCCAGCCCTCGGTTTTGGAGACCGATGCTCTACCAATTGAGCTACTGGCCTATTACGAACGTTCAAATGCCCGAAATGCCCGAAATGGGATTGTGCGAATGCGTATTTCGCCACTTCGGTCATTTCTGACATTTCGCGTTACTTAGACTCTTTATGTCCTGTGTGCTTACGGCAGAACCGGCAAAACTTGTTGAACTCCAGCCGCTCCGAACTCTTCTTCCGGTTCTTCGTCGTGCTGTAGTTGCGGCGCTTGCACTCAGTGCACGCCAGCGTCACGATTTCCCGCATCACTCACCTCAAGAATCTGGATAAACGCCGGGCCCTCCCCCAGGGGGAAGGCCCGGTCGCCTACATGACTGTTACGCGATGATGTCCGTGATCGTGCCGGCGCCCACCGTGCGGCCGCCCTCACGAATCGCGAACCGGCTGCCCTTTTCAATGGCCACCGGCGCCATCAGCTCGCCCGTGATCGTCGTGCTGTCGCCCGGCATCACCATCTCGACGCCTTCGGGCAGGTTGAGCGTCCCGGTCACGTCCGTGGTGCGGATGTAGAACTGGGGACGATAGCCGTTGAAGAACGGCGTGTGGCGGCCACCTTCGTCTTTCGACAGGATGTACACCTCGGCCTTGAACTTCGTGTGTGGCAGGATCGAGCCGGGCTTGGCCAGCACCTGGCCGCGCTCGACGTCGTCTTTTTCCACACCGCGCAGGAGGATCCCGACGTTGTCGCCCGCCACGCCCGAATCGAGCAGCTTGCGGAACATTTCCACGCCCGTGACAATCTTCTTCACGGTCGGCGTGAAGCCGATGATCTCGACTTCCTCGCCGACCTTGACCGTGCCGCGCTCGATACGGCCGGTGACCACCGTGCCTCGACCCGAGATCGAGAACACGTCTTCGATCGGCATCAGGAACGGCTTGTCGGTTTCACGCTCCGGGATCGGGATGTAGGTGTCGAGCGCTTCCATGAGCTTGAGCACCGACTCCACGCCCGCCGGGTCACCGTTGAGCGCGCCGAGCGCCGACACACGGACCACCGGAAGATCGTCGCCGGGAAACCCATAACTCGTGAGCAACTCGCGCACTTCGAGTTCGACCAGGTCGAGCAATTCGGAGTCGTCCACCGCGTCCACCTTGTTGAGGGCAACCACGAGGTACGGCACGTTGACCTGCTTGGCCAGCAACACGTGCTCACGCGTCTGCGGCATCGGGCCGTCGACCGCGCTGACCACCAGGATGCCGCCGTCCATCTGCGCGGCGCCGGTGATCATGTTCTTGATGTAGTCGGCGTGCCCCGGGCAGTCCACGTGGGCATAGTGCCGGTTGGCGGTGCCGTATTCGACGTGACTGGTCGCAATGGTCAGGATCTTCGTGTCGTCACGACGACCCTGCGATTCTGACGCCTTGGCCACTTCGTCGTAGGGCACAAACTTCGCCCAACCCTTGTCGGCCGCCACCTTGGTCAGCGCCGCCGTCAGGGTGGTCTTGCCATGGTCGATGTGACCGATGGTGCCCACGTTCACGTGCGGCTTTGAACGATCGAACTTCTCC
>JBKJQX010000070.1:0-12035 GCA_046594875.1 Vicinamibacterales bacterium
CTTCGACATCGGCGGCAACGCCACGGCCAGTGCATCGCCCGGGCCGGCTGCGTAGTACTCAGCCACCCAGAGCGCAAGGTCCACGATGTGCGCGGGCAGGTAGGCGTCTGTATCCAGCACCTCCTCAATATCGCGGAGTGTGCCGGTCTCTGGAGCGATCGCGTTCGGGTCGATGACGCAGCCGGTGACGATGCGCCCGCCAAGGGGGACGAGGACTCGCGCGCCCTTGGGTGGATGAGGCTGGCCGGGGGCCACGCGGTACGTCAGGCGGCCCAGCCCGGGTACAGGCACGCCCACGGCGACGAGCCGGTCGCTCACGGCCGATCGTTCAGCAAGGCGCGCACCTTCTTCATGTCGTCCCAGACGTCGCGCTTTCGGTCGGGACTGCGAAGCAGGTACGCCGGATGAAATGTCGGGATGAGACTGGCCCCCTGATACTCGTGCACCACACCACGGATGCGCGAGATGGGGGCATCGGTACGTAACAGCAGATGGGCTGCGAATGTGCCCAGCGCCACGATGACGCGCGGACGGACGATGGCGATCTGCTGAGCGAGAAATGGCTCACACGTCGCCACTTCGTCTGGCTCCGGGTTCCGATTGCCTGGCGGCCGGCACTTGATGACGTTGGCGATGTAGACGTCTTCGCGGCGCAGGTCGATCGCTTCAATGATTTTGGTGAGCAACTGGCCTGCGCGGCCGATGAACGGGACGCCCTGTTCGTCTTCATCGGCGCCGGGGGCCTCACCCACGAACATCAGGTCGGCATTCGGGTTGCCCGAGCCAAACACCACCTGGGTGCGGCCGAGCGTGTGCAGTTTGCAGCGCGTGCAGTCGCCGATGTGTGCGCGTAACGCGGCGAGCGCAGTCGGCGAGTCCAGGTGCATGTCGGTGTCCTCAAATGAGCTCGTAGCTGATTGCAGACTACCTGGCCGTTCCTGTTCAGCTTGCCCGCAATCCGCTGCGAGCTCATTTGCCCGCTCGCGCCACTTGGGGTCGGTGGTGACGCCGAGCACCCCGAGGTCGCGGTAGTACTTCAGGTGTTCCCGGATCGCGTCGCGGTCGCTCATGCGCGCACCGCCGACACGGCAGCAAGCAGCGCCTCCACCCGGTCGAGAATGGCCGACGCCACGTCGGCCTTCGACATCACGGGCAGTGGGGCATTGCCCGTGGCGCTGACGAGCGTGACCTGATTGGTCTCTACATCGAACCCCGCGCCGGCGGCAGTGACGTCGTTCGCGACGATCAAGTCCACGTGCTTCTGCTTCAGCTTGGCCGCGGCACGCGCCTCCGGTGGTCCGGTTTCAGCCGCGAATCCCACCAGCACCGGCATGGCGGCTCCGCCGCGCGCCTTCCCGAGATCCGCGAGGATGTCGGCGGTGCGTTCAAGGGTGAGCGTCATCGCGCCAGCCTTCTTGATCTTGGCGTCTGAGGCGCCGCCCGCCAGCGTGTAGTCAGCCACGGCCGCAGACATGATCACGGCGTCCACTTCGTGTGATGCCGCCATCACGGCCGCGTGCATCTCTGCCGCGCTCCGCACACGCGTGAGGGTGCTGACCGCCGGTGGCGGCACCGCTGTGGGCCCCGCGACCAGGTGCACGGAGGCGCCGCGTCGCATGGCTTCGTGCGCAAGCGCAAAGCCCATTCGACCGCTCGACCGATTCCCCAGGAAGCGCACGGGATCGAGGTCCTCGCACGTCGGCCCCGCCGTGATCAGGACGCGGCGGCCGGTCAGCGTGGCGGGCGCCGCATCGACGGATCGCACCAGACGGTCCGCGGCATCAGCAATCTCGTCGGGTTCGGCCAGCCGGCCGCGTCCGACCCAGCCGCACGCGAGATAACCCTCGCCTGGGTCCACGATGCGCGCGCCACGAGCCACGAGTCGCGCGAGATTGTCCTGCACGGCCGGGTGTTCCCACATGACGGTATTCATGGCGGGCGCCAGCAGAAGGGGGGCGCGTGTGGCCAGATACAACGCGCTGAGAAAGTCGTCGGCGATGCCGTTGGCAAACTTACCGATGATATTGGCGGTGGCCGGCGCCACCACGAGGGCGCGCATCCCGGTGGCCAGGGCAATGTGTTCGATGTCGGAGTTCATGCCCGCGGACCACTGACTCGTGATCACGGGCCGCCGGGTGATGGCCTCAAACGTCAGGGGGCCGATGAACCGGCGGGCATTGCGCGTGAGGATCGCCTGCACGGCGTAGCCGCGCTTCTGCAGCAGGCGGGCGACCTCGACGGCCTTGTAGGCGCCGATGCCCCCGGACACGCCCAGCCCGATCAGGGGCTCGCCGGCCGCCATCGCGAATTACTCTTCGGTACCTTCGATAGGAAGGTCGACGCGGGGAACCAGTCCCGACGCCACTTCCTGCTGGGCACGACGGGCCGGCTGAGCGGACCCTTCCAGCTTGGGCAGGCAGCCGCGCAGCAACTGGTGCGCGCGCGCGGAGGCGATTGCCACGAACTCAAAGCGGCTCTCGGGATTGTTGATCTTGGGTGAATCGGCCATCAGTGCTCCTTGCAAACCACCATTCTATCGCGTTCGGGGGCAAGGAGTCGCCTGTCCAGGGTCCAGGGTCCAGGGTCCAGGGTCCAGGGTCCAGAGTCCTGGATCAGGAATTCCTGAATGTTTCGATGATCGGCGCAATGGTGGACCGGCGGCGGGCGAGCTTGGCGCGTTCGGCGACGACGATGCCGGCCAGTTCACCGACACAACGCTCGAGCAGGTCGTTGACCACGACGTAGTCGTAGGCCGACACGGCGTCCACTTCCCGCCGGGCGGTCTCGAGCCGGCGCAGCATCTCGGCTTCCGGGTCCTTGCTCCGCTTGCGCAGCCGCTGCTCGAGCACCTCGAACGACGGCGGCAACATGAACACCGCCACGGTTTCCGGCAGCCGCTCGCGCACCTGGCGCGCGCCCTGCACGTCGATCACCAGCACCAGGTCCTCGCCGGCGTCGAGCCGCGACAGTGTCTCGGCGCGCCCTGTGCCGTAGTAATGACCGAACACATCCGCCCACTCGAGGAATGCCTCGCCGGCGATCATCGCTTCGAACGCCTCGCGGCTGATGAAGTTGTAGTCGAGCCCGTCCTCTTCGCCCGGCCGCGCGGGACGCGAGGTATACGACCGCGACATGCGGAGCCCGGGCAGCACCTGCACCAACTGCTCCACCACCGTCGTCTTGCCCGTGGCACTGGGGGCTGACACGACGAGGAGCAGGCCGGCAGACGCGTTACTCGACATTCTGCACCTGCTCCCGCACGCGCTCGAGTTCTGCCTTGGCCCCCACGACCAGTTCGGTGGCCTTGAGTCCCTCGGCCTTGGATCCGATGGTGTTGATCTCGCGGTTCATTTCCTGCACCAGAAAGTCCAGCTTCCGGCCGCACGGCTCGGGCCCGCCCGCCAGTTGTCGCCAGTGTTCCACATGCCCGCGCATTCGCGAAATTTCCTCGTGGATGTCCGACCGCGCCACGAACTTCACCACTTCCTGCGTCACCGCCGCCGGGTCCTGCTGCATGTCCACCGGCAACGCCGCCAGGCGCTCGCGCAGTCGCGCTTCGAGCTCCGCTTGTCCCTGTGCGGCCTGGCGCTCCACGGTTTCGACAAACGTGAGCAGCGTCAACAGCCGCGCATCCAGGTCGGCCGCGAGGAACGTCCCTTCGGTTTCACGCATGATCACCAACGCATCAAGTGCGTCACCCACCGCCTGTTCTACCAGCCCGGCGGTGTCTTCGCTGACGTCTTCACGTTCGGCGGCAGCCCGCACCTCAAGCACATGCGGGATGCGGCACAGGTCCGACGCCGAGAGGGCACCCGACACCAGCCCCTGCGCGCGCGCGCGATCCACCGCCGCGTTGATCTGGGCGAGCAGCCGCTCATTGAGCACCACCTCGCGCGGCGTGTCGTCAACCTGATCCCACGACAACGCAATTTCCACCCGCCCGCGCGTCAGCCGGTGCTGCACCATCGCCTTGAGGCGCGCCTCGACTGCCGCCAGCGCCGAGGGCATCTTCACCTGCACATCCAGGAATCGATGATTGACCGACTTCACGGTCACACTCACCCGCTGCCCCGCCCCTTCACGACTGACCGAGGCAAAGCCTGTCATCGATCGAATCAATGTGTCTCCTCCCGCTCATCCAGCATCTGCAGTGCGTGCAACCGCGCGTAGACGCCCCCGGCCCGGTCGATCAGGGTCTCGTGTGTGCCCAACTCGGCCACCTGGCCATCCTCAAGCGCCACAATCAGATCCGCGTGGCGCACGGTCGAAAGCCGGTGCGCAATCACAAACGTCGTCCGATCCCGCATCAGGTTCACGAGTGCGGCCTGCACGGCCTGCTCCGACTCGGAGTCCAGCGCCGATGTGGCTTCATCAAGCACCAGGATCGGCGCATTGGTCAGGATCGCACGCGCAATCGCCAGACGTTGACGCTGGCCGCCCGAGAGCCGCTGCCCGCGTTCGCCGATGCGCGCGTCGTAGCCGCCCTCGACCTCCAGGATGAAGTCGTGCGCGTGCGCCGCCTGGGCGGCCGCTTCGATCGCAGCGCGCGACGCGTGCGGGGCGCCATACGCAATGTTGGCGGCGATCGTGTCGTCGAACAGCACGTTCTCCTGCGTCACCAGGGCAATCTGGCCGCGCAGCGACGCCAGCGTCACATCGCGCACATCCACGCCATCGATGAGCAGCGCGCCCTCAGTGACGTCGTAAAAACGCGGAATGAGATTCACCAGCGTGGTCTTGCCGGCGCCGCTCAGGCCGACGAGCGCCACCACCTGCCCAGCCCGTGCCGTGAACGAGACATGGCGCAGGATGTATTTGTCCGGCGTGTCGTCGTAGGCGAATGCCACATCGCGAAACTCGACCATGGACTGCAGGGGCGCCAAGGCCTTCGCGCCCGGCCGCTCCTTCACTTCCGAATGTGTATCGAGCATCTCGAAGATGCGCTGCGCCGCAGCAATGGCCTGCTGAAGGCCCGCATTGACGCGGCTGAGTTTCTTGATGGGACCGTACATCGAGAACGCGGTCCCCAGAAACCCCACGAAATCGCCCACAGTCATTGCGCCGCTCTGGATCTTCACCGATGCGTACCACACCGCTCCCGCCGCCCCGATGCCGCCGATGAACTCCATCAGTGGTGGCAACGCGGACATTGCGGCCGTGATCCGCATGTTCGTCCGATACAAGCCGGCACCCACGGCAGCGAACCGACGCTCTTCACGAGCCTCGGCGCCGAAGGCCTTCACGATCCGATGGCCCGTTAGTCCCTCGGTGGCCACGTGCGTCAGATGCTCCTGCTGCTCCTGGCCCCGACGCGTCGTGCTGCGGACACGCTGGCCCAATCGAACCAGCGGATACACCACGAGGGGCACAGTGGCCACGCACAAGACGGCGAGGCTGGCATCAAGGTAGAACAACAACGCGGCATAACCCGCTACGGTCACGGACTCCCGGACCAGGTCGGCCACCGTCTCGGACGCGGCCGTCTGCACCTGGCTCACATCGTTTGTGATGCGCGAAATCAACTGGCCAGATGTGCGCCTGGAGAAAAACGCCGCGGATTGATTGAGGATGTGCCTGTAGAGCCGGTTGCGCAGGTCCATGACCACCCGCTGTCCGACTTCCGTCATCAGGTAGCTGGAAAAGTACGCGCCAATCCCCTTGACGGCAAACGCGGTCAGCAGCATGAGCGCCGCAGTCTCGATGCTGACATAAAGTCGGGGGATTTGGATCTGCCCGACCGATGCGGGGGCTGCGGCACCGAAACTATCGAAGACAGCCCGCACCGAAATCATGATGCCGACCGAGCCCAGGGCGTAGACCACCATCGCCAGCACTGCGAGGGCCATGCGCCCCCGGAAGGGTTTCGCGTACCCGAGCAGGCGCCGGAACTCGTTCACTCTGGGCTGCCGTATCCCTGCGGATGGGTCTGGTGCCAGGCCAGGGCCGTGGAGACAATCGTGTCCAAATCTCCGTAACGCGGCGTCCACGCCAATTCCGCCCGTGCGCGCGCGCTTGTGGCCACGAGCCGCGACGGATCACCCGCGCGGCGGGGCGCCACCGTGTGTGGCACCCGACGCCCGGTCACGCGCTCCACCGCCGACACCACGTCACGCACCGAGACGCCCGCGCCCATCCCCAGATTGTAGGACGCCGACGGCCGTCCCGCCTCAAGGCGCTGCAAGCCCGCCACGTGGGCGTCAGCCAGGTCGGTGACATGGACAAAATCGCGGATGCATGTGCCGTCCGGTGTGGCGTAATCGTCGCCGAAAATCTGGAGCGGCACGCCGGTCAACGCCGCAAGAATCGCGCGGGGGATCAGGTGAATCTCGGGCGTGTGATCCTCGCCCAGCAGCCCCCCTGGATCGGCACCAGCGGCGTTGAAGTAGCGAAAGACGACGTGCCGCAACCCGGTGGCCGAATCAAGACTTCTCAGAGCGCGCTCGATGACCAGTTTGGTCTCGCCGTACGGGTTCACCGGCTGCTGTGGGTGCGACTCGTCGATGGGCGTCACGAGCGGCTCCCCGAACGTGGCGGCCGTCGAGGAGAACACGAACCGTGACACGCCAGCCTCGGCCATCGCTGACAATACCGTCAAGCCACCGATCACATTCGTCTCGTAGTATTTCGCCGGTTCGCCCACCGACTCACCGACCGACAACAATGCGGCGAAGTGGAGTACCGCCTGCGCCCGGGTTTCCCGCAGCGCCTGAACCACCCGGGCCCGATCGAGGATGTCACCCTGGACAAGCGTGACTCTCCTTTCGGGCACGGATCGCGCGATCCGCTCGACGGCTTCGCGATGCCCGGCCAGCAGGTTGTCGAAGACGCACACGTCGTATCCGGCCAGTGCCAGCGCCTTGACGGTATGGCTGCCGATGTAACCTGCGCCGCCGGTGACGAGGACGGCCTTCGGGTCCGCCGGGTTCATGGGCGGCCGATCGACTGGTATGTGAACCCGAGCGCGCGCACCTGTTTCGGGTCGTACAGGTTGCGACCGTCGAGAATCACGGGCCGCTTCATCGCCTTCTTCATCTTGGCGAAGTCCGGCTCGCGGAACTCGTTCCACTCGGTGACGATGAGCAGTGCGTCGGCGCCGGTGAGCGCCTGATAGGCGTGCAGCGCGTAGGTGATGGAGGTGCCGAAGATCCCGCGCGCCACTTCCCTGGCTTCAGGGTCATAGGCCTGCACTCTTGCGCCGCGTGCCAGCAGCCCTTCGATGATCGGAATGGCCGGAGCCTCGCGCATGTCATCCGTCCGTGGCTTGAACGCCAGTCCCCACACGGCGATGGTCTTGCCGGCCAGCGACTTGGCGCCTTTGCCGAAGAACGCGTCGACCTTGAGCAGCAGCCGCTGCTTCTGTGTGGCGTTGACGGCCTCGACGGCCTCGAGCACGCGGAACCGATACTTCTTGTCCGCCGAAAACTTCACGATGGCCTGCACGTCTTTCGGGAAGCAGCTGCCACCGTACCCGACACCGGGAAACAGGAATGCCGGCCCGATGCGTTTGTCGGTGGCGACGGCCTGGCGCACCATGTCCACGTCCGCCCCGAACAGTTCGCACACGTTGGCAATCTCGTTCATGAACGAGATGCGCGTCGCGAGCATGGCGTTCGCGGCGTATTTGCAGAGTTCAGCGCTCGGACAATCCATCACCATAATGGGCGCACCCGTCCGCGTGAACGGCCGGTACAACTCCACCATCACATCGGCGGCCTTCTGATCGGTCACGCCCAACACGACCCGGTCGGGTTTGAGAAAGTCGTCCACCGCCGCACCCTGCTTGAGGAATTCGGGGTTGCTCACCACCGAAAACGGATGTGTCGTCTCGCGCCGGATGGCCTCGCGGACCAGTTCTGATGTGCCGACAGGCACGGTGCTCTTGTCCACGATGACCCGGTACCCGGTCATCGCGCGCGCCACTTCTCGAGCGGCGCCCAGCACATGCTGGAGGTCGGCCGAACCGTCCTCGCCCATCGGCGTGCCGACCGCGATGAAGATGACGTCAGACTTGCGGACCGCCGTCTTCAGATCAAGGGTGAAGGTGAGGCGCTTTTCCGCCGCGTTGCGCTTGACCAACTCCTCGAGGCCTGGCTCGAAAATCGGAATCTTGCCCCGGCGCAACCCCCGGACCTTTGCCGCGTCCTTGTCCACGCAGACCACCTGATTGCCGGTCTCCGCAAAACACGCGCCGACCACCAGGCCGACATATCCCGTTCCCACCACTGCAATCCGCATGCATGCCTCTTCGATACCAACTCAAAAGAGTGAAAATATCACGCCTCTTCAAAACCTGTCAATCAGTTGGCAGATAAGGAGTTACGGCACTTGCGTGATACCATCCCCTCGGCTCGCCCTTGCGGATCTTGCTCGACTATCGACCGGCGCTGCGCCAGCGAACCGGCGTCGGCGAATACGTGCACGAACTGGCGCGCGCGCTGGTCGGCACGGCGGCGCCCGGTCGGCCCGAATCGGTCACTCTATTCTCCTCATCGTGGGAGCACCGGCTGGCATCAGAGGTGGTGCCCGGGGCCATCGTGATTGACCGGCGCATTCCAGTGCGGGTGCTGAACCTGCTGTGGCATCGCGTCGGGTGGCCCACGGTGGAGCAGCTTACCGGCGGCGCCTTCGATGTGGTGCATTCGGCGCATCCGTTGCGTTTGCCCTCCACCCGCGCCGCTCAAGTGGTGACGGTGCACGACCTGGACTTCCTGGCGCATCCGGAGCGGACGACGGCCGAGATTCGACGCGACTACCCTGCCCTGGCGCCCGCGCACATCAGGGCCGCGGACGCCGTCGCGGTGGACTCGCGGCATACGGCGTCGGAAGTCGTCCGGCTGACAGGCGTCGCGCGCGAGCAGGTCTTTGTCTGCCCGCTCGGCCGCCCCGACTGGGCGCCGCGCGACACCGAGCCCGCGAATGCCCCACTGCTGTTTCTGGGCAGTATCGAGCCGCGCAAGAACGTCGGCCTGCTGCTGGACGCCTACGAGCGGCTCAGGGCCACGCGCGACATCCGCGCAGTCACGACGCCTCGACTGATTCTGGCGGGCGGCGCCGGACTGGACTCGGGTCCCATCCTGAGTCGCGCCGCAGCGTCGCCGCTGGCCGCGCACGTGACCGTCCTTGGCTATGTGGCGCCCGAGGTCCGGCAGTCGCTCTACTCGTCGGCGATGGCGTGCATTCTTCCGTCGCATACCGAAGGCTTTGGCCTGCCGGCCCTCGAAGCGATGACCATGGGTGTGCCTGTGGTGGTGGCGGACCAGGGCGCGCTGCCAGAGGTCGTCGGCACCGCAGGCGTGTTGTTTCGGGCTGGCGACGCCGAGGCGCTGGCAGCCGCACTTGACGCGCTGGTCTCTGCTGCCGACGATCGCGTGCGGATGCGGGAAGCCGGCCTGGTGCAGTCGCGACTGTTCAGCTGGACAAACACCGCCGATCGCACCCGAGAGGCCTGGGCCCACGCGCTGGAACGAAAGGCGCGCCGTGGCTGACGCCGGTGCCTCGCACCACATTGGTATTGACGCCCGCGAGCTCGCGGGTTCCCCCACAGGTGTCGGCCGCTACCTCGCCGGGGTGCTTCAGGAGTGGTCCCGTTCGGGTTTTCCACATCGTGTGACCCTGTTCCTGCACGGCGATCCGCCGGCATGGGTGCAGGATCTGTCGTTCGCGTGTGACGTGGTGATTGACCCAGCCGAAACGGCAGGCACGCTATGGGAACAGCGACGGCTGCCCGCCGTGACCGCGCGCGCGGGCGTGGACGTACTGCTCGCGCCCGCGTACACCGCTCCCCTGCGACTGGGGTGCCCGTTCGTGCTGGTCATTCACGACCTGTCGTACTTCGCGCAGCCGCGCGGCTTCGGATGGCGCGAGGGGCTGCGGCGCCGTTTCGTGACCCGCGCCGCCGCGCGCCGTGCCGCGGCAGTGGTGACCGTTTCTCACTTCTCAGCCTCCGAAATCCATCGTCACCTCGGGCTGCCGCTTGAAGACATCGTGCTGGCTCCGCAAGGCGCGCCCGCGTGGCGCGGTGGACTTCCCGCCTCAGGCCGGGAACCTTTGGTGCTCTCGGTCGGCACGCTCTTCCATCGGCGGCACACGCCGGAGTTGCTTCAGGCGATGGCGTTGGTGCGCACCCGCGTGCCTGACGCACGACTCGTGCTCGTCGGCGGCAATCGCACACAACCACCCTTCGACCCCGTCGCCGCTGCAAACGTGGTTGGGCTCGGCAGCGCGTTCACCTGGCGGCCGTATGTGTCAGACGACGAGCTTGATGCCTTGTACCGGTCGGCGCGTGTGTTTGCGTTCCTGTCCGACTACGAGGGTTTCGCGATGACACCGATGGAAGCGGCGGCCCACGGCGTGCCGAGCGTGCTCCTGGATACACCGGTCGCCCAGGAGGTGTATGGCGACGCCGCGCTCCGCGTGCCGCTGGACGTGCCAGCCATCGCCGACGGCCTCACCACATTGCTGACCGACGCCCACGCCCACGCCGCCGCCGTGGATCGCGGCCGCGATCGGCTCGCGGCGTTCACGTGGTCGCGCACCGCGTCGGTCCTTCGCACCACTCTTGAACGTGCGGTCCGTGGGGAGTCGCGCACATGACACCCCAGCTCGACATCATCATCGTCAACTACAACACCGCGGCCCATTTAGTGGCGTGCCTGGCGGCGCTGCGAAACGCACCGCCGGCGACGCCTCACCACATCTGCGTGGTGGACAACGCGTCCACCGACATGAGCCTGGCCCGGGTGACGGAACAATGGCCCGATGTGGATGTGGTGGCGTTGCCCGAAAACATCGGGTTTGCAGCGGCGAACAACGTCGGCATCAGGCGCACGTCGGCCCCCCTGATCCTGTTGCTCAACAGCGATACGGTGGTGCCCGAAGGCGCGGTCGATCGCCTGGTGGCACGCCTCGAAGCCACAGGCGCCGTTGCAGCGGGGCCGCGGCTGGTGGATGCCAGCCTCTCGCCCGAAGTGTCGTTCGGCCCGATGCTGTCGCCCTGGGGCGAGGCGGTGCAGCGGCTTCGGGTGAAGCTGGCTGCCAGCAAGAGGCCCTGGGCCCGGCGTTACATTGCGCGACACGTCTCCCAGGAACGGACGGTCGATTGGGTCTCCGGTGCGTGCCTGCTTGTGCGACGTGCAGCGGCTGAAGAGGCGGGCCTGCTCGACGAGCGCTATTTCATGTACGAGGAGGACGTCGATTTCTGCGCCGCGTTGCGCGCGCGAGGCGGCCGCATCCTCTTCACGCCCGCCGTGGAGATCCTCCACCTGCGCGGCGGCTCATTTGCCGCCACGGGCCAGGCCGTGTCGCCGCTTTACGACCGAAGCCACCTGCGGTTTTACGAGAAGCACTCTCCCCTCTGGGCACCACTGCTGCGGGCGTGGCTCGCGATGCGCGGCCGCGCCATTCGATAGAATCAATAGCGTGGTTCCCGTCCGCATAGCCATCGACGCGCGCAAGCTGCACGACTACGGCATTGGCACGTACGTCCGCAACCTCGTGCGCGAGTTCGGCAAGCAGGACACGCCGGAACACTACGTCCTCATCTGCCGGCCCGACGACGTGGACTTTGTGCGATCGCTGGGGCCGCGATTTGAACCCCTCGTTGACCGCTCGCCCAACTACTCGGTGCGCGAGCAATTGAGCGTGCCCCTCGATGTTCGACGCGCGGGCGTCCAGCTCTTTCACGCGCCCCACTACGTGGTGTCGCCGTTGACGATCGGGCCTGTGGTCGTGACCATCCACGACTGCATCCACCTGCGGTTCCCGCAGTACCTCCCGAACCGCGCCGCGTACGCCTATGCCCGTACGTTCATGGCGCTCGGCGCCCGGCGTGCCAGCCGGGTGATCACCGTGTCACAGGCGAGCAAGGACGACATCCAGCACTACCTGCACACGCCCGCCGACAAAATCGATGTGATCCACAACGGGCTGGACCTGCGGTTCCTGGAACCGCCCGACCAGGCTGAGGTGGCCCGTGTGCGCGATCGCTTCATACTGAACGCGCCATTCGTCCTCTACGCCGGCAACATCAAACCGCA
>JBKJQX010000075.1:0-40004 GCA_046594875.1 Vicinamibacterales bacterium
CGATGAAGGACGTAGATATTGCCCCGCTTGTCCGTCGTGACTGCGGAGATGCCCTCGAAGCTCAATGGCGGATCCGCTCTCAGCTCGACCTGTGTGCCAGGCAGTTCCGGGAGCGACTTCGTCAGACTTCGCAGGAGATCCGAAGCTGGATCCTGTGCCAGCAGAGCCACGCTGATGAAAAGAAGCGACACGATCAAGCGACTTATGTTCAATGCGTTTGCCTTTCCGTAATTCGCCGTCTGACGCCCGCGTTCACCAGTGGCCGCACATGATTGCACCGGCGGCCGTCTGGTGCAACGCGAGGTTAGGCCTTGAGTATCGATGAGATCTGATCGCTCAATTCAGGGATCCTTGTCGTCACAACATCCCAGACGAGGGTGTAGTCAAAGTTCAACCGAGCGTCCGAGCGCGCGCTCAAGCAAGTCGGCCAACGCTTCGAAATGGTTGAACGTCTTCTGGCCTGGCGCGAACTCAACGAGGAGGTCTACGTCGCTATCGGGCCGGGCCTGGTTGCGCAAAACGGAGCCGAACAGCGCCAATCGAACGACGCCGAGCGCACGAATCGCCGGAGCCACGGCGGTCAGCCGAGCCTCGGTTTCATGACGAGTCAGCGCGATGGTGTCCACGGGTCTACTGTAGCCGTTCAATCAGTCTGAGCCAAACGTGGTCCGAGAGGCCTAACGTTACAAACGAGCCGCGCGCCGACGCAGTTCAGCGGCGCGTCGGCTCCATTTGGATGTTAGCCCGCTCTTCGCTAGCCTTCTCTTGCCACGAATCGGCCATCGCGATGAAGGCCTCGCGAACAATCGGCCAATCATGGAGCGTCGCCGGATCGAAGTCCGCGCCATTGGGCCACGTCAGTGTCCCGACCTCGGCATCGAGGCGCACTCGATTGAACACCTCGATATCGCGCAAGGGACCGAACAACTCGCCACGGAGCACTGGGCGGAAGTCGATGACCTGTCGCGAACGGTCGCCGAACGTCACGGCCAGCGTGTACGGCCCAACGATTGAGAACGCCTCGACGTGATGGATGGAGTGCGTCATGTGGCTACCTGAGTGGGTCGATCTTGACGGGCGGACGACCAGATTGCAAGAGGGTCCACGCCTGCTCCAGTTCGGCCCGATGAATCTCGGCCCAGGCCTCGACCAAGCGCTGCTGTGGCTTGGGTAGTTCACCGCCAAGCACTTCAAGCGTGTCGATGGCGATCACGGCGGCATGCTCCTGATAATGGGCATGAAAGTGGGGCCGATGGTGCGGCTCGCCCGCCTCGACGAACATCCGGATCACGATACCGAAGAACCGCGCCAGCTCAGGCATGTTTTACCTTACATCGTCTGACTGCGGTTGCCGGGCTATCGGTCGGCTTCTGTCGTACAGACTTCTTCGTTCAGTGAGCAACCCTCGGTGTCGTATTCATCGAACACCATCTCGGCCACCGCGTAGGGTGGTCCGTTGTACCAGGATGGGTCCTCTTTATCGAGGCGAACCGCGACGATGACCCTGGTCCCGATGTCGGTGCACCGCCAGCGGCCGGTCTCGGTGAAGAACTCCACCCCTACCTTGAAATCAGAGTGCTCCATATTGTTTGTCGGGCTAACGGCAGGCGTCAGCCGCCGCGGCGCCATGATGACACGCGCTGCGGTCGGCTGCACGCCAAGCCGTCCCACACGGGGCTCGATCTGGCCCGAGTGAGCACTGCCGATACGGACTCGACCGGCGCAGGTGCCGCGTCGGTGATGAATGCGACATGAAACGAGCAAGGTCGGTCGTGTGAGATGGTCCCTGCGACGACGATGGCATCGTCGTCAGAAGGAACGCAAGGCCGGCCATCCCCAGGCCCGCCACGCCATGTTAAGCTCCCCGCATGAGCGCAAAATACACGCGACTGACGCAGCCACTCGTGCGAGAGCAGGGGAAACTGCGCGAAGCCTCATGGGACGAAGCACTCGATCGCGCGGCGGACGGATTCCGCCGTGTCACCAGTGCGCACGGACCGTGGAGCTTCGGGATGTTCAGTTGCTCCAAAGCCTCCAACGAAGTGAACTATCTCGCACAGAAGTTCACCCGCGGGGTGTTGGGCAGCAACAACATCGACAGTTGCAACAGAACTTGACACGCCCCCAGCGTCGTCGGTCTGACGACGGTGTTCGGGGCAGGTGGCGGCACGAGCGCCTACCGCGAGATCGAAGAGACAGACCTCATCGTTCTCTGGGGATCGAACGCTCGTGAGACGCACCCGATCTTCTTCCACCATCTGTTGAAGGGGAAGCAGACTGGGGCGCGGATGTTCGCCATCGATCCGCGACGGACCAGTTCCGTCGCGTGGGCCGACGTGTGGATGGGCCTTGAAGTGGGATCGGACGTGGCGCTGGCCAACACGATTGGGCGAGAGATCATCGCGGCGGGGTTGTGCAACACCGCGTTCATCGAGCGGGCCACCTCCGGGTTTGCGGACTACAAGGCCGCAGTTGAGATGTACACGCTGGAGCATGGCGAGACGCTGACCGGCGTGAAGGCCGAGGACATTCGCGATCTGGCCCATTCGTATGCGCGGGCGGATCGCGCGCAGATTTGCTGGACGCTGGGGATTACCGAACATCACAACGCCGTGGACAACGTGTTTGCCATCATCAACCTGTCGCTTCTGACCGGCCACGTGGGCCGATGGGGTTCGGGACTCGTCCCGCTGCGCGGCCAGAACAACGTGCAGGGCGGCGGCGACATGGGCGCCATCCCGAACAAGTTTGTCGGTGGCCAGGATGTGGAAGACCCGGTGCTGCGCGCAAAGTTCGAGCAGGAATACAGCGGCACGATACCCGACAAGAAGGGCTGGCACCTGAGCCAGATGTTCGAAGCGATGGAGCACGGCGAACTGAAGACCGTGTTTGTGCTGGGCGAGAATCCGATGCAGTCCGAGGCAGACGCCAAGCGCACGCGCAGACTGCTCGAGGGCCTGGAGCATCTGGTGGTGCAGGACATTTTCCTGACGAAGACGGCCGAGGTGGCGCATGTGGTGCTGCCGGCAGCGGCCTCGTGGTGCGAGTCCGAAGGCACGGTGACCAGCAGTGAGCGCCGCGTGCAGCGTGTGCGAAAAGCGCTGAATCCTCCGGGTGCGGCGAAAGACGACATCGATATCCTGACGGAGCTGGCCCGGCGGCTGGGGAAGGACTGGGGCGCGCCAACGGCCGCCGAGGTGTGGGAGGAAATTCGTCGCCTGTCGCCGTGGCATGGCGGCATGAGTTACGCGCGGCTCGAAGCGCTCAACGGCCTGCAGTGGCCGTGCCCGACTGACGATCATCCCGGCAGTCCGACGCTGCACACCCGATTGTGGGACGAGCCGGTGTCTGGTCCGCGAGCGCCGTTCCAGGTGGTGCATCACTCGCCACCTGTGGACCTGCTCAGCGAAGAGTTTCCGCTGCGGTTGACCACTGGACGCCGGCTTGATTCGTTCAACACCGGTGTGATGACCGGCGGCTACACCTCGCCGCTGCGGCACGGCGAACGCATCGAGCTTTCGCCCGAAGACGCAGAACGCCTGCAGATGACGCCCGGTGAAGTGGTGCGCATCGTGTCGCGTCGCGGCTCGGTGGAAGCCCAGATGAAGATTGATCCGGGTCTGCGGCCGGGACTCACGTTCATGACGCTGCACTTCCCTGACGAGGTGGAGACGAACATTCTCACGATCGACGCCGTGGATCCGAAATCGGGCACCGCAGAGTTCAAAGCGGCGGCCGTGCGGGTGGAGAAGATTGTGCCGGTGGCCGCGCCCGAACCCGTCGGGGCGGGCGCTGCCGGAGGAACACGCTGACGTGGATTTGCACCTGATTCCCGGGGCGGCGGCCTCGAAGGACGAGCGCGAGGCGATTGACGCGGCCATCGGGTCGGCCACTCCGGCAAGGCACTTGCTGTTGCCGGCGCTGCACGCCACGCAGGCGCGCGTTGGCTGGGTCAGCCCGGGCGCACTGAATCACATCTGCTCCAGACTCTCGGTGCCGCCAGCCGAAGGATTCGGCGTCGCCTCGTTTTACGCGATGTTCGCGACACAGCCACGTGCGCCGCGCACCATTCATGTGTGCGACGACATTGCCTGCCGCATCAAAGGCGCCGAAGGAATGTGCCGGGCGCTCGAGGCCAGGGTTGGGCCGGCGTGGACGCCCCACCAAGGCAGCACGCCGCACGAGGGGGCGGCGACGTGGGTGCGGAGCCCCTGCTTGGGTCTCTGCGAGCAGGCGCCGGCGGCGCTGGTGCAGCGCGCGGGCGAGGCACGGGGCGACGAGGCGATGGCACATGTCACGCTCGACGACATCGTGTGGGCCATCGAATCTGGTGACGCACGAGCGCCGCAAAAGACGATGGCGCCACAGACAGTGGAGCCGCGCGATCCGGCGCTGCGTTTGCTGAAGCGCGTGGGTGTCGCCGACCCGTCAAGCCTGGACGAGTACCGCGCCCATGGCGGCTACGTGGCCCTGCGCAACGCGCTGGCGCTTGGGCCCGAGCGCGTATTGCGGGAAGTGAACGATTCGAAACTGCTGGGTCGGGGTGGCGCGGCGTTCCCCACGGGACGCAAGTGGGAAGCCGTTGCGAGAAATCCGGCGCGACCGCATTATCTGGTGTGCAACGCCGACGAGTCGGAGCCGGGCACGTTCAAGGACCGCGTGATCATGGAGGAAGACCCGTTTGCGCTGGTCGAGGCCATGACCATCGCCGGGTATGCCACCGGGTGCGAGCAGGGGTACCTCTACATTCGCGGTGAGTATCCGAAGGCCACCCAGCGTCTGCAGAATGCCATCGCGCAAGCGCGGGCCAGGGGATGGCTCGGCGACAACATCATGGGTGAAGGGGTGCGGTTCGACATTGAACTGCGACGTGGCGCCGGCGCCTATATCTGCGGCGAAGAAACGTCGCTGTTCAATTCTCTGGAAGGGCTGCGTGGGGAGCCGCGCAATAAGCCGCCCTTCCCGGTAAACGCCGGCCTCTTCGGCAAGCCGACCGTGGTCAACAACGTGGAAACCTTTGCCAACGTGGTCGAGATCCTCTCGCATGGCGGGCCAGCGTTCGCCGCGTCTGGGACGTCGGGATCATCGGGCACCAAATTGTTCTGCGTGTCCGGATGCGTCACGAAACCAGGCCTCTACGAGGCGCCGTTCGGCATATCGCTTCGCGACGTTATTGCCCTGGCCGGTGGCGTGGCGGAGGGCCGTGCGCTCAAGGCCGTGCTGTTGGGTGGGGCGGCAGGCGTCTTCGTCACCCCGGACGAACTCGACATGCCGCTGACATTTGAAGGCACGCGCGCGGCCGGGGCCACGCTGGGATCGGGCGTCATCATGCTCTTTGACGACCGCGTGGACCTGGGCGACATCCTCATTCGCATCGCGGCATTTTTCCGCGACGAGTCGTGTGGCCAGTGTGTACCGTGCCGCATCGGCACCATTCGCCAGGAGGAAGCGCTGCACCGCCTGGTGGCCGCGAAGAGTGGCGATTCGGCCAACGAAGTCACGCTGATCAATGATCTGGCCATGGTCATGCGTGACGCGTCCATCTGCGGGCTTGGTCAGACCGCCGCCAGCGCCGTGCAAAGCGCGATCCAAAAATCACTACTGCATGGCCCGGTGATAAACACATAAGGCCATGGAAGCAGTCCCTCTCACCTTCGTGCGCGCGGTTGATCTGAAGATCGACGGCAAAGACGTGCGCGTGCCCGAGGGCACCACACTCCTGCAGGCCTGCAAGTCTGTGGGCATCGATACCCCGACGCTCTGTTACCTCGAGAGCCTGACGCCCGTGAATGTGTGCCGCGTGTGTGTGGTTGAGGTGGAAAACTCGCGCGTGCTGGTTCCCGCCTGTTCGCGCCTTGCCGAGCCGGGGATGGTGGTGCAGACCGACTCTGAACGCGTGCGCCATAGCCGGAAGCTGGTATTCGAGCTGCTGGGCTCGTCCGTAGACCTCTCCACGGCCGACCCGAAGTTCCTGGCCGACATGGAGCGATACGCCGCAGAACCGGATCGGTTTGATACGGGAGACGCGCAGGGGCATGGCGCCAAAGCCACGGTGAAGCAGCCCGTCAAGATCGACAACGACCTGTACGTGCGTGACTACTCAAAGTGCGTGCTCTGCTACAAGTGCGTGGAAGCCTGCGGCACCGACGCGCAGAACACCTTCGCCATTGCAGTGGCCGGCCGCGGCTTCAACGCGACGATCGCCACCGAGTTCGACACGCCCCTGCCTGACTCGGCGTGTGTCTACTGCGGCAACTGCATCGGGGTGTGCCCGACGGGCGCCCTCATGTTCAAGTCGGAGTACGATATGCGCGAGGCCGGCACTTGGGACGAATCGAAGCAAGCGGTGACCGACACCATCTGCCCCTACTGTGGTGTCGGCTGCACGCTCCAACTGCACGTCCAGGACAATTCGATTGTCCGCGTCACCTCACCCCACGATCACGACGTCACCGAAGGCCACCTCTGCATCAAGGGCCGCTTCGGGTGGCAGTTCGTCCAGAACCGTTAGTCCACGACGGTTTTACACGAGGCGTGAAGGCTGTGGAGGATCTTCGTGTGGGACCATGCTGCCCGCAGGGTTCCTTCAGACCCTTCATGCCTCGTCACGTGAAGGTTGTGGAGGATCTTCGTGTGGGACAATACCTTTTGCTGGGTTCCTTCAGACCCTTCATGCCTCGTGTGAAACCCCAAGGAGCTCCCCGTGCCGTCCAGTGATATCGAAATTGCCCAGCAGGCCACCATGAAGCGCGTGACCGAGGTGGCCGCCCGCCTCGGCATTCCTGAAGCGAGTCTGGAGCCCTACGGGCACTACAAAGCGAAAGTGTCCCTCGATTTTGTGGACAGCCTGAAGGACCGGCCGAATGGCCGGCTCATCCTGGTGACAGCGATCAGCCCCACACCGGCGGGCGAAGGCAAGACCACAACGACCGTCGGACTGGGCGACGCCCTGAACCGCCTCGGCAAGAAGGCCATCATCTGCCTGCGCGAGCCGAGCCTGGGGCCGGTGTTCGGTATGAAGGGCGGTGCGGCCGGCGGCGGGCACGCCCAGATCGTGCCGATGGAGGACATCAACCTCCACTTCACCGGAGACTTCAGCGCCATCGCACTGGCCAACAATCTGCTGGCCGCGATGCTCGACAACCACATCCACCACGGCAACGCGCTGGGCATCGACGTCCGGCGCATTCAGTGGAAACGCGTGGTGGACATGAACGACCGCGCTCTGCGGCAGATCGTCGCGTCGCTTGGCGGGCCCGGCAACGGCTATCCCCGCGAAGACGGCTTCGACATCGTCGTCGCCTCCGAGGTCATGGCGATCTTCTGTCTGGCCACCTCGTTGAAAGACCTCAAGACACGCCTCGGCAAGATCGTGGTTGGTTATACGCGAGACCAGAAACCTGTGCTGGCGAGTGACCTGAAGGCGCATGGTGCCATGACCGTGCTGCTGCGCGACGCCCTCAAACCGAACCTGGTGCAGACGCTCGAGAACAACCCCGCGTTTGTGCATGGTGGGCCGTTCGCCAACATCGCGCACGGGTGCAACTCGGTCGTGGCCACCAGCACGGCGTTGAAGCTGGCCGACTATGTGGTGACCGAAGCCGGGTTCGGCGCGGATCTCGGCGCCGAGAAGTTCATCGACATCAAGTGCCGAAAGTCGGGCCTGCGGCCCGATGCTTGCGTCGTCGTGGCCACGATTCGGGCTTTGAAGTACCACGGCGGCGTGGAGCGCGCGGCGCTCGGGCAGGAAGACCTCGGTGCGCTCGAACGCGGCCTGGCAAACCTCGAGCGCCATGTGGACAACGTGCGCACGCACTACGGGCTGTCGTGTGTGGTGGCCATCAACAGATTTCCCGACGACACGGACGCCGAAATCGCGAAGCTGCAGGACATCATGGCGTCCAGCGGTGTCCCGGTGGTGCTGGCTACGCACTGGGCACATGGCGGAGCTGGGGCCGAGAATCTTGCCAAGGCCGTTGTGGCCGTGATCGACAGCACCCCTTCCGCGTTCCACTTCGTCTACGAAGACGATCTGCCGCTGTGGGAGAAGATGAAGGCCATCGCGACGAAGATCTACGGCGCGGCGGATGTTTCGGCCGATGGCAAGGTACGGGCGCAGATCCGCAAGTTGCAGGAAGACGGCTACGGCCACTATCCCGTGTGCGTGGCCAAGACCCAATACTCGTTCTCCACCGATCCCGCCCTTCGCGGGGCGCCGTCCGGTCACATGGTCAACGTGCGCGAAGTGCGTCTGGCCGCCGGCGCGGAATTCATCGTGATGGTCTGCGGCGACATCATGACCATGCCCGGATTGCCGAAAGTGCCGTCGGCCGAGTACATCGACCTCGACGACCACGGCAAGGTCGTCGGGCTGTTCTGACACGGTCACATCATGCGTATCATCCGAGACCTGCTGGGAATGTCTACCGAAGGCGAGCGCAGTGGCGGCGACACGATCCGGCGTATCGCCGCTGAACTCGATCGCCTTGAGCCCGATCGCGCCAAATACCTCGCGTCGTTCGCGTTCATCCTGTCGCGTGTGGCCAATGCCGACCATGAGGTGACCGCTGACGAAGTGGCGGCCATGGAAGATCTGGTGATCAAGAAGGGCGGCGTGACCGATGGCCAGGCCGCGCTGGTCGTCCAGATGGCTCGGTCCCAGCAGAAGCTGTTTGGCGCCACGGACGACTTTCTGGTGACCCGCGAACTCGAACGTGTGGCGACCTACGAGCAGAAAGTGTCGCTCATCGATTGTCTCTACGCGGTGGCCGCCGTGGACGAACGCATCTTCAACGTCGAGGCGAATGAGATCTCACGGGTCGGCCGCGAGTTGAAGGTGGACCAGACGGACTTGTCCAACCTGCGCAGCAAATACCGTGACTTCCTCGAAGCACGCAAGGGGCTGTCGACTGCCGACTGACGCGTCGCTGTTTCCCGTCATTCACGAAGACGAGCACCTGCTCGTGGTGAACAAGCCGGCCGGACTGGTCTGCCATCCCACCAAGGACGGACCGCTCTCAAGCCTCATCGGCCGCGTCAGGCTGCATCTGGGAGATGCCGAAGGCCGTCTGGTGAATCGACTCGATCGCGAGACCAGCGGTGTGGTGCTTATCGCCAAGGGGGCGATCGTTGCCGCCGAGCTCGGCCGCCTTGTCTCGGGTGCTGGACCCGGTGCCGCCGACAAGTCCTACTGGGCCATCGTGGAAGGGCACGTGCCGCCGGCCGAGTGGCTCATCGACGCGCCTCTGGGCAAAGACGAAAACAGTCCGGTGGCCATCAAAAACTGTGTGCGGGCCGACGGCGCGGCCGCCCAGACTCGGGTGCGGCTGGTCCGGGCGTTTGTGCGCGGCGATGCGCCGTTTTCGCTGGTGGACGTCTCGCCCCTCACGGGCCGCAAACACCAGATTCGCATCCACCTTGCGCACGCCGGCTATCCAATCGTCGGCGACAAACTCTACGGTGCCGACGAGCAGCGCTATCTCCGCCTTGTTGAGGGGCGCCTGACAGACGAAGACAGGCGCGCGCTGCGAATGACGTTTCACGCGCTGCACGCCCGGGCGCTGGCCTTCGAGTGGCGGGATCGGTCGTGGCGATTCGAGGCAGACGCGGGCGAAGAGTTCCTGATGTTCCTCAACGCAAAGGACCTCTGAGGTCGGACCTCAGAGGTCTTACACGTTTCATCCGTGAAAAAGGAAATCCACCACACCCGGTGCGGAGGTTGTCGCGCCGCGCAGTCTGCGTTGCTTCTGCCGCTCCGGCCGTGGCCGCATCATAGGCGCTCAGACAGAACGCCCAGGTGTAGGGCGCCATTCCGGAGAGGGGAGCCCAGTCGATGCGGGTCCACCGACCGACGTCGCCCGGGTTCCCTTCGTCATTGCGGGCAATCAAATACTGGCCGGCGACAACCACGGCGAACACGAACAAGAGGACACATCGGCGCGCAGTCATCGAGAGAGCAGCGTATCAGGCGCCACCCCTGCGGCGAGAATGTCCGTAGCGATGTCAGCACGCGCTGTTCAATGGGCCAGCGATCGTTGTCGTGGGCTGCCCGTCCTCTTCGAAAGCAGCCCAGCCATCAAGTGAATCGGGCATACGGTACCCGGTACGAGCCACCGCATCGGCGATCGGTGTGCCTGCGGCAAGCGCCAGTGGAGGCCGAAGTCGCTGGCGACTGATGCGATCCATCCGAGGGTGGTGGCGAGGGCCAGCAGCCCGAAGTCACGCGCCGACATCGTCCGCGCCGCGATCATCAGGATGGCCAGCACTGAAGCCTTGCCGACGATGTCCGAGACCGCTTTGTAACCGACCAGGCCGGCCGATCGAACCGTCTCTGAGTGCAGACTCATTCGGCGCCCAGTCTATCGTCGCCGCCCGTTTTCGGTTTGGGTAATGGTTTTCGAGGGAAGTAAGGGGACGGGTGTGTTTTCCACAGAATCGAACCAAAAGGGGACAGGCCTCTCACCCTTTGGCGAGAGAGGCCTGTCCCCTTTTGGGTCGATTCTGTGGAAAACACACCCGTCCCCCTTTCGGTATCAGCTTTACTATGAGAACAACCAAGGGAGAGACCGTGATGAGACGTGTGTGGACAAAAGTACTGTGGGCGATGGTGGCGATGGTGGTGCCGGCGACGGCCGCGGCACAGGCGGTGGCCGCCACCGACGATCCCGATCGCGACCTTCAGGTGGTGGTGGGCGAGCCCGATTTCACGCTGGGTGCGCTCCCCACGACGCTGCGGTTGCCAAAAGGCAAGATGGCCTTCCGCATCACGCACCGGTTCACCTACGCGATTAACGACGGGTCGGTGGGGCAGTTCTTCGAGAATGGATTCGGCTTTGACAGTTCGGCGACGACCGGATTCGAACTCCGGTTCGGACTGGCAGCCGGCACCCAATTGACTGTCCATCGTACCGGGTCGCGAAATATCCAGTTCCTCGCGCAGCGCCAGATGGTGGCGCAACATGACGGCCGCGGTCTCTCATTCGACGTCGTCGGCGCCATCGAGGGGCAGAACAATTTCCGCGAAGAGTACTCGTTTGTGGCGGGCGGCGTGTTGTCGCACCGCATGGGCGATCGCGGAGCTGTCTATCTCCAGCCGATCTTCGTGGCCAATGCGACGCCGGAGTTCCCGGACTCGGACAAGAACACCCTCGTGCTCGGCGTGGGGACGCGGATTCGCCTCGGCAATTCGCGCGCGTATTTGGTGGCCGAAGTCGCGCCGCGGGTCTCAGGCTACGACGGTGGCACCTCGCTCATGACGTTTGGCATCGAGAAGCGAGCCGGAGGCCACATGTTCCAGCTCAATGTGTCGAACGCGTTCGGCACCACGCTGACCCAGGTGGGCCATGGTGGCCCGGCGACCAAACACTGGCATCTCGGGTTCAACCTGACGCGCAAGTTCTACTGACCGGGTTTCCACCGCGGGTGTTATCGTGAGCGCGCATGCGCTTCCGTTCGCTCCGTGCGCGCCTTCTTGGCGTTCAAAGTGTCCTCGTCGTCGGCCTGACCGTGGCTACCCTCACGGTCGTGAGCGTGATGGCGAACCGGGCGGTGGGTGATCGCATTTCCGCTGACCTCGAGCGGAGCCGCAACACCGTGGTCGCGGCAGAGAGCGAGCGCGCGGGCCAGCTTCGACTTGTCGCGGAGCTGGTCGCGTCCTTTCCCGACCTGCGTGCGCTGTTTGGCACGGACGAAGCCACCATTCGTGATTTTCTTGCCAGCTACCTCCAGACGCACGGCCGTCGGGAACTGCTGATCGCACTCGATACGTCAGGCAGGGTCGTGGCGCGCACCGACACGTTCGCACCGCTCGCGCTTCCGGACATCGCGTCGACCTGGATCGAGCCGACGCTCCGGGGGCAGCCTGCGGGCGGCTACTTCGCTGTTGACGGCCGGCCTTTCCAGGGCGAGCTGGCGGCAGCCGAGGCGGGCGGCACCGTGTTTGGATTCGTGCTTGCGGCCGCTCCGGTGGACGACGACTGGGCGGCGGCGCTGGCGAAGGTGAGTGAACAGGACATCGTCATCCTCTCCGCACAGGGGGTGGCCGGCAGTACCCTGCGCGTCGAACGCCTTCCCTGGCGCACGTCGACTGATCTCGGGGCCGATGCGGTGCTGGCGAGCCCGCTCCAGGTGTCGATTGACGGCGAGCGATTCCAGGCCGTCGGCGTCGCCAGTCGGGGCCCCAGCCCTATTCGAGTTGTCAGCCTCAGGTCGATTGACCGGGCGCTCGCGCCGTATCGGAGCATCCAGCTTGGTCTGCTCCTGATGGGACTGGTGGCAGCCGCAGCGGGCATCGCCGGCAGCGCGGTGTTTGCCCGCTCACTGACGGCCCCGATTGGACAACTGGTCCAGGCCACCGAACGGGTGACCGCTGGACACTACGACGTCACGCTGCCCGTGACCCGGCAGGACGAGCTTGGTGCGCTCGCCGGGTCGTTCAACACGATGACTGCCGGACTTCGAGAGCGCGCCGACATGGAGAAGTTCATGTCGCATTCGACGGTGGAAATGATTCATCGGGGAGCCACGCCTGGCGAACGGCATAAGGGTGAACGTTGCGCGATGACGGTGCTCTTCAGCGACATCCGCGGTTTCACGTCGTTTGCCGAGCAACGTGCTCCCGAAGACACCGTGACATTGCTCAACGAGTACCTGCACCTGCAAGCCGATATCGTGAAGCGCTTCGGCGGCGACGTCGACAAGTTCATGGGCGACGCGGTATTCGCCCAGTTCGTCGGCCCCGACATGGCGCTCAACGCCATTCGCTCGGCGGTGGAGATTCAGCGTGCAGTGGCGAACGCCAGCGCGGCCGACCCCACGCGCCCGCCCCTGGCCGTCGGCATCGGCATCGCCACAGGTGATGTGGTCGTTGGCAGCATCGGCAGCGATGACCGCCTCGATCACACGGCGATCGGCGCCCCGGTCAACCTGGGGTCGCGTTTGTGTTCGGCCGCCGAACCACACGAGGTGCTGATGAGTGAGGCCACATACCTGCTCGTGCGTGATCTCGTGGCCGCCGAGCCCGTGCCACCGATGGCCATCAAGGGCATCAGTGCGGCCGTCCAGGCGTACCGGATGAAACGAGCCTGAATCTATTTGCCTTTGTACGCTGACGCCGGATACGGCTTGCCGAACTTGTCGGTGCGCGGCGCCTGGACAAACGCAGACTCGTCGAGCGTAATCCGAACAGGATTGGTCGCGTTGCCCGCAACCTGCACCTCCACCGAGACGGGGGCGGCTCGTTCAGAAACAGCCGTCACGCGGTAGCGACCCGCCGGCACATCCAGGCGCCACGCGCCGTCGGCGGCCGTCGTTGTCACCCAGGGTGTGGGAGCCACCACAACAAACGCCACCATCTGCGGATGGATGTTGCAGAAGACGTTGTAGACCGACGGCTGCGAGAAGACACGGTCCTTCGACGCGCCTCCGCGATAGAGACCGAGGTCGAACGGCTGGGGCCCAGACAACGAGAACGCGTTGTGGAAGATAGCGTCCTCGTTCGGGAATGTCACGGTGGTGCCGACAGGGATGCCCATAACCCTTGGAGCGAACGACTTGTTCTTTTGCGCCATTGTCGCGGTCGCTGGTCGCACGCGTGGTGCGGCGCCGCCGATCGGTTCCGCATAAACCACGCTTGTGGCGGGTGAGGCGCCGTCCCTGGTTTTCGTCGCCACCTGCCCCGCGAGCCCGACCTGCACGGCCGCAGGCCGCGCCAGTCCGACATTGAGGGTCGCGGCGGCTAGAACAACGACCAGTGCGACGTTGCGGGCCCGCATGTTCAGAACCTCACCGCGAACGCTGCGTTCACATGGTGGTTCCTTCTACTGACCGGCTGAAGGCCACCCCGTGTCTCGAGCCAGCGATACTCGATCGACGTGGCGAGCTCAGGGCTGATCGAGAACATCACGTTGCCGAAGAAGGTGCGGTTCTTGACACGCGCCAGAACGCCGACGGCGTTGTCGGGTTGGTCGATGCCGAGACCGGCGTTGAGGGCCGCACGCGTGCTCAGCGCGAGCTGCCCTTCAATCCAGCCGCCCGACGCCTTTCCAGGCTGCGACAACGCACCGCCAAACGCCTCGGCATTTTCCGCGATGAACCATTCGCCCGCCGCGCCGATGCGACCCGCACGCACGTGGAAATCTACTGCGGCTGCCCACGATGTCGATGTGGTCCCGGCCGATCGTCGTTTGCCAACGTGACCCGACACGGCGAACGCGGCTTCCGAAGGCGCGTCGGGGTCGTCGCGACCCAGTCCGAGCCTGGCCTGGAAGGCAGGCGTCTTCGACCGTTCGCCCGCTCCGGCTTCAGGAGCAAACTGATACGCGTTGGCGGCATCGCCCGCGATCGGCGCGACGATGCCGATTGCGCTGTGCCAGCCCCGGCCCAGGTCTTGTTCGACACGCACCTGGGGTGCGCGCAGATACAGGTTGCCTGAGCGGAACAACATCGGAAACGAGAGCGCCGCCAGCGACGATGGGTCGCGTGGGGCGAGCAGAACGTGGTCCTGTCCCACCTGAATCGCGGTGCCGCCGCGTTCGAGCCGCCCGAAGGCGTAGACAAGGCGCGGCAAGCCCATCGCGGTGCCTGTCTGGAAGCCAGGCACACCACCAAAGAAGTCGGCTAGTACCGCGCCTGTAGCCGTCCACTCGCCGACCGACACTCCGGTCATCGCCAGTCCGATGCGGCTCTGCCGCACGGTGCCGGACATTGACCCTGTGGGGGATCCGGCTGTTGACCCGTCCACCAAATTTGGGTTCTCAAGCCAGTTCGCGGTACCGGAGTTGAAGAACGTATTGGACAGGATCGTGCCCGACAGTTTCACGGGCTGCCGCGATGCCGACTCGACTTTGGTCTGCGCCAGGTCCGCCATTTGCGACTTGAGCATGTCAATCTGTTCAGGCGTCATCTGTGGCACTTGTGGCACTTGTGCCGCCGGTGTCCCCATGCGGCGGTCGCCTACCGCGCTGCGAAGGTCTGCGAGGAGCGCTCGAAGCGCGCTGACCTCGTCGCGAAGGTCGTTCACCTCCGCGCGCAGGGCTACGATGTCCGGCGCCGTGGTGGGACGCGCTGTGCCGTCCGGGACCTGAGCGGCGACGGGGGCGGCGGCCGCCAAGGCGAGGACAAGAAGGATGGTGGTCGGCATGGACAGCATTGTAGGCTCTCGGCGCTGGGAGCAACGTCGAGGCTGCTACCATGCGCACATGAGTCGTGCCCCCCTCTCCATCCTGCTCCTCGCGATCGTCGTCGCGCTCCCCACACAGCCCATCGCGCAGGCGCCGGACGCATTCACGCGCCTGCTGTCGGACGTGTCGGCGTATCGCGGACGCGGTTTCACCTTGCCGCTTCCCGCCGGAGTGTCGGCCCGGTATTCGCGGCGCATGGAAGACGTCTCGGAGGCGAGATACACGGCCGAGGCCGCGGCTCTGACGGGGTTTGCCGAACGGCTCGAGGCCATTGATCGCACCACCCTCCCGGCGGAAACGCAGCTTGACGCGGAGATCCTGAGCCGGCAACTCCGCGACCGCCGGCAGGAACTTCGCTTCCGTGCGTTCGAGATTCCGATCGGCAGTCGCGAGGGGTTTCATTTTGAATTGCCCGCGCTGCCCGATCGGTACAGCTTCGACGCCGTCGGCCAGTACGACAATTACATCGCGACGCTCCAATCGTTCGCCGAGCATGCGACGCAGCGCATCGCGATGCTTCGCGCGGGATTGAAGTCGGGCCGCACCGTGCCGCGCGACGTACTCACCGGCTACGACGAGCCGGTGGCGGCGCAAATTGTGGCTGATGTCACGCAGAGTCCGCTCTACGCGCCGTTCACGCGAGTACCTGCCACCGTATCAGCGGCCGAGCGCGAGCGCATTGTCGCCGACGGCGCAGCGGCGTTGCGCGACTCGGTGATGCCCGGCCTGCGGACGTTCCTCGAGTTCCTGCGTCGCGAGTACATCCCAGGCGCGCGCGCGACGCTCGGCCTGTTGAGCCTGCCGGAGGGCGCCGCCTTTTATCAGCATCGCATCCGGATGCACACCACCCTGGAGTTGTCGCCCGAGGAAGTGCACGAGATCGGCCGGCGCGAAGTGGCGCGGCTCCGCGTGGAGATGGAGCAGGTCAAGACTCGCGCGGGCTTCAAGGGGTCGCTCGCGGAGTTCATGACCTTCCTGCAGACCGACCCGAAGTTCACGGTTGAGACAGAGGAGCAGTACCTGCAGGCCGTTGCGCTCGCGTCAAAGCGGATGGACGGTGAGCTGCCGCGGCTGTTCTCGCTCGTGCCCCGCGCCCCGTACGGCATCCGACCCATGCCCGAACGCATTGCCATTCGCCAGTCGGCCGGCTACTACGACCTGGGCGCCGCCGACGGCAGCCGCGCCGGCTGGGTGAACATCAACACGTCGGATATCCGCGCGCGTCCGCTCTATGTGGTGGAGGCCCTCGCATTCCATGAAGGCGTGCCCGGGCACCACCTGCAAATCATGCGCACGCAGGAAAACACCGCGCTCAGCGCCTTCCGGCGCGGCCTGGGTATCACGGTCTACACAGAAGGCTGGGGGTTGTATGCCGAACGCCTCGGGCGCGAGGTGGGGTTCTTCAGGGATCCGTATAGTGACTTCGGCCGGCTCACGTACGAGATCTGGCGTGCGGTCAGGTTGGTTGTGGACAGCGGTGTGCACGCGCTCGGGTGGACGCGCGCGCAGGGCATCGCGTACATGGCAGAGAACACGGGATTCAAGTCCGGCCCTTCGATCGCTGAAACGGATAGGCACATCACCGAAGCCGGCCAGGGGTTGGCCTACACGTTCGGCATGCTGAAGATCCTCGAACTGCGCGCGAAGGCCGAAGCGCGCCTGGGTGCGCGGTTCGACATCAAGGCGTTCCATGAGGCCGTGCTCAGGAACGGTCCGCTGCCTCTCGACCTGCTCGACCGCGAAGTCACGGCCTGGATCGAGGCGACCGCAAAGTAGGGCGTGGCGCCGGGCCGCCGTAGGGCGTGGCTTTAGCCGCGCCAATTCCTACTGCCGGTCGAACGGCACGCCGATGTACGCCGGAAGCTGATCGACACGCACGATCAACTGGGTATACATGAACGTAATGACCATGCGGCCGTCGGCCGTGCGGCTGACCGGAATCTGCAGCGCGTTCTTGATATGCCAGTCGTACAGGTCGTAGAAGACGTCGCTGCCGATCTCGCAGAATTCAGGGAATTTCCCGTTGGTTCTCCAATAAAGCGTGTACGCCTCACGAAGCTTGGGGACAAATCCGTAGGCCAGCGTGTTTGAGCGGAAAGCGCCGTTGAGCGCGCCTGCGACCTGTGTGGTCTGGTCGCCAATGCGCCTGAGGGCGGCGTTGTCGATAGCCTCCTGCGGCGCATCCAGCGGCGGGGTATCCGAACTGGCGGCGGCGGTGCCCGCCGCTGCGGTGGCGGTCGCCATCGCGGCAAATGCGCTGCCTGTGACGAGGTACCGGCGTGTGATCATAAGGTCTCCTGTCGGGCATTATGACGCCGGAGATCGCTTGACGGATGGCGGCGCCGACACCCACCTGTCCCCTTGAATGAGGCTGCTGGGCCATTGGGAAGGTCACTCCGCGCGCAGCGCGTTGAGCGGATCGGTCGAGGCTGCGCGGCGCGCAGGCAGGTAACTCGCCAGGCCGGACACCACCAGCAGAATCACCGTGACGGCCGCAAACGTCGGGACGTCGAATGCGCGTGCGCCAAGCAGATAGGCAGAGGCGACACGCGTCGCGGCCACCGCGCCGGCGAGGCCGATGATCACGCCGATGCCGGCCAGGCGCAGGCCGTCTCCCACAATCATGCGAAGGACGTCCGACGGTCGGGCACCCAACGCCATGCGCACGCCGATTTCCCTGGAGCGGGTGCTGACGACAAACGCAAGTACGCCGTAGAGGCCCGCACAGGCCAGGAGCAACCCACTCGCGCCCAGCGCGCCCGTCACGATCGCGGCCACGCGCTGGGGGAAGACGGCAAACGTAATTTCATCGGCCAGGCGGGTGACGGTCGGTACGGGCACGTGGAGGGCCGCGTCGCGTACCGCCGCACGAATCGCGTCGGTCGCGCCCGTGGATCCGCGTGTCATGCGGACAAACAACGTCTGACCCGACTGCCATCGTTGCGACATGGGGAAATACACAAACGGCCCATCGGCTTCGTCCAGCGTGGAGTGTTTGATGCTGCGGACCACGCCGACCACGGTCACGCGTGTCTCGCCCAGCGCGAACGAGTTGCCGATGGCGGCGCTGTTCGGCCACACCTCGGCAGCGAACGTATCGTTCACCACGGCGACCCTGGGGGCCGAGGCCGTGTCGTAGCCGGCGAAAGCGCGCCCAGCCACCAGTGGAATGCCGAGTGTGGTGAAGTACGCCGTGTCCACGATGCCGGAGCGAACGGACGCGCGCGCGCCGTCGACGTGGACCGTGTCACTGCTGGCCGTAGCCGCCAACGGAATGAAGTTGCTGAAGGAGATGCTCGCCACGCCAGGCGCGCTCTCAAGTTGTCGGCGGAGGTCGATGAAGAACTGTTTCCCCTGCGCTTCATCGAACCCATAGGCCTCGGTGGTGAACGCAGCAGTGGACACGTCTTCGACCGAGAACCCGACGTCCACGGCACCGCCGTGCGAGAGTGCTCGGATGAATACGCCGGCCACAGCGAGCAGCACCAGAGAGCCGGCGAGTTGTCCGACGATCAGCACCTTTGTGAGTCTTGAACGGCGCCCGCTGCTGCCTCGGGACGATTCGCGCAGCAGGCCACCTGGACTGTGACTGGCGCCGCGGAGCGCCGGACCGAGGCCGAAGGCGAGCCCCGCGACGAGTGATACCAGAAGTGCGAAAGCGCCGACGCGCAGATCCGGAGAGAGTTCAAGGAACAGTCCAGAGTCACCGGGGATGGGGAGGCGTTCGAGCGCTGACGTCGCAGCCCACGCCACCAGCACACCGCCACAGGCGCCAAGGCCGAACACGGTCAGGCTCTCGGTCAGCAACTGCCGCACAAGTCTGCCGCGCCGAGCGCCAAGAGCCGTGCGCAGTCCCATCTCGCGTTGCTTCGTTGTGGCGCGAGCGGCGAAGAGTGACGACACGTTGGCGCCCGCAATCAGCAGCACCAGTACGGCCGCTCCCAGCAGCATCCCTCCGAATCCGAGGATGGCCTTCCGCGCATCGTCTGGCAGTCCGGTCAGCGGCACGAGGCGGACGCTGTTGTAGTGCGGGTAGGGGTCGGAGCCAGCCGCGGCCCAGGTCGCGGCCAGTCCCGCCAGTTCAGTGCGAGCGCGATCCGGGCCCATGCCTTCCGCGAGACGACCGAACATCCGGAACCACGGCGCGTCGGTCAGATCTCGGCCGGGTCTGACGTGCGGTTGTGCGGAGGCCGGCACCCACGCGTCCACCCGCAGCGGCGTAAAGACGCCGCTGAACCCTTCAGCCACCACGCCGATCAGCCTGTAGGGCCGACCGTTTAGCGTCACCGTCTGCCCGAGCGCATCCGGATTCGCGGCAAGGCGCGATTGCCAGAACTGGTGTGAGACCACGACGACCGGGTCATTGCTGGTGGAGTCGGCGGCGAAGAACCGTCCGGCCGCCGGCCTGATACCCAGTACATCGAAGTAGTTGGGACTGACGATATTGCCGCCGACGGCGAGGCTCTCGCTGCCGACGGCGATCGTGAGCGGGACCCGACTCCACACCGCCACGCCGGCGAGCGACTGCGAGCGGTCGCTGACGTAGCGGTAGAAGTTGTGGGACGCCGAGACGCCTTCCGAGAAGTCGGGAGAGCGCCGGTCGATGCCGACCAGCCGCGAGCCGTCCGTGGTGCCCGGCAGGGGGCGCAACACGATCGCGTTCATCGAACTGAAGATCGTGGCGACGGCGCCGACGCCGAGTGAGAGAGCGCCCACCGCGACCAGGGTAAAGAGCGGGGAGTGGAGCAGGCTGCGGCGGGTCAACCGCAGGTCGGCAATCAGATCGTCAACGATGGGCAGGTGCTTCCTGTGCGTTGCACGTATGGCGCGCTGTTCACTCACGGCAGCGATGGTCATGCGCAGGCCGGTGCGGAGCCAGAGACGGATGACACCGCCGCGGCCGTGGCTGGCCCGTGTGGCGCGGAGTTGATCGACGAACACGTCGCACATGTCCGGACCATAGACCTCTCGGAAGGCCGGGGGGAACAGGGCGAGCAGCCATCTGAACGCCCGAGGTGCGGACGGGCGCGTCATGGAGCGAGCCGCCTTGCCACGGCGCGCGTGGCGGTGGCATTCACCAGGCGGCGCAGGCGATCGAGTTCGGCCGCGAGCACTCGTCCCCCGAGCGGCGTCAAGCGGTAGTACCTCCGCCGTTCACCGGCCGCATCATCTGAAGGGTTCTTGCCGGCCTCGGCCACCAGGCTGGTCTCGAGCAGGCGCTTGATCACGCGATAAAGATTGCCGGGGTCGAGCACGATCAGGTTGTTGGTATGTGCGCTGACGGCCTGGACGAGTCCGTACCCATGGCGGTCCTCTTCGGCGAGCGCGAGCAGAATCTCGAGATCGACGGGCTTGAGCGGCAGATGGTCGTGGATGTCTGTGGGCATGGAATTATAGTTAGTTTAACCATACGCGCCCGGGCCGGCGTCGGTTCCGGTGGCGAAAAAGACGTCGGGTGTCTTTTTGCCTGCCGTCATCAAAAAGACACCCGACGTCTTTTTGTCTCGTTCGTTTTCGGTCACTGCGCGACCCATCTCGCCGACTCGCGATAAACTCTGGCGTCATGCGCGTGTTCCGTTTCGCACTTCCTCTTGCCGCAGCGATCGGATGGCTGCCCCTTGCCGCGTCGCCGGCGTTTGCGCAGGCACCGCCGACTGGGCCGTTGGTCCTGCACATCCCGTCGAGCGCCCGTACGGCAGCGCTCGCCAACGCCTGGGTGGCCGGGCGCGATCAGGATGTGATCTTCCACAATCCCGCGCAGTTGATTGGCGCGCGGTCTGGGTTCGATCTGTCCTTGGCGCGTCTCGGCCCCGCATCCACGATGGTATCGATGGGGTCGATTTACACCGGCGGCAGGTGGTCTGCCACATTCGGGTGGGGCGCCCAGCTCGTCGGGTTCAACGGCGATGCTGCGGGCTATCCGTATTCGCCTGATGTGACGCGGGCCGAGGGGGATCGAAGCGGCACGAGCGCGCTCTTCACCGTTGGAGGCGCCATCGTCTTCAAGGGGTTCCGTGTCGGCGCGGCCGCGAAGTACGTGTCGGACATCGCGTCGCCGGCGCCCACCGTGCTCAATCCGGTGCGCATCAACCAGCACATGCTGCTCGCGGATGTGGGCGTGGCGCGAAACCTGTTTGGCGGCGCGGCGGCCATCGCGTTCCAGAACATCGGCCGGCACTCGCGTGACGGCGGCGTGACGCTTCCGATTCCGCGGCAGGTGGCGCTCGGGTGGTCGATGGTCAGGGGCGCGGGGCCGTTGGACCTCGGCGTGTTTACGCAGGTCGCCCACAGGAAAGGCTGGACGGCTCCGGCCGCTGGCGTGGAACTGGGCTACAGCTGGATTGAGGGGTATTCGGTGATGTTTCGCGGCGGTGTCAGGCGGCCAGAGACGGATGCCGAGAAGCCCGTCTCTTTGGGTGCGGCGTTCACGATGGACCGGCTCACGGTGGAGTACGCCCTGCGGTTGTTTGATGGCGGCACGTCTGCCAATGGAGTGACACTGCGATGGCGATGACCCACGTTCGCGCTACGCGCTCCGGCGGGCACGCTCTTGCGGTCGTGTTGCTGGCGGCCGGCGTGGCCGCTGCCAGCTGCACGCAGGCCCTGAAGTTCATGAAGGACGATTCGGCAGAAGTCCTGTCGAAGCAGACGATCATGGCGCCGAACCCGGCCGACCGTGGTCCGTTCGCCGTCAAGACGCTCTTCTACGGTTCCGGCACCGACAAACAACGTGCGGAGTTCCGCACCGGTGTGGCGATCAAGACCAAAGCCGTCGATGTCACGCCGTTTGCCACGGTCACGGGCGCGGCCGCGAAGCAGCGGTTGAAGTTCTTCGGCTTCGACCTCAAGAAGGCGCCGATCAACGGGCGTGTCTGGTATCCGGAAGGGCCCGGCCCCTTTCCTCTGGCGCTCGTCGTCCACGGCAATCACAACTATCAGGAGTTTTCGGATCCTGGGTATGGATACCTGGGTGAGTTGCTGGCGTCGCGCGGGTTCATCATGGTGTCGGTGGATGAGAACTTCATCAACGGCCTCAGCGCCGAGAACGACGGTCGCGCGTGGTTGCTGCTCAAGCATCTGGAGGTCTGGAAGACCTTCAACGAGACGACAGACGGGCCGTTCTTCGGGCGCGTGGATATGACCCGGATCGCCCTGATGGGACATTCCCGGGGCGGGGAGGCGGCGGCCACTGCCGCCGCCTTCAACCGTTTGAAGTACTACCCCGATGACTTCAAACAGGAGTTCAAGTTCAATTTCGACATCAAGGCCGTGGTGGCGATTGCTCCGGTGGACGGGCAGTACAAACCATCGAGTGTGTTTACGCCGCTCGAGAACGTCAACTATCTGATCATTCACGGATCGCACGACGGCGATGTGTCTACGGCGGTCGGCGCCAGGCAATACGAACGGCTGCAGTTCACGGACGGCCAGCCGTGGTTCAAGTCCATGGTGTTCATGTATCGCGCCAACCACGGGCAGTGGAACACCGTGTGGCAGAACAAGGACAACGGACCACGGAGCGGGCGGTCGCTCGATTTGCGCACGCTCATCGATGGGGAAGCCCAGCGGCAGATGGGCAAGGTCTTCATTTCGGGTTTCCTTGAGGCTACGCTGCATCAGAAGCGCGACTACGTGCCGATGTTCCGCGACCATCGAACGGTTGGCACCTGGCTGCCGAAGACGCTGTACACCACCAAGTTCCAGGAGAACGGCTTCAAGACACTCGCGTCGTTTGATAAAGATGTGGACCTGACGACCGGCTCTGTGCCCGGCGTGGTGCTCGCGGGCGAAGGTCTCTCGGCGTGGAAGGAAGAAGCGGTGCCGTTTCGTGGGCGCGGCGGCGACAACCAGAATCACAACGCCGTCACGCTCGGGTGGAACAACTTCTTCCCCGCAGATGACAAAGCCAAGGATGCTCACGCCATCGAGTACGCGCGACAGTCTGTAGAGGCGCGGAGACTCAAGAAGCCGGTGCCGCCGTGGTCGGACGCAAAAGGCGCGCCGGCCCCGTCCGCGTCGTTCTCTGTGTCAGTGCCCGAGGGTGTGCGCACCACATGGGGCGTGAGTGACCGCAGCGCGGTGTATATCTCGCTGGCCGCTACCAATACCAAGCCCGGGCCACGCTCGCTTCCGAAGGATCCGAACAAGAAGGAAGAGCCGGAGGAGAAGGCCGGCGAGAAGCCTGCAGTGAAGAAACCCGCGGTGAAACCGCCGACGAAGCCCAAAGAACCGAAGCGGCCCACGCCGGAGCCGGATCAAACGCCGGTCGATCTGACGGTCGAACTCGTGGACACGGCTGGGCACGTCGTCCGCCTGCCGCTCAGTCAGTTTGGGATCGCGCGAAAGCCGCTGGACACTCGCCTCTATCGGCGAGCCGGTCGAGATGCCCAGCGCTTCAGCACGATCTTCGAGCTGATCCCGCAGACGTTCGTGATGCCAATCGCGGAATTCGCCAGAACGTCGCCAGAATTCGACCCGCGTCAGATCGCGACCGTTCGTTTGGTGTTCGACCGCACCGAGGCCGGCACGATCATGCTCGAGCACGTGGGCCTCTCGACGCCGACCGATCCGGCGTTTCTCGGTGCGCCGGTGCGGTAGAGCGTTGGCCTCGGCCTTGAAACCCAGGCCGAGCTACGTACACTCCGCGTCCTCGCAGCTCGGGTGCGTCCTCGTGGCTCGGGTGCGTTCTCGTAGCTCGGGCTGAATCTCAAGCCCGAGCTGTCCGGAGGCCGGGTCTTCAGACCCGGCAATGAGGATGTCGCGTGTATCATCCTCCCATCCAACGTATTGCTCTGGAGGAACGCCATGACCCTAGTTCGCACATCCGCCCTGTCGCTCGGTGTTGTCGTGGCCGCAGGCCTCGCCTGGTCGAGCCTGCTGGCGTCGGCTGATCTGTTCGCGCAGGCTGCCCAGATGTCGTCCACCCGCCCGCGCCTGATGACCGTGCGCGACACCCAGAACTTCGTCAGCGTCGGCGGTGCGGCGATTTCGCCCGACGATCAGTGGGTGCTGTACACCCGGACCGTCCGCGACTGGGACGATGCGCAGTGGCGGACGAAGACGCATCTGTGGCGTGTGAAGATCGACGGCACCGGCGCGCGTCAACTGACGTTCGGCGATGCGAACACCACGGCACCGCAGTGGTTCCCGGCCGGAGACAAGATCGCATTCCTCTCGTCGCGCGGCGCGGCTCCGGCCACCGCAGATAGCGACGGCGGCGGCAGCCAGGTCTTTTTCATGCACGTCGACGGCGGGGAAGCGTGGGCCGCCACCAAACATGCCGGCGGCGTGTCGTCGTTTTCGATTTCGCCGGACGGCAAGACTCTGCTGCTGACCGCACAGGATCCACTCTCAGCCGAAGACCGCCGGCGTCGTCGCGATCGAGACGATGCCGTCGTCGTGGATGAGACGTTCCGTTGGTCGCACCTCTGGACGTTTGATATCGCCAGCGGCGCGGAGAAGCGGCTGACTGAAGGCCAGTTCGTGGTGAGCGATCCGCAGTGGTCGCCTGACTCCAGGAAGGTGGCGTACGTCACGCGTCCAAACACCAAGGTAGACGATGCGGCGTGGTCGGATGTGTGGATGGTGGAGCTGGGCGGCACCCCGCGCAAGTTCCACGAAAACGCCGGGCCGGACACGAGTCCGCGGTGGTCGCCCGACGGCACCATCCTGGCGGTGGCATCAAAGCCGCAGTCGGGGAATACGCAGTGGTACGACAAACTGCACCTGTTTCCAGTGGCGGGTGGGGCGCCCAAGGTGCTGCTGCGCGATTTCGACCTCGACTTCGGTGCACCCATCTGGTCGCGCGATGGGAAGCTCGTGTTTTGGTCAACCGGGAAGGGGACACGGACAGAGCTCTTTGGTGTGGACGTGGCCACTGGCGAACTCTCCACGACGCGGGCGCCCATGGTTGGCGTCAGCGGCGCCTTTGAGCTCTCGCACGACAACAACTCATGGGTCTTCTCGCACAGCGCCGGTACGTCGTCTGGCGATTTGTGGGCCGTGCGACGCCAGGGGAACAGCTACGCGGCACCAGTGCGGTTGACGACGTCAAATCCGTGGATCGAGGCTGAGAAGATCCAGCTTGGACAGGTCGAGACCATCAAGTGGACAAATTCCGACGGAGGCTCGATCGAGGGCGTGCTGACCCGGCCGGTCGGGTATCAGGCCGGCACGCGCTATCCGCTCATCGTCAATCCGCACGGTGGACCCAGCTCAGCCTCAACCGAAGGCTTCAGTTCGTTCAACCAGGTCCTGGCCTCCAATGGGTTCCTTGTCTTGCAGATCAATTTTCGAGGCAGCACGGGATACGGGCAGAAACACGTGAACGCCAATCAGAACACCTGGGGCATGGGTGACTACGACGACATCATGAAGGGCGTGGACTACACCATTGCGCAGGGATGGGCCGACCCGACTCGTATGGTGGCGTATGGCTGGAGCTACGGCGGCTACATGACGTTCTGGATGTCCACGCAGACCGACCGCTTCAAACTCATCTCACCCGGAGCCGGCCTCACCAATCTCTATTCGATGTATTCGACGACGGATATTCCGGCGTATCTCGGATGGTTCTTCGGCACGCCGTGGGACAACCAGGCGCTGTACGACAAGCTCTCGCCCATTCGCCATGTGAAGAACGTGAAGTCCAAGATGCTCATCATGCACGGTGCAGACGATGCGCGGGTGCCGCCGACGCAGGCCGATGAGTTCTACAAGGCGTTGAAGGACCTTGGCAAGGACGTCACCTACGTCCGTTATCCGCGCCAGGGGCACGGCATCACCGAGACGCGGCTGGCGATCGATCGCAACCGCCGCTATGTGTGCGCGTTCACGGCCGCAGTGGGTCTCGCGTCCACGACGGAAAGTTGCAAGGACGGCCTGCCGGTGGTGGATGCGCCTGCGGCAAAGCCGGCAGGGGCCGGTGGTGTGGTCGATGTTGATCTGCCATGGAGCGGGCCCGCCAATGCCCCGGATGGCCGGCTCATGGCTCGAGGAGTGTTCGAAGTCATTCGCCGACGGTGATGACTATGGGAGTACGGAGGGCATGGGCTCGAGTGGACTCTCGGTATTTCTTCCAGGCGATGGAAGATATCCTATTTCGGTACCCGCATCTCCTCACTGACGCACCTTTAGATCGCGGTTCGCGACGACTTTGAAAGTTTTCTCGGCACGCCGGTCTCTCTTGCCGCTGTTTACGCGGCCTTGGCAAGCCTTCCGGCGAGTGCCCGCAGGGTATTCTGAGACGTCATGTCTTACGCTCTCGAACTCGGCCTCGATACCTTCGGCGATGTCACCGTCTCTTCTGACGGCTCGCTGATTTCTCAGGCGCAGGCCCTGCGCAATGTCGTGGAAGAGGCTGTGTTGGCCGAATCCGTCGGCGTGGACTGCTTTGGCGTAGGTGAGCACCATCGGGCAGACTTCGCCGTGTCAGCTCCGGAGGTGGTCCTGGCCGCGATCGCCGGTCGGACGACGAAGATAACGCTGGGATCGGCAGTGACCGTGCTCAGTACGGATGATCCGGTGCGCGTGTTCCAGCGATTCTCCACACTCAACGCATTGTCTAAAGGGCGCGCGGAAGTGATTCTCGGCCGCGGGTCCTTCACCGAGTCGTACCCGCTGTTCGGGTATGACCTCTCGCAGTACGAAGAATTGTTCGAAACTAAGCTGGCGCGATTTGCCGGCTTGTTGAAAGGAGCGCAGGTCGTGTATCCGCCCGTCGAGCAGGGCACCCTGCGCACCTGGGTGGGTGTGGGTGGCAGTCCGGAGTCGGTAATCAGGGCCGCGCGCCATGGATTGCCGCTGACGCTCGCCATCATTGGCGGCAGCGCCGAGCGGTTCCGCCCATTCGTGGATCTGTACCACCAGTCTCTCGCGAAGTTCGGCAAGCAGACGCAGCCAGTGGCCGTCCACTCACCCGGGCCCGAGGGTGCGTTGTGCGTGGGCTCGCCTGAAACCGTGTCGGCCAAGATCGCGCGCACCATCCAGTCGCTGGGCCTGGCACGCTTCGACATGAAATACAGTGCCGGCACGTTACCCCATCAGACGGCGATGGCCAGCATCGAACTCTACGGCACGACAGTGGCGCCGATGGTGCGCGAGCGGTTGTCGAAACCGCGTTAGTTCACCTTCAGCGCATCCGCGCAGTACTGGACGCACTTCTTTGTCTCGGCGACCGGATCGGACCCTTCAGGGATCCGGTACTCGAGTTCGACCGTGGCCGGGAACTTCCACGCCCGGGCCTTCATCGTCTGCAGGATGTCCTTGATTGGCGTGTCTCCCGTGCCCCAGGGCACGTTGTCGCCGCCGTTGTCCTTGGACTTCCGGTCCTTGATGTGCACGCTCGCAATCCGGGCGTGGTGCTTCTCCAGGAATTCCACCGGCGTTCCGCCGATGTTGCCGGCTGCCACGTAGTGCCCCAGATCCACATTCGCCATGTTGCCGGGCGAGAGGGCAAACGCCTGATCGAAGGCCGTCATCGAGCCCTGCAGGTGCGTGTGATACGCCGCATAGATCTTGCGCTTCATCGCGAAGTCGCCGATGCGCTTGAGCTGCGCTTCGTCGGTAGGCAGTTCGAGCGTCGTGTGCGTGCAGCCGAGCGCTTCGGCCACGTTGAACACGTATTCGTACTCCTCGTCTGACATGTTGGGGCTCAGGATCTTCACCGCGTAGATCGAGACGCCGGCGTCGTTGTACATCTTGCGCAGCGCCTTGTACTTGTCCATCGATACGGACGTGCGCCACGCCTTCAGCGCGGCCTGCGCCGCGATTTGCGCGGCACGCTGTTCGGCTTGCTGCTCCGGCGTCATCTGGCCACCGCGGCCGCCCCGGCCACCACCCCGCCCCGCCGACGGTCGCCCAGCGAAACTCTCGGCCGGGCCATCCATCAACTCGATGGCGCTGACGCCTGAGTCGATCACGTACCGCAGCGTCGCCTCGGCGCTCTGGTCGGGCAGGCTGCGGAAACTGTACGTAATAGCCCCGATCTGCACGCCGTTGAAGAGGGAGTTCGGCCGGCTCTGGCCGAACCACGCACCCGAGACGGGCTCGCCAATGAGGCCCACAGCCGGCGCCGCCGTCAGGGCCAGTTTCGTGAATTCTCGTCTGGTGTAGGTCATGGCGGGCTGATTGTATCCCGCCAAGGCGCGATGCGGCGCCAGGCTGATCAGGCCGACGCGTCGATGACGCGCACCATGCCGGTGTCCTTCGCGTCGTCGAGAATCCGCCGATCCCGCGTGACCAGCGGTACCGTGGCCGAAATCATGCCGGCGTCGAAGACGCAGGAGGCGATTTCGCCATGAGCGTCTTGTAGAGAATTGGTCGGGGCGACTGGATTCGAACCAGCGACCCCCTGCGCCCAAGGCAGGTGCGCTACCAGGCTGCGCTACGCCCCGACCGAACCACCAGTGTACCCCGTTGCATTCTCAGTTGTCGCGCCTGGCCGTCCGGGAGCCGCGCCTGGGAATATGGTGGCGAATTTCTGACTCGGGGCACCAGATCACCTCACACGGTGGGGCGGATGGCCGGAAAGTCCTGGCAGACTCTCCGGCCGTCGCCGGTCGCGAGGTGTGCTTACTTGGTCATCGTGAACGGCTGCCCGGTGAATCCAGAGCCTTGCAGGGTTCCGGAAATCGAGCGTCCGGTGGTGGCCATCGTTCCGGTCATGGTGAAGTCTGTGAACGCGCCAATCTTGACGCGCATGGTCAGGTTCCCGTTCACCAAAATTTGACCCGGCTGTGCCGGGTCTGTGTTGCCGTTGCCGATTCCGGGCAGGAAGAACGTGCCGGTCACGAATCCGGACGAGTTCTGGGCAAGCGAGAAGGTGGAACCCGCGAGCTGTCCCACTGTGACGGTCCAGTTGCCGGCCGCGCTGCCGACAATGAAGTCCACGCCGCTGCTGGCCGTCAGGCCTCGGCCGTCGGAGACCGTGACCGTGCCGCGGCCGGAACCGCCAGGGCTGATAAACACCACCTGCGCCGTGCTACCGGTGCGGGCGTTCCCCGCCAGGTCCCAGTTGTACGTGACAGGGTCGCCGTCGGGATCCGACGCCGTGGCGACGAAATTGAAGACCTGCAAGTCGGCGATGCCGAATGTCGGATTGACGGTGACACTCGCGATGATAGGCGCACGATTTGCCGTGGGCGTCGGCGTCGTGGGCGTCCCGCCCCCGCCGCCGCTGGACTTGCACGCGACCAGAACGATGAGGAGACTGCAGCTAACTATGTGCTTGAACATCAGGGCTGCCTCCTAAGCAGCGCCGGGAGTATACCCCAAGGCCACGTTAGAATCCTGTAATGCGCTTGTGGACAGCCGTCGCGATTTGGGGCCTTGGACTGGCGACCGCCCAGCAAACTCCACCGGTGTTTCGCGCTGGCGTGGATCTGGTGGTGGTCGATGTGGTCGTCCTTGACAAGGATGGGCAGCCGGTCACGAACCTGACCGCGGCGGACTTCGAGGTCTCGGCCGGCAAGCGGCCGCGACGCATTGTGTCGAGCGAGTTCATCGGCGTCACCCGATCGCGCCGAACGGTGACGGCGGAGTCAGCCGCGCTCCCCGCGCCCTCGAGCAACCGGCAGGCTTCCACAGGGCGATCGATCATCTTCGCGGTGGATGTCGAAGAAATTCGCGCCGGCGAGGGTCGCAGCGCGATGCGGGCGATCGGCGAGTACCTCGACCGGCTGGGGCCTGATGACCGGGTGGGCGTGGTCTCGCTGCCATATGGTACGCCCCGTGTGGAACTGACGACGAACCGGCAGGTCGTGCGGGACGCGGTGGGGCACATTGCCGGCGCGTCGAACAGAGTGCGCGACCAGCGGATGACCCCCGGGGAAGCCGCAGGTGTCGCCCTCGGCGACACTGACGCGTTGATGGCGCACTGGGAGCGCACGGCCGGGCTGCCGCCGTCGGGCTTGTCGGGTCCGCTGTCGGGCGCGTGTCCTCCACCTGCTCGCCGACCCTTTGAAATGCCGGCGACGGTTCCGGAAGGGTGCAAGGACGCGGCCCAACGGGCGCAGGACGTCCACCTGCGTCACACCCGCAACATCCTCGACTCGCTGCGCGCCCTGGCCGAGGTTATGGCGCCGATCGACGGGTCGAAGGCCCTGATCCTTGTGTCTCAGGGCATCAACAACGACATGCAGGTGCGCGACTCCTTGCGCAAATTCTCTGACACCGCCGAACGCTCGCGCGTGGCGCTGTACGCCCTGCACCTGGATGCGCCGTTGGTCGAGTCCGCCGCCGGTGGGGGCAACACGACCGGCACCCGAATCCTCGACGACCGTCTCGGCTTCGACAGCATGGCTGAGATGGCCTACACGGCGCGGGGCACGGCCTTTCGCGTGGTCGGGAGTGCCGCCGCCGCTCTGCAGCGGATTGATACAGAGCTGTCGGGCTACTACCTGATCACCTTCGAGCGGAGCCCCGAAGATCGTGATCGGGATCGTCTGGGTATTGACGTGCGTGTGACCAGGCCAGGCCTCGACGTGCGGGCCAGAAAAGAAGTGGTGCTCGAGTCTGCGTCCACGGGGACGAAGGTCGCGACCAAAGCGCCCACCGATGCGAAGGCCGCGATGGGAGCCTTGCTGAAATCGCCGGTGTCCGCACGCGAAATCGGCATCGACCTCGATACGTTTGTGTTTCCTGTGGATGGCTCGTCCACCGACGCGCGCATCACGATTGCTGCTGAGATTGCGGCTGATGGAAAGCCGGTGGACGTGGGATTCGAGGTCAAGGACACAACCGGGCGTGTGGTCGCCGATACATTTGATCCGCGCGCGGAGATTCGCCTGCTGCCGGATGGACGTGGACTCTACCCGGTGTCCGTGGTTGTGCCGCCGGGGTCGTATGTCTTGACGCTGGGTGTCATCGATGCCGATGGGCGCCGCGGGAGTGTGACGCACGCGGTTGACGTGCGCGCCTGGCCCACCGGTGCGCTGCGTATGGGCAGCGTGGTGTTTGGTGAAATCTCCGGCGGCGCCTTCCGCCCGGTGGCGCGTGTGGGTGCCGGCGCGATCAGTCTCGCCGTTCGCGTGGAAACGCATGCGGCCGCCGCGGAGATGTTCGAGAATGCCACCGTGCGTGTTGAGACGCTGCGCCTCGGTGAAACGGCCGTGATCTCGTCTCAGGCCGCACAGTTGGTCAGCAGCGCCGACCCGTTGCGGCGGGCCGCCACGAGTGTGCTGGAACTCGTCCGGCTGCCGCCCGACGCCTACGTCATTCGCGTGACCATCGAAGGCGCGGATGGCCGCGTGCTGGGACAGCAGGCGCGCGTGCTGTCGTGGCCCGGCGCGCGGCCGCGGCCTTGAGCCCCAGGCCGCGCTACGCGGTCGCGCAGCGAATGATCGCCGCGCCCGTACGGTCGATGTCCGCCTCCGTCGTCGACCAGTTGCTGAGCGCCACGCGCAGCGCGGCCATCCCGTGCCAGGTGGTGCCGCTGGCCCAGCAGGTGCCGTCGCGCTGGAGGCGGTCGATCATGGCGCGCGTGGCGGCATCGGGATCAGGTCCGGAAATGACCCGCACGAGCACCTGGTTCAGCACCACGTCATTGATGACCGCCACACCCGAATGCGCTTGTAGCTGATTGGCGAGCCGGGTGGCCAGATTGCAACAGCGTTCAACCAGATCGGCCACGCCCTGTCGGCCCATCGACCGCAGTGCTGCGTAGACGGGCACAGCCCGGCCCCGGCGCGATTCCTCCGGCACGAAGTCGCGCGGGTCACGCTCCGCCGCCGTCTCCACAATGTACGCGGCGGCCATGGTCATCGCCGCTCGATGCGACGCCGTGTGGGCAGTGAAGACGACGCCGCAGTCGTAGGGCACATTGAGCCACTTGTGGGCGTCGGTGGCCACCGAGTCGGCACGGCCGATGCCTCGCACCAGGTGCGCCAGAGCCGGACTCGCCGCGGCCCACAGACCAAACGCGCCGTCCACGTGCAGCCATGCGCCGCGTGCGTTCGCCGCATCGGCAACCTCTTCAATGGGATCAAACGCGCCCGAGTTCACATTGCCGGCCTGCGCGCAGACGATGCAGGGGCCGGAGCCGATGGAGAGGGCATCGCGAAGGGCATCGGCGCGCATGCGGCCCTGATCGTCCGTGGGCACGCGCCGCACACGACTGGCGCCCAGGCCCAACATGCGAAGCGCGTTGAAGATGGTGTAGTGCGACTCGTCCGACACCACCACGTCGATGAGCGGCGCGCCGAAAAGGCCTTGTGCTTCCACATCCCAGCCGGCCGCCGCCAGCACATGATGACGAGCCGCAGCGAGCGCCGTAATGTTTGCGCCCTGGCATCCGGTGACAAACCCCGTGCTCCAGTGCGACGGAAGCCCCGCCAGGTCCTTCAGCCAACCTGCGGCGATGTCCTCCACCACGGCCACGAGTGGCGAGAGCACGTGCACGCCAGCGTTCTGGTCCCAGGCCGAGACAAGCCAGTCGGCCGCCGTGGCCGCAGGCACCGAACCGCCGACGACGAAGCCGTGATAGCGCGGGCCCTGCGTCGCTACAGTCCCGCGTTCGGCCGCATGCGCGAGGGCGTCGATGATGTCGATATCCGGGTCGCCCGTCTCAGGCAGCGCGCCGCCGAGCTGGGCGCGAAGCTCATCGGCGGTCGCCGTGGCGCCGACGTGGCGATCGGCGATGGTCTCGAGATATTGCGTGGCGTGCGAAGCGGCGCGATTCAGAAGTGCGGTGCGGGTGGTCACTTCGCCAGACTACTGTAGACTGCGCGCGCGGTGTCGAGTTCTTTCGTGAACAGCTCGCGTTCGGCCGCCGTGCGCCACGTTCCACGAAGCGCGCGCACCTTGATTGCGTCCACCACTTCGCCAAGGAACGCCGCGTCGGCCTTCGAGACGAAGCGCCGGCCGTTGTGCTCCACATACACGGGCGACGACTGTGCGAACACGTAACTGTCGCCCACGAACGGGTGAGGCCCGCCGACAACCCTCGCGGCCACCCATCCGCCCTCGGGAAGCGTTACGGTGCCATTGAAGGCGGCGGACAGGCCACCGGCCGACGGCGCCACGCGGTGTGCCACCACGCCGTTCGCGATGATCTCCAGCCGTTCGAAGGGCGCAATGGAAATGACCTCCGAGCTGATTTGAAGTGTGCCGGCCTGGGTCAGCACGGCGCCCGGCTCCTGCCCGTTCACGGTCAACGTCACCAGGGGCGCGTTGGTGCTGAACGTGCGGCCGGCCTTGATGGCCGAGAGCCACGCCGGCACCGAGAGCGCGCCGTTCACCTTCGCATACGTTCGCGCCGTGCCTGGAGGCGGGTCGCGCCACACGTCGGGGAAGTTGTCTGTGCCCCCCGTCGCCGCCAGCCGGAAGCCGCAGTTGAGCAGGCGGTAGTACATCTCGGCCGACGCAAGTTCGTCGGAATACACGCTGTTGACGTCGTAAAAATCACCTTTGCCCAGAGCCACGTCCACCGGAATCAGCGAGCCCGCCCATCCGTTCGCGGCGTCGCTGCGATTGAGGTACGGGTGCATGAAGCCCGCAATCCCCCCCTGCGCCCTCGCATCGTCCAAGTACGGCACGTCGCTGGCCACCTGCGCGTATGGCGTGTTCGGGGCGCCGCCCACAAGCGGCAGCTTGAACTGTTTGATGCCGAGCAACCCGATGTGCCCGAGCGACCCGCGAAACTCTTCGGCGAACTGCAGGATATGGGTGGAGGTGGACTCGCGAATCGGCTCGCCTGTCAGGTCCTGCCATCGGCCCATCAGGCGCATGCCGTCCATGTGAATCAGCACGTTGGTCACGTGAAGGTCCTCGGCGAGTGATTGTTCAAACAGCCACCGATGCGACAAGCCGAAGCGTCCCTGATGCAGGTCGTGCGCGTGGGTGTCGCCCGAGTACCAGCCGCGCGCCGGAAGGTTCGCGATGCGCGCCAGACGCACGACTGCGGGAACCGTCGCGCCGCCACCCACCGTGACCGTCGTCGTTGCAGGCGTGTATTCAACGCCTCGCACCGCGGTGATCGTCACCTGACCGGCCGGTACTTGCACTTCGAACTCACCAGTGGTGTGAAAGTAATGCGTCTCGGTGACCGACATCACGCGGGCGAACCCGTTGTCTGGCGCGTAACTCCGGCCGTCGCTTGCCGTGACAGTGACGCGCGCGGGCATTGCAGCGTCTGCCGGGCCCAGCACCTGAACACGCACCCGGCCGCTCGGTGTGCGCATGCGGCGCGACGTGATCGTGACCGGCGTCCACGATGCCCGCGGACCTCCGGGCATCGGCGCGGTGTAGAGCGTCATCGGCCCGCTGTGGTTCGATATGAACGCCACGCGTGAGCCGTCCGGGCTCACGGCCGGCGAAAATTCGCCCATGGGATCGGGAGTGACGATGAACGGGTTGCCGCCGGACGTGGCGATCATCGCGATGTCGTTCGACTCGCGCTCGTCGGATCCGTAGACCAGCGCCTGTCCGTCGGGCGTCCAGCGAGGCCGCATCCGGTATTCCGACTCCTCGTAGTGGAGCAGCGTGGGTTCGCCGCCAGCGAGTGGTTGTGTCCAGATGCCTCCGGTGCCCAGTTTGTTGCGCACGGGCGCAATGAACGCGAGTGTGGCGCCGTCGGGCGAGACCGCCGGCTGAATCTGATCGCCCTGGCCGGTGGCGACGGGCGTCACCACGTCGTCGGTCACGGCCACGCGCAGGATGTCGAAACCGCGATTGCGAGAGCTGACAAACAGGATCGATTGCCCGTCGCGCGCCCACACGGGGCCCAGGTCCACCGCCGCGTCGCTTGCGAGCCGCCGAACGGTGCCGCCGTCAGCCGGCACCACACCAATCTCCAGGTTCCCACCCACATCCATCGTCAGTGCGATCGATCGTCCGTCGGGACTCCAGTCGGGCTCGAAGTGATACGCCGGTCCCTGCGTCAGTGCGATCGCTTCGCCGCCAGTTGCCGGGACCTTCCAGATGTCGCCCTGCATGGAGAATGCGATCCACTGGCCGTCCGGGCTCCATGCCGGTTCGGCGGGACCGGTCGTCACCTCGGGAAACATGTGGCGCTCGATGCGATCGGAGAATCCGAATCGATTCGGTCCAGCCAGAAGAGAGCCGACCGCCAGTGTTACCATCGCGGCCATTCCAACACCGGTGACCAGCATGCGTTTACACATCACGTTCCTTCTCCTGGCGTTCGGTCTGGGCGCCGGCCTGGCCGCCACGCCGCTAATGCAATCGGCGGCCGACCGTGCCCGCCTGCTCACGCCGGCCGACCCCGCGTTCGCCGTGCCTGCCCCGCCAGTCTCACGCGTGCGCCTCGATACCACCAAAGGCCCGTTGGTCATCGAGGTCATCCGCGCCTGGGCGCCGCTGGGTGCCGATCGCTTCATCAATCTCGTCCGACACGGATACTACGACGACGTGAGGGTGTTTCGGGTACGGCCGGCGACGTGGGTGCAGTTCGGCATCGCGGGCGATCCGAAGGTGGCCCAGGCGTGGCGCCAGTCCACGTTCCCCGATGATCCGCCGGTGGGGCAATCCAACGTCCGCGGCACTGTCGCGTTCGCCTTCGCGCTGCCCAACGGCCGCACGACGCAGGTGTTCATCAACCTTCGGGACAACGCAGCCACCCATGACAAGGAGCCGTTCGTCCCCTTCGGCCGGGTCGTGGAAGGGATTGAGGCGGCTGATGCCTTCTACGCCGGCTACGGCGAAGGCCTCGGTGGCATCCGTGCGGGTAAGCAGGACGCGGGCTTCGCGGAAGGCAACGTCTTCTTCGACCGCGAGTTCCCGAGATTAGACCGCATCAGAACCACGGCGATCGGGTTCGACAAGGACGTTGGCAACGTACTCGGGGGCGAATCTCATTAGTGGCGGTATATTGCGGGTCATGAAGCCACGACCCCTCGCCGCCGCCCTGTTCCTGATGCTGGCCGTGACCTCGGCCGGCAGCGCCCCCATCTCAGCCCAGCGGTCGGTCACCAGCATCGAGGTGACGGGACTCAGCCAACCGGTGGAGATCCTGCGCGATCACTGGGGCATCAATCACATCTATGCCCAGAACGAGGAAGACCTGTTCTTCGCCCAGGGCTACGCGGCGGCGAAGGACCGGCTGTTCCAGTTCGAGATGTGGCGCCGGCAGGCGACCGGCACCGTGGCCGAGATCCTGGGCCCGCGCGAGGCGCGACGTGACCACGGCGCCCGCCTGCACATGTTTCGCGGAGACCTGGACGACGAGCTGAACCGGTATCACCCGCGCGGGAAGGCCATCGTCGAGTCGTATGTGCGCGGCGTCAATGCCTACATCGCCGAGACCGAACAGAACGTGGCGCTGCTGCCGATGGAGTTCCGGATGCTCGGCATCACGCCCGGCCGATGGACGCCCGCGGTGGTGATTTCCCGGCACCAGGCGCTGGCGTCGAATGCCGGTGAGGAAGCGCGATCGATGCGGGCGATCAGGGCGATTGGCATCGACCAGACCCGCGCGCTGATGTACTTCCAGGGCGGCAATCCCCGTTTCGAGCTCGATGCCGCCATCGATCCAAAGACCTTTCCCGACAACGTGCTGGAGCTCTACACGGCGTTTCGCGCCGGCATCCAGTTCAGGCCCGAGGATGTGCGGCCCGAGTACCGCGGATCCGTGGCGATGGCGAGCGGCCTGGCGAACCCAAGCGCGGCCGACCCGGCCGGCCCGCTGGCGCTCGAGGCCGATCCTCGGGACATCGGCTCCAACAACTGGGTGGTATCGGGATCGAAGACCGTCAGCACCAAGCCGATGCTCGCCAACGATCCGCACCGGGTCGTGGCGGCCCCGTCACTGCGCTACTGGGTGCACCTGGTCGCACCGGGCTGGAACGTGATCGGCGGGGGCGAGCCCGTGCTGCCCGGCGTGTCGATTGGCCACAACGAATATGGCGCGTGGGGCCTGACGATCTTCGGACAAGACACCGAAGACCTGTACGTCTACGAGACCAATCCGGCCAATGCGAACGAGTACCGCTACCGGGGAAATTGGGAGCCGATGCGCGTGCTGGCCGACACGATCCCCGTCAAGGGCGAGACACCCGAGGCCGTGGAGTTGAAGTACACGCGCCACGGGCCGGTCGTGTTCGAAGACCGCGCCAACCGGAAGGCCTACGCACTACGCGCGGCCTGGATGGAGCCCGGCAGCGCGCCATACCTCGGCAGCCTCCGGATGAACCAGGCGCGTAACTGGGAAGAGTTCCGCGCCGCCTGCAGCCATAACCTGATGCCCTCCGAGAACATGGTGTGGGCCGATCGCAGCGGCACCATCGGCTGGCAGGCCGCCGGCGTCCAGCCGATTCGCCGCAACTGGAGCGGCGTGCTGCCGGTGCCGGGTGATGGCCGGTACGAGTGGGATGGCTACCTGCCGATCACGGCGCTGCCGTCCGAGACCAACCCGGCACGCGGCTACATCGCCACGGCCAACAACTACCTGCTCCCCGAGGACTACCCCTACAAGGATCTGCTGCACGTCACCAACTGGGCCGACGCCTTCCGCGCGTCGCGCATTGGCGAAGTGCTCGGCTCGGGACGACGGTTCACCATTCCGGAGATGACGCGGCTGCAGAACGACGATCTCTCCGTGGTGGCGCGCGCCCTGACGCCTCTGCTGAGGCGCGTCACCTTCGCGAACCCGGCGAGCGCGAAGGCACGAGACCTGCTCACGGCCTGGGACTTCGTCCTCGATAAGGATTCGGTCGCCGCCGGGGTCTACGCGATGTGGCAGCGACGAGTTCTCGTCAACACGAGGGACGTGGTGTTGCCGGAGGCGCTCCGCAAGGCCGGACTCACGCAGATCTCGACCACGCGGGTGCTCGACTGGCTGCACGCGCCCGATGGCCGCTTTGGTGCCAATCCCATTGCCGGCCGGGATGCGCTGGTGGCGCGGAGCATGGACGAAGCCGTCGCCGAACTGACGAAGCGGTTCGGTCCCGACATGCAGGATTGGATGTACGTCCAGGAGCGGTATCACCACGCGCAGCTCATGCACCCGTTGTCGGCCGCGGTCAACGTCGCCACGCGCGCGAAGCTCGAAGTCGGGCCGCTGCCCAGGGGCGGTGACAGCATGACGGTGAGCGCGACCGGCGCCGGCGACAACCAGACCGCTGGCGGGTCGTTCAAGATCATCGCCGACACGGACGACTGGGACAACTCGGTGGGCATCAACACGCCGGGACAGTCCGGCGATCCCGACAGCGCGCACTACCGCGACCTGTTCGCACTGTGGGCCGACGGAGCGTACTTTCCGGTGGCCTACTCGCGTCCGAAGGTTGAATCGGTCACCAAGGGGGCAACGCGGCTCGTCCCCGGAGCCCGCTAGCCACATCCAGACGGTAAGTGGATCGCGTATGCCTCGAACCTGACTGGCCGGAAAGAAGTGTGGGTGCGGCCGTTCCCGTCAGTCGCCGGGCTGGACGCCCAGACGGACGGGTTCCAGGGGCCGATCTTCTCTGTGGCCCTGAAGGCGACGGCCGATGCAATCGAGGTTGCGAGTCCGCAGGAAGTAAGAACAGGGCGCCGCCGTGCGCGCGACGCTCGGGGAGTGGCTGAAACAGTCACCGCACCTTCAGGAAACTCCATTCTTTCGAGAACGGAATCCGGCTCATCAGTACCGAGCGGTCTTTGAGTACGAGCAACCGGTCGCTGGGGTTGATGCCGATGCCGTGCTTCTCGTCGTAGAGACCGGGCTCGACGGAGAACGTCATGCCTTCTTCGATCACACTGTAGTCGCCGAGCGCGATGAACGGGGGCTGGTGTCCGACGAAGTTCTGGCCCTGGCCGTGTCCGGGGCGGTGATAGATGAACTGCTGCATCCCCTGCGCGATCTGGTACGCGTGAATTTTCCTTGCCACGTCGGAACAGACCACGCCCGGCTTGATTTCCTCCACCATCATCTGGACGGTGTCGGCCACCACCTGCCACATCCGGTCGTGCGCGGGCGTTGACGGCAGCAGGATGTAGTTGCGATAGCCCTCGCCGCCGTAGCCGCCGATGAGGATGTCGCAGTTCACGTACACCGGCTGGCCGCGCCTGACGGGCGCGTGAAAGAACTGATTCGGGTGCGGGTAGGCGGTGGCCACGCCCGTGCGGACGTAGTGGCCCGTCACCTCCATGCCGACAGCGGTGTGCGGGCGGCCGTCGCGCTTCACGTCGCGCATCATCAGGTTGATGCCGTACGACGACAGCGCCTGCCCGATCTGGTAGTCGGTGGTCGAGGTGCCGTGCTCGAGGATGTAGTCGCGCGCGAACGCGTGAATACGATCGAAGTATCGGTAGGCGCGCTGCGTGAGCGCGATCTCCTCGGGCGTCTTCACGATCTGCATCGTCAGGCACAGGTCTCCGATGTCGGCCACCTTTGCATTGGGCAGCACGCGATCGAACGTGCGCTGGGCCGATGGCGTGAGCTCTCGATCGAGGCCGATGGTGGTGTCGCCCAGGCCCCTGGCCGCCAGCTTCTTCAGCACCCATTCCCACAAATCGACCCGCGGCCCCACCGTCATCTCGCCGCGATTCGGGAATGCGCCCTCCGCGTGCGGATAGCAGAAGTAGTAGTCGTTGTCGGTCGACCACCACGACGTGATGAGGTCGCGATCGATCGCGGGTGAGAACCAGTAGACCGTGTCGGTCTCGCGCGTCGGCATCAGCGCCCAGGTGGTGCGTTCGCCGCTGCTGCGGAAGCAGCCGGTGAAGTAGACCAGGTTCACGTCGCTCTGCAGGAGCAGCACATCCACGCCGCGGGCGCGGGCCCGATCGCGGAGTTTCCCGGCCTGCGCCTTGTACCAGGCGAGCGGTAATCGGTCAACGCCGATCGGCGCCGGCGTCGGGTGCAGCGGATTCTCCACGAGCAACCGCTCG
>JBKJQX010000005.1:0-7110 GCA_046594875.1 Vicinamibacterales bacterium
ATGGTGACGTCGGGATTGCGCTGGGCCTTCAGCTCCGGCGTGGTGAAATCCGCGTAGAGCATGAAGTTGAAACGCCGCACCTTGTACGGGCAGTTGTTCGAGCAGTAGCGCGTGCCGACGCAGCGGTTGTAGACCATGTCGTTCAGGCCTTCGTCGCTGTGCACCGTGGCGGCCACCGGACACACCACCTCGCACGGAGCGTTCTCGCACTGCTGGCACGGCAGCGGCTGGTGATACGTGCCCGAGGGCGACGCCGGGTCGCCTTCGAAGTACGTGTCCACGCGAATCCAGTGCATCTCGCGGCTGCGCTTGATCTGGGTCTTGCCCACCACGGGGATGTTGTTCTCGGCCACACAGGCGGCGATACACACACCACACCCGGTGCAGGCGTTGAGGTCAATCGCCATGCCCCACTTGTTGCCGTTGTACTCGCGCGGCGGATACAACGTCATTTCGGGACCGGGCGTATGGCCCATGTGTTTCACGATGGATGGGTCGGCCTCAAAGGCCGCCGCGTCCACGATGCGAACCGGGTTGCGGCCCTCCATCGCAAAGTGTGACTGCGTGGAAGCCAGCGGGTGCGTTTCGCCGGTGCGCACGAACGACGCGCCCTGTGTGAACCACGGCGCCTGCGCCGTGCGAATCACGAACGGGTCGGATCCAATGTTCGAACCCACGCGGCCGGCCTTGCGGCGGCCGTATCCGAAGTGCACGACCAGTACGTCATCCGCCGTGCCGGGCATCACCCAGACGGGCATCTTCACCGTGCGCCCGTGGCTCGTGATTTCGATGACGTCTTCGTTCTTCAGATGGTGCGCTTCGGCCGTGGTGTAGCTGACGTACACGACGTTGTCCCACGTCAGCTTCGAGAGCGGCTTCGGCAGTTCCTGGAGCCAGCCGTTGTTGGCGTATCGTCCGTCGAGCACGGTCGGGTCGGGGCGGAATACGATTTCAAGACCGGTCACGGGCGCAGGGGCGCCTTCGAACGAGGAATTCGCCGGAGCAGTCGGCACCGTGGCGCCCTCGCGCATCAGCGACGTGCTGGCAATGAAGCCATCGTGCAGCGTTGAGCGCCAGAAGGCGTCAACGGTAGCAAAAGGCGCGCCGGCCGCATCGGTAAAGCCACCCGTGGCAAACGTGCGCGTCCAGTAATCCTTGACCAGTTCCACAGGCGAACGGCCAGGCGCACCGTTCAGCGCCGACAGAAGTTCCACAGCCTGACGGCCGTCATACAGTGGCGCAATCAGTGGCTGCTGAAGCGATACCGTGCCGTCGAACGCACGCGCATCGCCCCACGACTCGAGGAAGTGGGCTTCGGGCACGTGCCAGTCGCACAACTCGGCGGTCTCGTCGTAGTACAGGCCCAGGTGGATGCGCGTGCCAACCTTGGCGAGCGCGTCCGAGAATCCAATGTCCCCCGGTGTGGTGAACACCGGGTTGCCGCCAAGAATCAGCAGCACGTCCACTTTGCTCGCGCTCATGTCGGCCACAAGGGCCGACAGTGACGCCGCGCCGTCGGCCGGTGTGGCGGCGACAGGAGCGGTGTAGACGACGGTGGTGCCGACGTTGCCGAGCGCTTCGTTCATGGCGCGCGCCAGGGCGTGGACGGACGCGGGCTGATGGGGTCCGGCCACCACGACCGAGCGGCCGCGGTGATCCATCAGGTCTTTGGCCATCACCGGCAGGAGTGTCTGCACGGGTGCGCTGAGCGGGCCCGCCGACGAAGCGGCAACTCCCACGGCGCTTGCCAGCGCTGCAGCAAAGTGGTGCACGTCGCGGGCCTTCACGGCCAGACGATGGGCCGCTTTGGTGCCGGTGAGAGTGGGAACCGGCTCAACGACGTAGAGGCGGTTCTGCTGATCCTTGGGTGTGCCGATGCGACGGCGCGACGAAAAGTCTTTCGTGTAGCGCACCGAGGCCGGGCCGAAGCCGAGGAAGTCGGCGTCGAGCGACACCACGACGTCGGCGTTCTTGAACTGATAGAGCGGCGTCGCGGTCGGTGCGCCACCCTGCACCGTGCCGTACACGGCATCCCACTGGTGCCACTTCGCGCCGGGCATCGTGGTCAACAGGGTCTGAATCTGCTCAACCAGCGTGGGCGACGTGAGGGGTTCAGTGAGAATGCGCAGGCCCGCGCCTGACAGCGCTTTCTGCGTATTGAGCACCGCCTGTAGAGCCGTCGTGAAGCCGGCCCAGGTCTTGGTGTCGCCGCGGTACCGCAGCGTGCGCGACCGGTCGGGATCGTAGAGTCCGAGCACCGCCGCCTGCCCGAAAATGTCCGTCGCGCCGAGGCTGGCCGGGTGCTGCGGATTGCCCTCGAGCTTGGTGGGGCGGCCCAGGTGGTTCTCGGCGAGCAGCGGCATGCCGAAGCCACCGGCCGTCATCGACGTCGCGAAGAAGATCGGCCGGCCGGGAATCACTTCCTCTGGCTGGCGGACGTACGGGACGATCATCTCGTCGGGCTGCCGCGTGCAGGCGCTGACGCCGGCGAGCGCAAGCGACGCGCCCATCAGTTTCAGGAACTGGCGACGGCCCGCCGGATCGTTGAACTCGGAGGCCTGTGAGGGAAACTCACGGGCGACAAAGTCCTGGAACTCTTCCGTATTGGCCAGTTCGTCGAGGCTGCGCCAGTAGGCGGGACCGTCTGGAGTGGTCGGGCTCGCGAGGCGTGTGCGAATGTCAGCGTAAGTCATCGATGGCAAACCGAGCAGCTGGTCATGTGTTCGATCCCGGCAACGTTGTATTCCTTCTTCAGCCGCAGACCCAGTTCGATCTGGTTCGCCGGCGCCTCATAGGCGATGTTGAAGACCTCGGCCCTGGGGCGCAGGAACTTCTCGGGCGCGCGATGGCATTCCAGGCACCACTCCATCAGCATCGACGTGGCCTGCGTGATGAGCGGCATCTTGTCCACCCGGCCATGACAGGTGGCGCATCCCACACCCTGTTTCACGTGAATCTGGTGGTTGAAGTAGACAAAATCGGGAAGGTCGGTGACGCGCTTCCACTTCATGGGCGTGTCGTTCCGGAAACTCGCCCGGACGGGTTCAAGAATCGGCGCGTTGGCCCAAATCTGCGAATGGCAGTTGATACACGTCTTGGTTGGCGGAATGCCGGCGAACGAAGACTTCTCCACCGACGTATGGCAGTAGCGGCAGTCCAGGCCGATGCCGCCCACGTGGTGGGCATGGCTGAACTGAATCGGCTGCTCGACGTACTCGCTCTGCTTGGTGAGCCACGATGAACGCATCAACGTGAATCCCACCCATCCCAGAAACAGGACGAGGGTCAGCACCGCAAACAGGCTCGACCGCACGGCAGCGTTGGCGCTTTTTGGAAAAATTTGGCTCATAAGGCTGCGATTCGCCCCTAGCCTACTCGATCAAAAGTCAAATGCACACAAACACCGCCGGGGCCCGTTTTCGGGCGACAATGGCGGCGCGAGATCGTGTGTTTTCCTTCGAACGAACGTCCCGGACGGGCGGAGAGCCCGGGCCGTGATGCTTATAATGTGAAAGCTTTCACAAGCCTGTCAACCCCGTCCAAAGAGGTCCGAGTTTGCCCATGAGTGCCATCGCCATTCATAACGTCTCAAAGCGATTCGGCGAACACCAGGCGGTCAACGGCGTGTCGCTCACAGTGCCCGAAGGCTCGATCTACGGCTTTATCGGCCCAAATGGCTCGGGAAAGACCACCACCATCCGGATGATCATGAACATCCTCATCCCGGATTCGGGCGACATTTCGGTGCTCGGACAGCCCAAAACAGCCAATGTCCGCGACTCCATCGGGTACCTGCCCGAAGAACGTGGTCTCTATAAGAAGATGACCGTGCGCCGGGTGCTGCGCTACTACGGGCAACTCAAAGGCAAGCCGGTGGCCGAAATCGATGTGGCCATCAAAGACTGGCTCGGCCGGCTCCAACTGGCCGATTGGGCCGACAAAAAGGTCGAAACGCTCTCAAAAGGCATGGCCCAGAAGGTCCAGTTCATCGCCGCCGTGGTCTCGAGCCCGAAACTACTGATCCTGGATGAACCGTTCTCCGGCCTCGACCCGGTCAACGCTGAGGCCCTCAAAGACGCGGTGCTCGAAATGCGCAACCGCGGCACCACGATTGTGTTCTCCACACATGACATGAACGCCGCCGAGCGGATGTGCGAACGCATCTTCATGATCTTCAAGGGCAACAAGGTGCTGGACGGCACCCTCGACGAGATCCAGAAGGCTTACGCCCACGACACCGCCCGGGTGCGCGTCACCGGCGGCGCCGCTGCCCTGTCCGGGCTCCCACAGGTGGAATCGATCAACGACCACGGCAACTTCCAGGATGTGCGCCTCAAAGGCGATCCGCAGGCCTTCCTCCAACAACTGGTCCAGCGCGCGGCGGTGCAGCAATTCGAAATCACCAAGCCGTCGCTGCACGACATCTTTGTGCGTATCGCACGTCCCACCGAGGAGCAGGCCTGATGTCCCGCATCTTTACCATCGCGCAGTCCGAGTTCCTCACGCTCGTCAAAACCAAAGCCTTCATCATCAGCATCGTCCTCATGCCCGTGCTGATGGTGGGCCTGTTCTTTTTCATGAGCTTCGCCGAGCGCCACGTGGACGTGGAGACCCGCAAGTTTGGGGTCATCGACCGCACCGGCGAGCTCTTCGAGTCGATCAAAGCCGCCGCGACCGAACACAACCAGAAGACGATGACCGACGGCACGCGGACGGGACCCGAATTTGTGCCGAGCCTCATCGATGTGGGCGGCCGCGTGGCCGACGACATCAAGGTGGAACTCTCGGAAGCAGTGCGAAAGAAGGACCTATTCGCGTTTGTCGAGGTGCCGGCCGACGTCATTACCTCTGCCGCTAAACCGCCCGACATTTCGTACTACACCGAAACCACGTCCTACGAACCGCTGCCGTCGTGGCTTCGGACGACGCTGAACGCGGAAATCACGAAAAGGCGTTTTGATTCCGCGGGCATCGACCAGGCGCTGATCTCGCGCCTGAACACGCGCACCGATGTGACGACGTTTGGCTTGATGGCGCGCGCCTCGGACGGCACGGTGGCCGAGGCCAAGGAAGTGGATGAACTGGCGCGGCTGTTCCTGCCCATGTTTTTCCTGATCCTGATGTTCATGGCCGTGATGACCGTGGCCACACAACTGCTCAACGCCATCATCGAAGAGAAGATGAGCAAGATCAGCGAAGTGCTGCTGGGGTCTGTCACGCCGTTCCAGCTTCTGATGGGCAAGCTCCTTGGCGTGGTCTGCGTCTCACTGCTGCTGGCGCTGGTGTATTTCTCGGGTGGCCTCTATGCCATTTTCAGTAGCGGCCGCTGGGACCTGCTCAATCCGGCGCTCATCGCGTGGTTTGTGGTGTTTCTCATCTGCGCGACTTTGATGTACGGATCGATCTTCCTCGCGCTGGGCTCGGCCTGCTCTGACCTCAAGGACGCGCAGAGCATGATGCAGCCGGCGATGTTGCTCATCATGCTGGCCTACATGGGCTCGTTCATCGTGATTCGAAATCCCGACTCGAGTATTGCGGTGGGTATGTCGTTTTTCCCGACCATGACGCCGTTTTCGATGATGTTGCGCATGGCGATGCCACCCGGACCGCCGATGTGGCAGGCCGTGTTGTCGGTCGTCGTGCTCATTCTTTCCACCGCGGCCACGGTGTGGGCCGGCGCGCGCATCTTCCGCGTGGGCATCCTCATGCAGGGAAAAGCGCCGACGCTGCCTGAGCTGCTGAAGTGGATTCGAGCGTAGACCTTTCCGCCTGGTGCTTCGCGACGGTCGGCCACTGCCTGCTGACCGCGCGATGGGTGAACCGGGCAGACCCGGCGCTGTCTCGCGACGAGCGCTGGTTCCGAACGATGGTCGCCGGCACGGCGACGCTCTCGATCGTGCTGCACTTCCTGTCGGCCGCGAGCGTGCTCTCGCTCTCGACCGTCGTCTTGCTCCTCGCCGCCGGTCACGCGTTCATGGCGTGGCGCATGGCGGGCAGCGCTCCACCAACCGAGGTGCCTCCCGCGGCAGATGGTGTTACGCGCGCGCTTGAGTTCGCCGCCATCCTCACACTCATCGCGGTGGTGGTGCAGTGGACGATGCTGGCCGTGCCGACGCTTGAGGTGAGCGGCACCGATGCAGCGCACTATCACCTGCCCAATGCCATCAATCTCGCGCTGGGATCAAGTCTCTTCGCGCTGCCGCCGACGCCACACCTGTACCCGATGGGCTCGAGCATGCTGGCGGCATGGTTCATCCTGCCGCTCAATACAACACTACTGACCGACCTGGTGATGGTGTTGCCGTTCCTGCTGCTCGTGTCTTCGGTGGGATATGTGTTTCGACAACTCACAGGGTTGTCGGGCCTGGCGTGGGCGACGTGGGCCACGCTCGCGTTGTTTGGCACGCAGCTTTTTCGCTACGCCGGCCTCATGTCGGCCGACCTCTTTTTCGCGGCCTCGGCGGTAGCGCTGGCGGCGGCGTTGTTGGCGCCGGTGCTGCGCCGCCGGCTGACGCCGATGGACGTGTGGCTGATTGCCATGTGCAGCGGGTTGCTCCTCGGCACCAAGATCACCGGTGTGCCAGTGGCCGGACTCCTGGGTTTGCCGGCCGTTGTGGTGCTTGTCATTCAGCGCCTTCGGGGACGCACGACGCTGTCGGCGGCTCACGAACAGTTGACGGTGCTGGTCTGGGTTGGCTCCACAGTCGCGATGTTTGGCGCGGGCGGCATCTGGCTCGTACGCAACTGGTGGGTGTGGGACTCGCTGTTTCCTGGTGTGGCCTTCGGAGCGTCGATGTACTTGTCGGTGCTGGGCGACATGAAGGAGACCAGCAACTACGATCTCTGGGCGCGCACGCGGCACTTCACTGAAATCTGGTTGAGCCCGTGGTATCTGTTCGGGGTCGCCGCGATGTTGCTGGTGCCGCTCGACGCGCTTGTCAGCAGGCTCCGCGGCGTTTCGTCGCCTCTAGGGGCCCCACGCTTCTGGTCTTTCACGATCATCGTCGTCACTGGCGCGGTGATGATCTGGGTGTTGATGGGCGCGCCGTGGACCAGTCTTGAGTGGACGCGCGGGCTGTCGCTTCGCTACGCCATGCCGTGGGTGGTGTT
>JBKJQX010000197.1:0-7854 GCA_046594875.1 Vicinamibacterales bacterium
CCTACGTACGGGGCGTCCGTACGATGTACGTAGGGCGTCCCTTTAGGGGCGCCAGGCGTACGGCAGGGCCGGGCGATGTACGTAGGGCGTCCCTTTAGGGGCGCCTCTGGGATACGATTCCCGAACCCTAGCCATGTCCGAGCGCCAGCCCCTTCTCTCACGAATGATGCGGCCGATCGTCCAGCTCCGCGAGGGCGAGGCCACCACGGTCCTGTTGATGTTCCTGTACTCGTTCCTGGCGATGACGAGTTACAACATCATCAAGCCTCTCGGTCGATCGACGTTCATGAGCGCCTGGGGCGCGGACAACCTGCCGTACGTGCAATTGGCCATGGGAGTCCTGATCGGTTTCATCATGCACGTCTACGTCAAGGCCATCTCGCTCGTGCCTCGGCGCTGGACCATTGCCGCGACTCAGGCCGGATTGATGGGCCTGATTCTCGTGTTCTGGCTGCTGTTCACGACGATGACCAGGGATTGGGTGCCAGCGGCGTTCTACATCCTGACGTCGATTCTGGGAATCCTGCTCATCAGCCAGTTCTGGACGCTCGCCAATGACATCTACGATCCGCGACAGGCCAAGCGCGTCTTCGGGTTCGTGGGCGCCGGCTCGAGCCTCGGCGGCGCCATGGGCAACAGGCTCGTGGCGGAACTGGTGGAGAAGGTCGGTACGAACACGATGCTGCTGATTGGCGCCGGAACGCTGGCTGCCTGCCTGGTGATCGTCGTGTTCATCCTGCGGCGCGAGAAGGGCGCCGGCACGAGCGACGCTGCGAAAGCCGTTGAAGAGGAGGGAGTGTCCAGCGGCGAAGCCATCCGACTGCTGGGCTCATCGCGGCACCTGCAGGTCATCGCCATGGTAATCATGTTCGCCGCCATCGGCGCGGCCATCATTGAGCAGCAGCTCAACATGGCGACGGCCCTGGCCAAGGGCACGAAGAACGCCGCTGCCATGGCGGCCTTCCTCGCCGAGGTTGGGTTCTACACCTCAATCGGCGGCTTCGTGATCAACCTCGCCCTCACAAGCCGGATCCATCGCGTCCTGGGGATCGGCTTCGCTCTGCTCGTGCTGCCGATCAGCCTCGGGTCGACCGCCCTTGTCATGTTGTTCAATCGCGGGCTGTGGGCGCCGGCGGCGGCTCGTGTCATGGACTCCTCGCTGCGCTACTCGCTGGACAAGACCTCGCGCGAAGTGCTGTTCCTGCCCCTCCCTGCGGATCTGAAGTATCGAGCCAAGCCCTTCATCGATGTCACAGTTGATCGCATATCCAAGGGACTCGGCGCGTTGCTCATCCTGGTCCTTATCAAGGATTGGGGCTTCGGCCTGACGTGGCAGCAGTTGAGCTACGCGAGCCTGACGATGGTGGGCTTGTGGGTGATAACGACCATTCGTGCTCGAAGGGAATACATCCGAACGTTCCGGGACAACCTCGAACAGCAGAACGTGGTTCCCTCAGAGGTGAAGTTCACGAACCCTGACCCGGCGACGGTGGAAACACTCGTCCAGGAACTGGCCAATCCGGAACCCCGGCGCGTTCTCTACGCGATCGATTTGCTCGACGCGATGGACAAACGTTCGCTCGTGACGCCGCTCCTGCTGTGGCACACCTCTGCCGAGATTAGAGCGCGCGCGCTCCGCGTGGCCGAATCAGCCGGCTCCGCAATGGCCGATCGGTGGCTGCCGGGCGTGGAACGGGCGCTGACCGACAGTGAGGCGGGCGTTCGCGTTGCGGCCGTCAGGGCCCTTGCCGCGCTGCGCGGCGAGGGGGTGTCGGACGTGATGCGGCCGTTCCTCGGCAGCACGGATTGCGCGCTCGCGATTGTCGCGGCAGCCGCGCTGGCCGACAGTCAGAGCCCCATGGACGTGGAGATGGCTGTGCACACGCTGCGCGGCGCCGCCTGCGACACGACGGAAAACGGCGTGGAGGCGCGCCGGTTGGTGGCACGCGCCCTTGGCGACATCAGGAATCCGGACCTCCGGTCGCAGTTGGTGCCGCTGATGTATGACGCCAACGTCAGCGTCGCACGAGCGGCGGTCGAGAGCGCGGGCAAGCTCGGCGCCAGCGACTTCCTCTTCGTGCCGCCCCTGGTATCGCTCCTACGGAACCGGATGCTGAAGTCCGCCGCGCGACAGGTGCTCGTGGACTACGGCGAATCAGTGGTGGCCCCGCTCACCTACTTCATGCAGGACCGTGAAGAAGATGTGTGGGTGCGGCGCCACGTGCCCTCCGCCCTCGCACTCCTGCCGTCCGCGGCGTCGGTCTCCGCGCTTGAAGCGGCGCTGGACGAGCCGGACGAATTCCTCCGCTCGAAGGCCGTGTCTGCGCTGGAGCGCATCAGAAAGACACATCCTGATTTGTCAATCAGCGCCGAGAAGATTTCGCGGCATGTGAGCGCGGAAGGCGCCAAGGCCTTTGACGCGCTGACGCTGCACTACAACCTGTTCGTGGCCGGCGGACTGAACCCCGATGCGTTGCTCGCGCGCGCACTGAACGAAAAATACGACCGCATGCTCGGCCGCGCGCTGCAGCTGCTCGGGTTGATGACGACGACCGGGGACGTGGCGGCGGTGCGACATACGCTGAAGAGCACGGACGCGCGCGCCCGCTCGGGTGCGATCGAATACCTCGATAACCTGGTCAAGGGCCAGGTTCGAAAACGCGTCATGGTGCTCGTCGAGGAAATGCCGCTCGATGAGCGGATTCGCAGAGGCAACGCGATCTACGGCACACGCGTGCGTGACATCGAGGACACCCTTGCGCAGTTGATGCACGATGAGGATGAATCGATTGCGTCGGCAGCCATTCTTCTCATCGAGGCCAATCGGCTGTGGTCGTTGGCGGGAGATCTGGAATACGTGCTCTCACATCGCGACGTTCGAGACTTCCACGTCTTCGAGGCATCGTCATGGGCATTGGCCGCGAGCCGGATGGCCGTCGATCGCCGCCACGACCTGTGGCAGGAAGCCCTGCCGTCCGTTGAGCTGGCCGATCGACTGCGGCGGATGCCGCTGTTCGACTACACCACGGTGGACGAACTGTTCCGGTTGGCGCGAGTGGGACGACAGGTGCGGTACGAGCCAGGTCAGGCGATGTACGAGCGCGGCGCAGCGGCGTCCTCCCTCCAATTCGTGCTCGACGGCCAGGTCGTGTGCGAAGGACCTGCCGGACGGCGGGAACTGGACGCGCCTGCAGCGCTGGCTTTCGAGGAGATTCTCGGGGGAGCGCCGATGGGCGCGACTGTGACGGCCGCAAGTCGTGTCACAACACTCTCGATGAGTCCGGATGAATTCCTTGCGGTGCTTGCCGAGAACGTGGAACTCTCGCAGGGCCTGTTCCGCCAGCTCATCACCGCCCGCGGACTTGACGCAGGCCACGCAGTGGTCCGCGGCAACGGTTCGGCACTCGAGGGTCTGGCCACCGGTGAATTGCGAGCGGTGGACCGGTTGCTGGTGCTCCAGTCGAGTCCCCTGCTGTCGCACGCCACAGCAGCACAGCTCTGGAGTTTGTCCCAGATTGCGCGGCGAGACACGTTTGCGGCCGGCGTGGAAGTCCTCAAGGCGGAGGCAGAACCGGCCATGCTGTTTGTCGTCGCGGGCGCGCTCGGCGTTGACGGCAACACGGCCAGGCCCGGTGACGTGGTCGGCATGCATGAGACACTTGGCGGCTCCCGGATGGGTGCCGCGGTGACGGCGATGGAACCGGCAACGACGCTGAGAATCGAACGCGCGGAACTGTTCGAGTTACTTGCCGATCACACGGGTCTGTTGCAGGGATTGTTTTCGAAGCTGGTTCGTCAGTCGTAACACGGGGCATGGCCCCGGGAGGAAGCGTCATGAGAGGGATGGTTTCGCGTATTTTCTTCGTCGCGATCGCAAGCGCGGTCGCGTTCACCGGCCTGGCCGCGCAGGAGACGGCGGCTGTTTTCCAGGGCCAGGCCGCGGAAGACTTCCTGACGAAAGCCAAAATCGTCTCGACAAAGCCCTTCGGCTCGGGTATCACCCGGCCCCTGCGGGTCACGCTGGAACTGAATGGAGTGACCCACGAGGCGATTTTCAAGTCGATCGACGTGCACAAGCCCGGTGTCACCACCATGCCCGACGGCACGGCGGAAATCGATTTCCAGGACAGCTGGCAGACCGAAATCGCCGCGTATATCGTGGACCGCATCATCGGCCTGGAATTGGTGCCGGCCACGGTGAGACGCAAAGTGGACGCCAGGGACGGCTCGATGCAGTGGTTCGTCGAGTCGATGATGCCGGAAGCGGAGCGCCTCGAGAAGAAACTGACGGCGCCTGACGCGGAGGCGTGGAGCCAGCAGATCTTCAAGACGCGGCTGTTCGATCAGCTCATCGCCAACGTCGATCGGCACCTCAATAACATCCTGGTGACCAAGGAATTCAACCTCCGCCTGGTGGACCACTCAAGGGCCTTCCGCATCAACAAGTCCTTGAGGGATCCGAACTCGATGGAGAGATTTTCGCGCTCGCTTCTCGAGGGCATCAAGAAGCTGGAGAAGAAGGACATGCAGAAACGCCTCGGTGATTACCTCACGTCAGGTCAGATCGACCGGCTACTTAGCCGGCGCGACGCGATTCTCGAACTGGCCGCCAAGCGCGTGAAGGAAAAGGGCGAAGCAGCAGTCCTCTACAAGTAGGTTCGAGGTTCGAGGTTCGGGGTTCGAGGTACGTAGGGCGTCCCTTCAGGGGCGCCGAAGCGGGGACTGTCAGGGATTTTGTGTGAGGGGCTTAGCATGAGGAGTCCCGATGTCCCGATCACTCAAGAAGTCCCGACCCGCGCTGGAGCGCCAGCCGCCCGTCCCTGACGCGGTGCTCAATCAGTTCGCCGCCGAGGGGATCTTGCCGGCGGCCGAGGTGGAGGCCGCGACGCGGCGCTTCAAACAAGCCCTCCTGGAGCGTGTGCTCGGGGCGGAGCTGAGCCATCACCTGGGACAGGAGGCCGAGACCGCCCCGACCGATGCCTCACCCAATCATCGCAATGGCACGAGCGCCAAGACAGTGCTGACCGATGACGGGGCGTTGCCGCTCGCGATTCCGCGTGATCGGCTTGGGACCTTTGCCCCGGTCTTGATGCCAAAGCATTAGCGCCGCTTCATGGGCTTCGACGACAAGATTCTCGCCCTGTATGCCGGCGGACTGACCGTGCGCGACATCCAGGCGTTCCTGCACGAGATGTATGCCGTCGAGGTGTCGCTCGACTTGATGGGCTCAAGGGAATCCCCGAGGCGCTCGACGCGGTCTTTCCCCGGACGACCCTCCAGACGTGCGTCGTGCATCTGTTGCGTCACAGCCTGACCTATGCCGGGTGGAAAAGGCGGCAGGCGTTTGCGGCGGCGTTGCGATTGATCTACACGGCCGCCACTGCGGAGGCCGCCGAGGCGGCGCTCACGGCCGCGGAGGCCGGCCCGTGGGGACACCGCTTTCCCACGGTCTTCGCCGCGTGGCGTCGTGCCTGGGTGCACGTCATTCCGTTCTTCTCCTTCCCGCCGACATTCGGCGCACGCTCTACACGACGAACGCGCTCGAGAATGTGAATCGGCAAATCCGAAAGGGCACACTGACAGTCCCGGTTCACAACAAAAACGGGGGTGGCAGTTTCCTGCCACCCCCGTTCCATTTTTCCGAACCTCGAACCTCGAACCTCGAACCCTTTAGAAACTCCAGCGTCCCCCGAACGTGAACTGCCGCGGCACATTGATCGACGTTGGGTTCCCCAGCAACACCACAGTACTGGCGGGGTTGCCGGACGCGTCGACGTAGCGGATCGTCGCCTGCGGGTTGCGTGTCTGCACGCCCGTCGGGAAACCGCTATTGAACAAGTTTTCTCCGTCAACATACAGACCCAGGCGGTTGTCTCCCACGTTGAAGACCTTCTCGAGACGCAGGTCGAAGACCTGCTGCAGGGAACAACCCGTCTTGGACGAGAGCCCGGTTGGGTATGAACACCCGGTCCGGCGGCTGCCGCGTGCCTCGAGCGGCAAGTCGATGCTGCCGGTCCAGTTGAACGTGCTGGCACTGACGCGCTGGAACGGCGTCCATGGTGTACCGCTCAACGCGCGGAAGTAGACGTTGGCCGACACCTCGATCACCGGGATCTGATACCCGGCGAACGCTTTGAACTCGTGTGTGCGGTCAAAGCCGACCAGGCCATCGGCGTTCACAAGCGCAAGGTTCGGCGTCTGGAACTGCGCGCTCGAAATACCCGAGAACCCGCCGTTCGTGACTGTTCCCTTCGTCTTGGAGTAGACGTAGGAGATCTGCGCCTGCCACCGGTTCTGATACGCGCGCGACAGGACGAACATGCCGCCGTTGTAGGTGCGGTAGGCATCGGCCGAGGGCGCACCGCTGTACGCGAAGTTGTCCACGTTGCCGATCTGGAACTTCTGGTCGGACGTGCGGTTCGCCCACCGGTAAATGGTTTCCACCTTGCTGTTGAGCGGATTGGTGTAGTTGGCCGGTGTCCACTGACCGCCAATCAGCGTCGAGTTGATGAAGTTCTTCGCATCTCGCCTGATGTAGGTGCCGGTCACCTTGAGGCCGCGAGCCAGTTCCCGTTCATAGGCCAGGCTGATCTCATCCGTGCGGGGATGTTTGATATCGTCACGCACGGTGAACTTGCTCGCGCCGGGAATCCGGAAGCTCTCCGCCCCAATCACGGAGTTCTGTAGGGTCCCTCCTACCTCGTAGGCGACGAAGTCACCGACGCCCGGAAGCGCGTTCGACCATGACGCGAACACGGCGCCGTCATAGAGCTGACCGTAGTAGGCGCGCAGCACAGACTTGCCGTCGCCGAACACATCGAACGCCACACCCAGGCGCGGCGCGATGGGCGAGACGTCGTAGTAGGTCTTTTTGTCGGCAGTCCCGATGCCTTTGATGTTGTCCATACGCACGCCGGCGTTCACGGTGAGCCGGCCGATCTGCCACTGGTCCTGCGCAAACGCCGAAATGCGATCGTTGCGGCCCTTGACGTCATACGAATAGGCGTAGGCCAGGTACGGCGCGCCACCGTAGTCGTAGAAAAACAGGCCGTCCGTGTACGCGTATCGATTGCGAATGGTGCTGCGCTCGATTTCCACGCCGAACTTGAAGGCATGCCTGCCCTTGGCCTCCGCGTACTTCGACAAGGATGCATTGAGTTGATTGCGCGTCCGATCGAACTGCGCGCTGTATCCGGCACCTCCGGTGAACGCGCCCGTGTCGCCGTCCAGACGGGCCGACACCGAATTCAGGGGGTCGAGATCAAAGTAGCCCCAGTACCCCGTGAACTTCGCTTCGAGCACGGCGCTGTTGCCCAGCACCTTGCGGTACTGGCCGTTGTAGACCCACTCGGGCGAGTCCTGTTGAATGGCGTTAAAGTCCGTCGTGCCGGCTACACCACCCAGGCCCGTTCGCCCTCCCTGGTTGTATTGGTCGAACTGGAAGGAAAAGACGATGTTGTCGGACGCCGACGGCTGAAGAGTCAGCTTCCCGTTGAAACGGGGGCTCACTTCCGTGCGCAACGTGCGCGGACCATCCGGATCCTCCTTGATGGCATACCGCTGAACACTGCCAAAGAAAAACGCCTTGTTCGCGCGGATCGGACCGCCCATCTGCACGGTGTAGTCCTTGAGACTGTCAATGCCCGTCACCTTGAGCGCCGGATTCAACGTCGTCACCGACGCGTTGTTCAGCTTGAGATTCTTGACGTTGTTGCTACGGAAATCCTTGCTCGAGTAGCGCTGCTCGAACAGCCCGGCAAATCTGTTGCTTCCGGATTTGGTGACCGTGTTGACCACAGCGCCCGAGAACCCGCCAAACTCAGCCGTCTGGCCCAGTGAGCCCACCTGCACCTG
>JBKJQX010000163.1:0-5958 GCA_046594875.1 Vicinamibacterales bacterium
CCAGGATCTACCGCCGGAACCTGGTCACTGGACGTGTCGAACCGTGGCGCACGATCACGCCGTCAGACACGTCCGGGGTGATGTTCATTGGCCGGGTGATCCTGGCGGACAACGAAAGGTTCTTTGCGTATCAGTACAGCCGCGCGCTGAACGACCTCTACCTGGTTCGCAATCTGCGCTGATGCGGCGCCGCCTAATCACCAGAACATCGCAACCCTCTACGAAATGACGTCGGGTGTCTTTTCCGGGGCGACCCAGGACCGGGCACGCGCTTGGGTTGTCGCGGCGGCTGATCCGAGGTTCGCCTGTCAGTGCCTCCGGATCAGGGCCGGCCAGTTGAAGATCACGCTGAGCGAAGGCGGGTCGGTGGATGGGATTGTCGAGTTGATGAGGAAGCGTTTTCCATCCGCCGAGACCACGTACGGCACTCCGGGTGACATGATCACACCGGTCGGGAAAAGCACCTCGACGGACCCCACGCGGAAGTTCGTCGCCGAAGGCGCGACGGTGGCCACCATCATTCGGTTGTCGGTGCTCAGGAAGTACAGTTCGCGGCCTTCCTGCCGCCATCGCGGAAACAGGCCGCCGCTCGAAGACACGCGCACCTTTCCCTGTCCGGACGGAAATGCCGTCACATACACTTCATCTGCGCCTGATTCGTCGGAAACATAGGCCATCCATTTTCCGTCTGGCGAGAATTCCCCAAAGGCTTCCCCGAACTGGGTGGAGATGAATGCGTACGGGGCCTGGCCCGGCGCCGCCGGTTTTACCCACAGGTCGTTCCCGTTGCCAGTCGCGCGATACAGAAAGTATTTCCCGTCCTTCGACCAGCCGCGGGGATCCTTGCTGCGCTTGTCAACCAGGAAGGGCTGCTCCGGGCCGCCCTCGACCGGTCGCGTGAACAGTTCGCCGTCGCGGCGATAGACAATGGACTTGCCGTCCGGCGACCACGCGGCACTTCGTTCGTCGGCGGGATCGAACGTCACGCGAGTTGGTACGCCTCGAGTCATGTCGAGGATCCAGATATCCCTGGAGCGAGAGCCCCCGTCGGTCAATGAGACCAGGAGGCGTGCGCCGTCAGGCGACATTTCCAGGTTCGAATAGTCGGCATCGACGCCGAGTTGCGAGATGCGCTCCCCCGTACGGCTGAACCAGACCAACCTCGATCGATTGAGATTGGCCACCGACTCATAGACCAGGACGCCGTTCTGGGACACCGAAAATGACGCGCCGCCGCGCGTCTGGCTGTACAGGGGACTCGCGATCACCACCGGCGGAGTGGTGGCTCCGGAGGCGGACTGATTCGCGGGCCTGGCGACCAGGTTCTGATCCCGGACCCACAGGATGTGCTCCCCCGCCACGCGCGCGTTGGAGCGATCGCGGTCGGTGCTCGCTTCGAACAATAACGAGGGGGTGGCTCCGGCAAGGTTGCTTTCGTACCATGCGAACGTCGTGGCATTACCGGGCACGAATTCGCCGTACATGAACCGGCCGGCGCCGGGCAGGAAACTGGGATAGAATCGAATCTTGCCGACCTTGGGCTCGATCACTTGCCGAACCGCCCCGTCGGCTGTCGAGATCGCGCGCACCCCGTCTCGCTCGTCGGCCACCAGAATGGTCTGACCATCGGGACTCCAGGCGCCGATGCCTGTGGCATTAGCAATCGGAGTGGGCCGGCCTCCCGATGCATCCACCTTCATCAGTCGGCGGTCGCCAAGATAGGCCACTGTTCGACTGTCCGGCGACCAGAAAGGCCCGAGTGCGTCAGACGATCGCTCGACCATGACGGCGGATCGGTCGTCGAGTGCCTGAATCCACAATGCGCGGCCGCGATCTTTCGCTTCGCCCACAAACGCCAGCTTCCGCCCATCCGGTGACAGGGCGAACCGAAGGCCTGGATTCACTGCCGTCGACAGGGACACACCTTCGGGCAAAAGTACGGTCGCCCGATAGGTCTCACCTGGGGCATTGGGCGAGGGCCTTGAAAGCGCCAGCCATCCGGCAAGTGCGGCGCACGTCACGGTGGTGACTGCCCAGGCCGCGCGCTCACGCGATCGCCGGACGGCCGCACCCACAGGCATTGATGTGCCCGAGGCAGCCGACCCCGACAGTGCATCGAGGGCAAACGCCACATCCCGCGCGGCCTGGAAACGTTCCGCCGGATTTTTTTCCAGGCAATGATGCACGATGCGGTCAAGGGCCGGCGGCACCGGCCGCGCTCCCGCCAGGAGGTTCGCCGGGTCGTCATTCAGAATCGCCGTCATCGTCTCGGCGGACGTCCCACGCAAAAACGCCCGCTCGCCCGACAACATTTCATGGAGCACCACGCCCAACGCGAAGAGGTCGGCCCGGCTGTCGGCTGTCAAGCCTCGCACTTGTTCAGGGGCCATGTAGCCAATGGTTCCCAGGACTGTGCCCGCATCAGTGAGTGCCGCGCGTGTTTCGCTGGCGCCCGTGGGCTCTGAAAGCGCTCGCGCCAGGCCGAAGTCCAGAATCTTCACCTGGCCGTCACTGGTCAGGAAGATGTTGTCGGGCTTCAAGTCCCGATGAACGATGCCTTTTTCGTGAGCGGCCGAAAGACCACGCGCGACTGAGGCGCCGATCTCGCAAGCCTTTCGGATCGGAAGCGGTCCCTGCCTGAGTCGCTCGCCCAGGGTTTCGCCCGTCAGCAACTCCATCACGACATAGAGAGTGCCGTCGGCGGTTCCCGTGTCATGGATCGTCAGGATGTTGGGATGCGTGAGCGCGGCGACTGCCTTGGCTTCACGTTCGAATCGGGCCACCCGATCGGGATCCCGCGACAGGGATGCCGGGATGATTTTGACAGCCACTTCGCGGTCCAGGCGGGTATCGCGGGCGCGATACACCTCGCCCATACCCCCTGCGCCGACCGAGCCCACCACCACGTACGGGCCCAGCCGTTCCCCCGCTTGAAGAGCCATGTGCGCTGATTATACGGTTCAGTGCCCCACCATCGGCCGTCTCTACCATCGGCCGTCTGGTGGGCGACCAGCGGACCCCTTTTTACGGCGATCGGTAAGGTTCGGTCCAGTGTTTTCCCCCGCGTAAAATCCGCTTTCGGCCAGCGCGGTGGCCTTTTCCCCGCCTGGGCTTGGGCAACAGGGGTTCAATTCGAGCCTATAAAGGCGGCTACGCCTCGCCGACGATGCCGAGCGCGGTCAAGTCGGCCAGCAAGATGGAAACGTTCACAATCTTTACGCCACGCACGGTCTTCCCAAACAGACGCCCAAAGTCCCTCTTGTCGCCAGTGAGCAGATAGTGCGCGTTCCCGGAGATTGCGCCGCAGAGAATAGGCCGATCCTTGTCGGCAAGCCTGACGCCGGGATCGAACACGTGCAGCGGCACCAATTCCAACGACGCCACGAATCGCTCATGCGCGGCCAGGCGCGTCGGTTGCTTGGCCGCGATGTTCCGCCCCGCCTCGGCCGTGGCGTACGCGTTCGTCAGCAAGACCGCGTGGTGGTGCAACTGGCCCAGGAATTTTGCAAGGTGGCTGTTCGAAAAAGAGGCCGAAAACAGAATATTGGCGTCGAGAAACACCCTCATCGAGGCTTGCGCCAGGTGAGCTTCTTTCGCGCCAGCGGTGCTTCATTCATCCGCTGAAACTCCTCGACGCGCGCCGGAGAGTAGACTTCCACGGGCATGATCACCCCGGCGCGCAGGATGACTTCCCCGTCCTCATCCATGTCCACCACCAGATGGCCGCCACCGGTGACGCCGAGTTTGTCGCGCACCTCCCTGGGCAGAGTCAGGGTGCCGCGTTCGTTGACAGAGATGACTTTGGTCACCAGTTCAGTATAGCAGTATTACAGTAATGCAGTAATACAGGCGCGCGGCGGATCGTCGCGACGCTTGCAGACTCTCCGCGGTGTAATATCGTCGCCGCGGTCCACACCAACGGGAGGCAACGATGTCCGAGATGAAGGAAGCGGCCATCATCGGCAGCGGATTCGGCGGAAGCATCAGCGCCTGCCGATTGGCCAAAAAATGGCCGGGCGATGTTGTCGTACTCGAGCGCGGCAAGCGTTACCCGATGGGGTCTTTCCCACGCACGCCGCATGACTTCGCGCGCAACTTCTGGAACGTGCCCAAGGAAGGCCGCACGTCAGGCATGGGCGCGGCCACCGATGAGACCCACGGCCTGTTCGACCTGCGCAACTACAAAGGGATCGACGCGGTCATCTGCGCGGGGCTTGGCGGCGGCTCCCTGATCTACGCGAACGTCTACATGGAACCGCCCGAGGGGGTCTTCGACGAGCGGTGGCCCGCAAGCGTCAAAAAGCCGAAGCTTGACCCCTACTACCGCGTCGCCAAAGAAGTGCTGGGTGCGCGGCCGATCCCACGCAACGACGACCCGCGGCGCATTGTCACGAGAACCGAGTTGTTTGCCTCCGTCGCAAAGGAGATGAACAAGAAGTCTGAACTCGTGGATATCAACGTCTTCTTCGGGAAGGACTTCAACAACCCCCTGGAGATTGGGCACCAGGACAAGAATCGCTATGGTGCCGTGCAGACGTCGTGCGTGTACTGCGCGGAGTGCGACATCGGCTGCAACACCCAGTCCAAGAACACGCTTGATTTGAACTATCTCTTCGCGGCGGAACATCGCTATGGCGCCCAGATGCTGACCGAACATCTGGTGGAGAAGATCGTTCCGGTCAACGCCGATCACAAGGACGACCCGTCTGCTGATGGTTCATCCGGATACCGCGTGTACTACGACGACCTGCGCCCAGGCAGCGGCACCTCCGGCTCGTTGCTCGCCAAACGTGTGGTCATCTCTGCCGGGGCGCTCGGCTCAACCGAGTTGCTGTTTCAGTGCCGCGACATTCACAAGACGCTTCCGAACGTGAGCGCCAGACTCGGCCAACGATTCTCCGGCAATGGCGATTTCCTGTCGTTTGTCATCAATGGCGATCGCGAGGTGAATCCGAACTACGGCCCAGTGATCACCCAGCGCATCGACTACGGGCTGTTCACCAGCCCCACCCCCGGACACTCATTCATCATGGAGGACGCTTCCTACCCTGCCTTCACGGCCTGGTTCATCGAAGGAATCACACCGGGCCTCCTGAAGTTCGGGTCGCTGCGACGCGCAATCAAGCGCCTCTGGGGATGGGCGAAGGGCTGGACCACTGGCAGCGTCGGCGTCGCCTTCAGCGAACTGTTGTCGGGCGACCTGTCTCAGAACACCTCGGTGCTTCTGTGCATGGGGCTCGACAAAGCCAACGGCGTGATGACGCTCGACAAGAACGGCCAACTGGATGTGGCCTGGCCCGTGGCTGACAATCGTTCGCTCTATGACGCCATTGTGGCCGCAGGTAAGCAGTTCAAGAACGCTGTAGGCGGGTACTTCGTTCCATTGCCCACATGGCTGCGGCCGTTGCGCCAGAACGTGACCGTCCACGTGCTCGGCGGCTGCGCGTTGGGCGTGAGCGCCTCAACCGGCGTGACGAGCGCAGACCCCGCCACGCTGGGTCAGGTGTTTGGGTACCAGGGTCTGTACGTCATCGACGGCGCGATCGTCCCAACGGCCGTGGGCGCAAACCCCACAGCCACGATTTCCGCGCTCGCAGAAATGGCCGCCGAGGGGATCACCGGCGTCACGCCTGACGCGGATCTTTAAGAATTCTCACCATGAAGCACATGAAGCTCCATGGTGAAAAGAGACGACGATCTAGCGCGGGTCGATTCGGATAGGCCCGCTCCCGATGAGTTCGGCCCTGATGTTGCCTGTGGCAGGCACGAGGCCGGTTCCGTCTTTCACCTGCCACCCGTCGTCTTTGGGCACCGTCGGCACCGCGATGGGGAAGATCTCCAGGCCTCCCTCGGGCGTGATGTGGAACCGGACGAAGTTCTTGAAGTCCTGGATGGCCTGCGACGAGTACACGTCGTTCATGTGCACGCCTGTCAGGCGGACTGACACGAGCAGATAAA
>JBKJQX010000259.1:0-3935 GCA_046594875.1 Vicinamibacterales bacterium
AAGGAAGCCGCTACAGGCGAGTTCTACCTGTCCGAGTGGGGTCCACACGCGAAGATCCAATTACTCACCGTGGCGGACCTGCTAGACGGCAAGGTGATCAACCGGCCGCCAGACCGGCAGACCGGGGCGACGTTCAAGAAAGCGCCGAAGGCAAAGGGGAAAGATCAGAAAGCCGGACGGCTCGGGTTCGACTGACAGAATCGTTATGCACTCTCAGGAATCAAACTGACCCACTACCGGACTCTGCCTGAGCTAGAATCCGCCACATGTCCCCTACTCGTCGCGAATTCCTCTCGCGAGCGGCCGTGGCGGCCGCCATGGCCGGCGTGGGTCCCGGCATGGCATCGGCCCTGTCGGTGTTGGCCCAGTCCACGCGCCCGTATCTGGATCTGGCCACTCGCTGTGCCCTCTGGATCGATCGAAGCGGCCAGCGAAACGAGAGCGGGATGGCATGGCCCGCCGATCCGTTGAAACCGGGTGCCATCGGACTCGACCTGTACAACGGCATGCCCGGCGTGGTCTCGTTTTTCGCAAACCTCTATCACGCCGGTGGTGACGCGCGGTGGCGCGACCGAGCGCAGCAGGGCGGGACCTACCTCGTTGCCGAAAGCGCGCAGCGCAAAGATGCTGTTGGGGCTGGGCTCTACACGGGCCTCGCCGGTCTTGCGACGACCTACAGGACGCTTGAGATGACCGACGTTGGGCCGCAGTGGTCCGGCCAGGCACGCCGAGCGGCGAGGGAACTCGCCGCGATGGCGAGGACCACACCCGATGGCGCCGAATGGTCTGACTCCAACGACATCATCAGCGGCACGGCGGGCATAGGGCTCTTCCTTGTCGATGCCGCCTCCGCGTGGAAGGACAACACTCTTGCAAATCTCTCTGTGCAGGCCGGGCGGAAACTGCTGAAGAACGCCCAGGCTGCGGAAGGTGGGCTGATGTGGTTTCCATCGGCCTCGCTGCCGCGCAACTATCCGAACTTCTCGCATGGCACCGCGGGTGTCGCGTACTTCCTCGCCACGCTGTATCAGCAGTCGAAGGATCGGACCTTTCTTGATGGTGCACTCGCGGGCGCGCGGTATCTTGACGCGGTTGCCACAAAACGTGATGGTGGGCGTGCGATCTTCCATGTCAGCGGCGGCGGCGAAGATCGGTTCTACCTGAGCTGGTGCCACGGTCCGGTTGGTACCGCGCGGCTGTACCACAGGCTGCAGCAGGTCACCGGCGACAGCAAGTGGGGGACGGTCATCGACGAATTGACGGCCTGGTTGATGACCAGCGGCGCACCCGAACGGGAGTCTGCCGGCTACTGGAACAACATCTCCCAGTGCTGCGGCAACGCAGGGATCGGACAGTACTGCATCGACCTCGCGCGACATCATCCGACGCCCACCGCCGGCGCACTTCGTGATCGCGTCATCACCACCGCCCGGTCGAAAGCGACAGACGATGCGGCGGGGTTGCGATGGGTGCAGGCCGAGAACCGCACGCAGCCTGCGAGTCTGGTTGCGCAGACAGGCTTCATGCAAGGTGCGGCAGGCGTGGGGACGTTCTTCCTGCAGCTGGACGCGCTCTCGAGGGGCGTGAAGTGGCCGACGCCGCTGCCTGACACACCCTGGGTGTAGCGAACGGCCCCAACATGGTGCCGCTCCCTGCCACAAAATCTGGCTCTTCGTTCGTCTTCAGACCAGTAGTGGAAGACGAGAGGAGCCATCGACGCGACCGGGCACTCCTGGGCAGCCTGGCGGCAGGCAAGTCCGAGGCGCTGGGTGAGCTGTACGACCACCACGCAGCGTCGCTTTTCCGGCACGCCATGGTCCTGACCGGCCGACGCGCTGACGCGGAGGACCTGGTGCAGGCCGTCTTCGTCAAGCTGGCGACGACGGGAGCTGAATTGCTGGGCGTCCGGACGCCGGTCAGCTACCTCCATCGCATCCTTCGCACCACCTGGATCGATGGTCAGCGACGGAGGGCCGCGGGTGCGCGCGTGGCGGCGCTGGAGGCGCCACACGAAACGGCGTGGCTCGGGTGGCGGCACCACTCGACGGCGGACGGCATTGATGTCATCCGGGCACTTGAAGGCCTGCCAGTAGTCCAGCGCGAAGTCATCGTCCTCCACCTGGTGGAAGGGTTCTCGTTTCGAGAAATCGGTGGCCTGACGGGCGTCTCGCTCTTCACCGCAGCGGGGCGTTATCGGGCGGCCATCGGGCACTTGCGACGAGTATTGGGACACACGAAGGAGATCACACATGAAGCGGGTTGACCTGGAGAAAGAGGTGCGCCAGATCCAGTGGCCCGAACTGGATCCGGCCTTCCGTGGTCGGGTGCTTGCTGCCGTTCCCTCGGTGGAACACCGAATCAGCTGGTCGGACCGGTGGTGGTTCTCCCGAACGTGGCGACTGTCTGCCGCCGTCGCGATGGTGGTGCTGGTGGCGCTTGAGTCGTTGTCGAATTCAACGGCGCCCCCGCGCATGCCGACATGGCAGGAGAAGGCCGAGGCGCAGGCGATTGAAGAGGAGCGTCATCAACTCGGCTTGCCGGCAGGCATCGCGGATGTCCTGGAGAGCCGAGCGCTGGCGGCCCCCCTGAGCCAAGGCAGGAGCGATCTGCAGGTGCAGACGGCTCTTCGGATGTTGGATCTGGAAGGAGACCGGCAATGAGCGCGACCGCTGTTGACAGCAAGTGGCGGATGTGGGGCCGGCGAATCCGCCTGTTGGTGCTCGTTGGCATCCTGTTGGCCCTCGTCGCGCGGGTCGGCCTCGATTGGTGGGCCACTCGACGAGTGGAAGCCGAGTTCGCCAGGCTCGAGAAGCAGTACGGCAATCTCGACGGCCGCACGATACTGGCGCCCCCCGTGCCGGCGGATGACAACCGCGCGCGATTCGTGAAGGCGGCGTTGGCGTTGATGATCCCGGGCAGGCACGAGAACGGAACCACGTTGGTAAGGCAATCAATGTCGCGGTTCGAGAGAGCGCAGGAGCCATTTCCGATTCCCGACGATCTCCGAGCGGTCATCGACGCCAACCGCAAGTCCCTTGAGATGCTCGACGAGGGACGGAGCAAACACCAGTCGAGTTGGGACCTCGACTACACCGGCGGCTTCCAGGGGCCTTCATTGCTGGACATTCGACTGCTCTCGGACGTGGCGTACCTGGCCGCGTTGCTCGAAGTGGAGCGAGGGAAGCCTGAGGATGCGGCGAGGTTGGCTTCGTCAGGCCTCCTGATTGGCGCATCGCTGCGCCAGGAGCCGGCGCTAATCGTGCAGTTGATCCGGATCGCCGTCACCATCCGGCAATGCGCGGCAGTTGAGCAACTGATTACACGGTCAGAGCCATCGAAGGCGGCGCTCGAAGACCTGAAGCACTGGCTGGCCGAAAGCCGCGAGCTCGACCCGATGGCCATCGGAATGCTTGCGGAACTGAAGTTCGGCAATGCAGGCTGGGTGAAGATGGAGAGTGGGCGGCTCTCCTCTCAGGCTCCCGAGTTTGTTGATTCCTCGTTCATGGTGGGCCCGCTTGCCCGAATCGGGCGCCCGTTGATCACGATGTATAGGCTTCGATACCTGGAGCAGATGGGGTGGATTCTCGAGATTCAGAAAGGCCCCCGACCGCGCGCCGTCGTCCCGGCCTCCACTCCATCACGCTGGGACTGGGCTGGTCGCCTGACGAACAGTCTCACGAACGGCATCATGCGAGCGATCGACTCGGGCGATTTGTACAACAGCGTGCTCAGCGCCACCGAACTGGGCGTGGCGCTCCGGCTGTTCCGCATCGATCATCACGCCTACCCGGAGACGCTCTCGGAACTCGTCCCCACGTATCTCGCGCGGCTGCCCATCGATCCCTTTACGGGGCAGCCGCCGGTTTATGCCCGGCACGAGGCGGGCTTCACCCTGAAGGCCGAGGGTGGCAGGGAATACGCCCTGGTGAACTCAG
>JBKJQX010000057.1:0-65789 GCA_046594875.1 Vicinamibacterales bacterium
GAAGAGGTGGCCTGTCTGCTGATCATCACCGCGCATGCCGCATCGTAGTACAGGCCCGATCAGCAGTCGATCCCCTTCACGCCTCGTGTAAGATCCTGTTTTTCAGCAGCCTGCTAGTGCTCAGGCGCTGATTCCTGCCAGCCGATCATTGATCGGAGACGTGCCGATCGGAGTGGCACAGGCGGCCGAGTTCGCCAAATTCATGCTGACGCTTGGCGTGATGATCTTTGTGATCGCCCCTTCCCGTACAGAGCCAGCCAGACGGCCGACGTGGCTCATCTGGGCGAGTTGTCTGTTGTGCCTGACGGTCGTCACGGTGCTCGCAGGTCCAACCGGCGGTATGCGGAGGGTCAGCGAGACCATCTGGTTCGGCTTCTTCGCCACGATGCGCTTCCGCTGGTTCTACGAGGAGTTCTGGCCGCCCGCAGTGGCCCATCGCGCTCCTGGGTTGCATCTCCGCTAGCGCTCCAGCCCACGGGTGCGCGGTGCCCGGATGTTAGAATTCCCTCGTCCCGGAGGGATCTCTTCCATGAAACGCACATCACTGGCCCTGCTGCTCCTGTTATCCGTCGCCGGCCTCGCCGCGCAGACATCTGAACGAGTTGACACCGCCGCGATCGAAAAAATTCGTGAGCAAGGATTGAAGCAGTCGAAGGTCATGGACCATTTGTTCCAGATGACGGACGTGCGCGGGCCGCGTCTCACCGGCTCACCCGCCATTGAAAGCGCAGGCGACTGGGTGGTCGAGACGCTGAAGGCGTGGGGGCTGCAGAACGCCCGAAAAGAGCGCTGGGCGTTTGGCACCGGTTGGTCCCTCAACAGGTTTCACGCGACGATGACCGCGCCGCAGACGATGCCGATCATTGGATTGCCGAAGGCATGGAGCACCGGCACGAAGGGCATGATCAACGCCGAGGTGGTGCGCCCGGAGATTGCCAACGCGCAGGAGGCGGAGCAGTGGAAGGGGAAGCTCCGCGGGAAGATCGTCCTGACGCAGCCCACGCGTGAAGTCCGCATGCTCGAAGGTCGCATTGTCCTTCGCATGACGGACAAGGAAATTGAAGAGGCCCTGTCGCCACCGGTAACTGCGCCCGCCGGACGAGCTGGGGGAGCGGGTGGTCGTGCTGGTGGGGCTGGTGGACGAGGCGCGGGCGTGGCGGGCGCGGCGCCAGCCTTCAACGTGAATCAGTTCTACGCCGACGAGGGCGTGGTTGCGCTGTTTGACCGCGGAGCCAATACGGACATGAGCGCAGGCGGCAGCGACCTGACATGGCAGACGCAACGAGTAGATGGCGGCACGGTGTTTGTGGGAGGGGCCACTGGCGGCGGCCGAAGCAGCGCGAACACCGGCGTGCCTCAGGTGACGCTCGCGGTTGAGCACTACAACCGAATGGTACGGCTGGTGGATGCCAAGGTGCCGGTGACGGTGGACCTGAACGTGGATGTCACGTTCCACCCGGAGACGCCCGAGCGTCTCAACGGCTTCAACGTCGTCGCAGAGTTGCCTGGTACCGACTTGGCGAACGAGATCGTGCTGATCGGAGGGCATTTCGATTCGTGGCATGGCGCCACGGGCGCCACAGACAACGCCACCGGGAGTGCGGCCATGATGGAAGTGCTGCGCATCATCAAGGACGCAGGACTCAAACCACGGCGCACGATTCGCATCGCGCTGTGGGGCGGTGAAGAGCAGGGACTCCTGGGGTCGCGCGCGTATGCGGACCAACACCTGGGCACACCAGAGGACCCCAAGCCGGGCCAGGCGCTGCATTCGGCCTACTTCAACCTCGACAACGGCACCGGAAAGGTGCGTGGCATCTGGATGCAGGGCAACCCGCACGTGGCTCCGATCTTCAGCGCGTGGATTGCGCCGCTGAAGGACCTGGGCGTCGAGATCCTCGGACCCCGCTCAGTGACGAGCACCGACCATACCAACATCGATCGCACCGGGGTGCCAGGGTTCCAGTTTGTGCAGGAGCGCCTGGAGTACAACTCGCGGACGCATCACTCCAACATGGACTTCTACGATCGCGTGCAGGCGGAAGATTTGAAGCAGACGGCGACGGTAGCTGCGGTGTTTGTGTACCACACCGCGATGCGCGACCAGAAATTGCCCCGAAAGTAGCGAGCCATGTTGCACACGAGGCGTGAAGGACTGGAGGATCCTCTGGCTAAGACAGATCCTTCACTTCCTCGATGCCTCGTGTGAGTACGTTCTGTTGCGCAAGTATTCGGAGGCCTTGCAGATCGATCTTCCCCGTTCCCAGCGTCGGAATCGATTCGATTTGCATGATGTGCTCCTTCTTGGGGATCCAGAGCCGCGGAAGGTCCGTCGCGTTGAGCCGTGTCCAGATCTCCGCAGGCGGCACGTCCGGACGGGTGTAGAACACGATCAGCTTCTCACCCTTGATATCGCACGGCACGGATGTGACTGCGGACGCGAGCTCACCGAGGATGTCGTTGATCGTGTCTTCAATCTTGATGTGCGGCACCATTTCACCGCCAATCTTGCTGAAGCGCGACAATCGATCGGTAATGAAGATGAACCCGTCATCGTCGATCTTGGCGATATCCCCGGTGACGTACCAGCCGTCCTTGATCACTTCCGCGGTGCGCGCTGGCTGGTGGAGGTAGCCGGCCATCAGGTTGGGCCCCTTCACCAGGAGCAGGCCCTCCTGATTGAAGAGGGGGCCTTCACCGGTGTTCCGGTCCACCACTTTCGCCGCGACCCCGGGAATGGGGTGCCCGACCGATCCGGCCTTGGTCCCAACCTGGGTGCGGCCCTGCATGACAACGTCCGGCCGGTTGGCTGAAACGACAGGCGCCATTTCCGTGCAGCCGTAGCCCTCGAGCAGGCCGATCCCGAAGGCGTCCTGAAACGCCTTCGCAAGCGGCGCTCGCAGCTTCTCAGCGCCGACGATGGCGTAGCGGAGGTGGGCAAACTGCTCCCTGGTGCACCGACGCACATAGGACTGGCAGAAGGTCGGCGTGCTGATGAGCATGCTGCCCTTGTAGGTGTCCGCGATTTCGCCCACCGTCTTGGCGTCCATCGGATTCGGGTGATACACCACGCTGCAGCCCTGCAGGAGCGGGAACCAGATCGTGCCGGTCAGTCCAAACGAGTGGAAAAACGGGAGCACGCCGATGAAGCAGTCGCTGTGCTCCATCGGAAAGACCTGGGCGAGTGAGTCCACGTTTGAGAGCAGGTTCGCGTGCGTGAGAACCACGCCCTTCGGCTGCCCGGTGCTGCCGCTGGAGAAGATCACAGCGGCGGGGCTTGAGGCGTTCCAGCCGGGTCGGCCGACAGCGCGGCGGAGCCAGGCCGATGGAAGGACCCGCGCTTGAATGAGTGCGGTCAATTTGTGCCTCGTGGTGATGGTGCCGCGCAGGTCTTCGAGGAAGATCATGTCCGGCGTCGGTTCAAGCCCCGCCTTGTCGAGAAATCGCTTCGAGGTGATGACCGTGCGAATGTCGCACTGTGCGCGTGCGTCGGCCATCGCGGCGGCACCGGCCGTGAAGTTGAGGTTGACCGGCACACGTCCCGCGAAAAGCGTCGCGATATTGGCCAGCGCGCCGCCGACTGAGGCGGGCAGCAGCAGGCCGACCATGTCCTGACCCGCGGTCTTGCGGCGAATGATCCGCGAAAGCAGGAGTGCACCCACGAGTGTGCGTCCGTAGGTCAGCCGTTGGCCCGTGCTGTCTGCCATGGCCATACCCCGCCAGCGGCGCTTGGCCGTCGAGATGAAAGCCGCATGCAGTTGGTCGTTCGGCCCTCGGCGATGGCGCATCGCGTCGGTCCCGAGTTCGCTGATGGCCGAGCGCACCAGTGTGGCGGTGACGGTGGAGGGCAATGCAGCGCCGAACGCGACCGTGATGGGGTAGGGCAGCCGTTCGGGCAGCTTCCAGAAGAAGCGCCCCTTCTTGAAGCTGAAGACGCTACCCCACACGCGGTCCAGATACACCGGAATCACCGGCACGTCCAGTCCGGCCAGAATGCGCTCGAAGCCACGTTTGAATGGCAGCAGGTTGCCTGTCCGGCTGATCGACCCTTCAGCGAAGATGCAGACGACATGCCCGGCCTGAAGCTCGGCCCGGGCCCGTTCGATCGAAGCGGCCACGCCGCTCTTGTCTCCGGCGGTGACGGGGATGGCATGCAAGCGTCTGACCACGGAGTGGATCAGGGGCAGGGTGAAATACGGCCCGTGCATCATGAAGCGGACAAAGCGGTCCACGCAGGAGCCCACGAGGAGGCCGTCCACCATCGACACGTGGTTACAGATGAGTAAAGCCGGCCCCTCGTGAGGCACATGCTGCCGTCCGACCACCGTGATGCGGTAGAGGGTGTGGGTGAGCAGCCAGAGGGTGAACCGGATGAAGAAGGCTGGCAGTGTGGCCAGGGCGTAGAACGATCCAACGAGTGTCAGGAGTCCCGCCACGAAGAAGGCCGACGTCATCGAGAGGTTCAGGAACGTGCCGAGGAACCAGAGGACGACTGACGCCAGCAGGATTCCCACGGTCTGCATCACGTTTGCGGTGGCGAGGATGCGGCCCTTCTCTTCCGGAGGTGCGCGGTGTTGCAGGAGCGCGTTCAGAGGGACGACGAAGAGGCCGCCGGAAAACCCCAGGCCGGCCAGCGCGGCTGCTGACAGCCAATAGGACGGCGCAGCCGCAGCCAGCAGGAGTCCGAACAGGGCCATGCCGAACGATCCGAGCGGCACCAGACCCAGTTCGATACGGTTGCCCGAGAGTCGGCCGGCGATGAGACTGCCTGCGCCAATGCCAATGGCCATCGCGGTGTAGAGCTGAGTGGCGCCTGCTTCGTTGACGAGCAGGGTGGCCTCTGCGTGGGGCAGAAGGGCCATCTGCAGCAACGCGCCGAGGAACCAGAAAAAAGCCGTGCCGACCGCGGTCATCCACAAGGTGAAGTTCGCGCGCAAACGACGGAGTCCAAGGATGACCTCGCCCCAAGGAGCCCAGAGCAGCGGCTGCCGGCTTCGACGCGCGCCCGTCTCGGGGATGCGGAAGGCCGTCAGGGTGCCGATGATGGCGATGGCCAGGAGCACGAGGGCGATGGCCATTGGTGTGTCGCGAAAGGCGGCGAAGACCAGGCCGCCAATGGAGGTGCCGAGCACGATCGCCACAAACGTGCTCATTTCAAGCAAGCCGTTGGCGCGCGACAGGTCGGCCTCCGGCCATAGCTCGGGAACGATGCCGTACTTGGCTGGGCTGAAGAAGGTGGATTGTGCGGCCATCAGGAACAGCACCGCCAGAAGAGCGTCAACCCGGCCGGTCAGCAAGGCAGGGACCGCCAGAGCCATGGCGACGATTTCAAGGACCTTGGTCCAGACGAGGACCTGCCGCTTGCTGTGGACGTCGGCAAGGTGCCCCGCATAGCCGGAGAAGAGGAGGAATGGCAGGATGAAGACCGCGCCGGTGAACGCGACGCCGTCCACCGGGCCGAGCGCGTCCATCGCGATGAACGACACGACGATCTTGAAGATACTGTCGTTGAACGCACCGAGGAATTGGGTCCAGAGAAAGGCGTGGGCGCCTGGGTGCGCGAGCGACTGTCGATAGTTCCGGCCCATCGTCAGTCGGCACAATACCCGAAAAGCCAAAAAGACGTCGGGTGTCTTTTTCACCTAAAAAGACACCCGACGTCTTTTTGTTGGCAAGGAGATTGAATAGCGGAGGGCATGCCCTATCGCTCAGGCCGAGGTACCACCGGGGTCCCCTTCCACGTGCTCAATCGCGGAGTTCGCCGTCTGGCCCTGTTTGAGGAGTCGACCGACTACCGGTCCTTTATTGCCTGCGCAGCGTGGGCGATCCACCGGGCCCCGGTCCGTCTTCTTGCGTACTGCTTGATGCCCAATCATTTCCACATGGTCATCCAGCCCCTTGAAGACGGCCAGATTTCGACGTTTATGAAACTGCTTGAGGGGACACACAGCAAGCGATGGCATGCGAATCGGCAGACGACCGGAACGGGCGCCGTGTACCAAGGTCGATTCAAGGCGTTTCCGATACAGTCGGACCGCCACTTTTATGCCGTTTGCCGTTACGTTGAACGCAACGCCCTTCGTGCGGGGTTGGTCTCACGCGCTGAAGACTGGCCGTGGGGGAGCCTGGCCCAACGGTGTCAAAAAGTGCACGGTCTTCCGTTGGCGGAGTGGCCAATTATGCAACCCGCCGACTGGGTGAGCTTGGTCAACGATGGTGAAACATCGGCGTCACTTGAAGCGGTGCGGAAGTCGGTGGCCTCTGGACGGCCCTTTGGCGACCCGGGCTGGGCTGTTATGGCGGCAGGCGACATGGGCCTGAACTCGACGCTCCGCCCGCGCGGACGCCCCAAGGGCAAAAAGACGTCGGGTGTCTTTTTCGATGAAAAAGACACCCGACGTCTTTTTTGAAGGCCTATCGGACCATCGACGACAGGAACTCGGCGTTGTCGCGGGTCTTCGTGATGCGCGACAGCATCAACTCCATGGCCTCGGGCGCCGACAGGGGCGTCAGCACCTTCCGCAGCACCCACACCCGGCTGAGGTCTTCCTTCGGCATCAGCAGCTCTTCCTTCCGGGTGCCGCTTTTCTGCACATCAATCGCCGGGAACACCCGCCGGTCCGCCAACTTGCGGTCCAGGTGAATCTCCATGTTGCCGGTGCCCTTGAATTCCTCGAAGATCACGTCATCCATGCGCGAACCGGTCTCGACCAGCGCCGTCGCCACAATCGTCAGCGACCCGCCGCCTTCAATGTTCCGCGCGGCGCCGAAGAACCGCTTCGGCCGCTGCAGGGCGTTGCTATCTACGCCGCCGGTGAGCACCCGGCCCGACGTCGGCACGATCGTGTTGTATGCGCGCGCCAGGCGGGTGATCGAATCGAGCAGGATCACCACGTCCTTGCCGCACTCGACCAGGCGCTTGGCCTTCTCGATGACCATCTCGGCCACCTGCACATGACGCTGCGCGGCTTCATCAAAGGTTGACGCGACCACCTCGCCGCGCACGGACCGCCGCATATCGGTGACTTCTTCGGGCCGCTCATCAATCAGCAGCACGATCAAATACACCTCAGGATGATTCGTCGTGATGCTGTTCGCCAGATTCTGCAACAGCATCGTCTTGCCCGTGCGCGGTTGCGCCACGATCAGGCCACGCTGCCCCTTGCCGAGCGGCGTCATCAGATCCATCACCCGCGCTGACGTGTTGTCGCCGGTGGTCTCCAGCCGTATGCGCCGGTCGGGATACGTTGGCGTCAAGTTTTCGAAAAACACCCGCTTCCGGGCGTGGTCGGGTGGTTCGAAGTTGACCGCGTCGACCTTGACCAGCGAGAAGTACTTCTCGCCCTCTTTTGGCGACCGCACCTGTCCCGAAACGGTATCGCCTGTCTGCAAGTCAAACCGCCGAATCTGCGCCGGCGACACATACACGTCGTCGGGACCCGGCAGATAGTTGTAGTCGGGCGCGCGCAGGAACCCATACCCGTCGGGCAGCATTTCCAGCACACCCTCCGAGAAGAGCAGGCCGCTTTTTTCCGCGCGCGCGCGGAGGATCTGGAAGATCAGGTCCTGCGTCCGGAGGCCGGTTGCATGGGGCAGGTCCAGGTCCTGCGCAATCCTGGTCAACTCGGCGACGCTCATGTCCTTGAGCAGCGCGAGATCCGTTGCGGGTGTCGATGCGTGTTGAGTCAACGGGGGAAGATGGTGCCGACCGAGCCCGACTCAGTGCCGGGTGCGAAGTTCGTGCCCGGGAATATCCGACTCCGGCGGCAGCGTCGGCAGCGGCCCCTCGAGGGCGGTCCGGAGCACGTCGTCCATGGTCTCGACCAGATGCACTTCCATCGTGTCGAGCACATTCTTCGGAATCTCCGAGAGGTCCTTCTCGTTGTCCTTCGGCAGCAGAATCGTGGTGACCCCGGCGCGATGGGCCGCGAGCAGTTTTTCCTTCAGGCCGCCGATCGGCAGCACCTTGCCGCGCAGCGTGATCTCACCCGTCATCGCCACGTCGCGACGCACCGGCACGCGCGACAGCGCCGAGACAATAGCCGTGGCCAGGGTGATGCCCGCCGACGGGCCGTCCTTGGGAATGGCGCCTTCGGGAATGTGCACGTGGATGTCCGTCCGCCGATTGAAGTCGCGGGGGATCCCCAGCTCCTCAGTCTTCGACCGCACCCAGCTCATGGCCGCCTGCGCCGACTCCTGCATGACATCACCGAGTTTGCCGGTGAGCGTCAGCTTGCCGCGCCCCGGCATCAACGTGGCTTCTGCCACCAGCAATTCGCCGCCGACTTCGGTCCATGCCAAGCCTGTCGCGATACCGATTTCGTTTTTCTCTTCGGCCATCGAGGGACGGAACCGCGGCACGCCGAGATACTCGGTGACCTTCGCGCTGTCGATCAATTCGCTGAACGTCGCACCCTGCACCACGACCTTGCGCGCCACTTTGCGACAGATGGCAGCCACTTCGCGTTCGAGGTTCCGCACGCCAGCTTCGCGTGTGTAGCGCTGAATGATCGTCTGATACGCCTCATCCTTGAACACGATATTGGCGGCCGTGAGTCCTGCGCCTTCCACCGCTTTTGGACCGAGAAAGCGCTTGCCAATCTCGAGCTTCTCCATCTCGGTATATCCGGCCAGCTGCAGCACCTCCATGCGGTCGCGCAGCGCCTGCGGAATGGAGTGCAGCACGTTGGCCGTGCAGATGAACATCACGTTCGACAGGTCGTACTCCACGTCGAGGTAGTGGTCCAGGAACGTGCCGTTCTGCTCCGGATCCAGCACTTCGAGCAGCGCCGCCGACGGGTCGCCTCGGAAGTCCATGGACATCTTGTCCACTTCGTCGAGCAGGAACACCGGATTCATGGTGCCCGCCTTCTTCATCATCTGGATGATCTGGCCCGGGAACGCGCCGATATACGTGCGCCGATGTCCTCGAATTTCCGCTTCGTCGCGCACGCCACCCAGCGAGAGGCGCACGAACTTGCGGTTCATCGCGCGAGCAATCGAACGCGCCAGCGACGTCTTGCCCACTCCAGGGGGGCCTGCCAGCGTCAGGATGGTGGCCTTCGGCTTCTTGACCAGCACCCGGACGGCCAGGAACTCAATGATGCGTTCCTTGATCTTTTCGAGCCCGAAATGGTCGTCGTGGAGGATCGCTTCGGCCTTCTTCAGGTCGCGGCCCTCCTTGGACTTCTTATACCAGGGCATCGCGATCAGCCAATCGAGGTAGTTGCGCGACACCGTCGCCTCGGCAGACATCGGCGGCATGGCGTCGAGCCGCTTGAGCTCGTCGATGGCTTTCTTCTCAACTTCTTTCGGCATCCGGGCCTGGGCGATTTTTTTCTTCAGGTCGTCGCCTTCGTTGCCCTTGTCATCCTTGCGGCCCAGTTCGCGCTGGATGGCCTTCATCTTCTCGTTGAGGTAGTACTCCTTCTGGGCCTTCTCCATCTGCTTCTTCACGCGAGACTGGATGCGGCGGTCAACCTGGAGCTTGTCCACCTCGGCTTCGAGCACGGTCACGATGCGCCCCAGGCGTTCGAGCGGCGCGACGATCTCAAGCAGGTTCTGCTTCTCCTCGATGCCCACCTGCAGGTGCGCGGCGATGGTATCGGCCAGGCGCGACGGATCGTCCACGCGCACGGCGGCAATCATCGCGTCGTACTGCAGCGTGTTCGACAGTTTCACGTACTGCTCGAACAGCGTCACCACGCGGCTCATCACACCTTCGGCATCGGCGGGCGCCTCGGCTTTCTTCGGCAGCACCTTCACGGTGACCCGGAAGAATCCCTTGTCTTCTTTCCACTCGACCGCGCGGGCGCGTTCGACACCCTCCACCAGCACCTTGATATTGCCGTCCGGCAGCTTCAGCGATTGCACGATATTCGCCACACAGCCCATCGTGTAGATATCGGCCGGCTGCGGGTCGTCAATCGCCGCATCGTGCTGCGCGGCCAGGAAGATTCTCTTGTCTGTGGTCAGCGCATGTTCAAGCGCACGCGTCGATGATGGCCGTCCAATGACAAACGGCATCATCATGTGCGGAAACACCACGACGTCGCGGAGGGGGACGATGGGGAGCGTTTCGTACTGATCCATGGTTAGTCGGACTATCCCGCCTTTTCCATCACGGTAATCGGTTCCTTCTTCGACTCTACCACCTCGCGTGTGATGACACACTCCCGAATCTTCTTCTGGCCCGGCAGGGTGTACATCAGGTCGAGCATGATGTCTTCAATGATCATCCGCAGGCCGCGCGCGCCAATCTTCCGCTGCAGCGCCCGCTCCGCAATCGCCTCCAGGGCGTCGTCGGTGAAGCGCAGCTTGACATTCTCGTAATCGAACATCCGCTGATACTGACGGGTGATCGCGTTCCGCGGCTCAGTGAGAATCTGGATGAGTGCGGGCTTGTCAAGTTCGTGCAAGGTGCCCACCACCGGCAGGCGGCCGACAAACTCGGGGATGAGTCCGTACTTGATCAGGTCACCTGGCTCCACCTGTTCGATGAGGGTGACAGACGGATCGGGGTTCGCCTTGAGGTCGGACTTGAACCCCAGGGTCTTCTTGCCAATGCGTCGCGCAATCTGTTTGTCGAGTCCGACAAACGCCCCACCGACGATAAAGAGAATGTTGCTCGTGTCGATCTGGAAGAATTCCTGGTGCGGATGTTTGCGGCCGCCCTGGGGCGGCACATTGGCCACCGTGCCCTCCAGGATCTTCAGCAGCGCCTGCTGCACGCCTTCGCCCGACACATCGCGCGTGATGGAGGGGTTTTCATCCTTGCGGCAGATTTTGTCCACCTCATCCACGTAGATGATGCCCTGCTGCGCCTTTTCGATGTCGCCGCCCGCCGCCTGCAGCAATTTGAGGATGATGTTTTCTACGTCTTCGCCGACGTATCCCGCTTCGGTCAGCGTGGTGGCATCAACAATCGTGAACGGGACGGACAGGAGCCGCGCCAGCGTCTGGGCGAGCAACGTCTTGCCCGTGCCCGTGGGCCCGATAAGCAGGATATTCGACTTGGTCAGTTCGACGTCGTTGCGGCCCTTGGACTGCTTGGCGATTTCCAGGCGCTTGTAGTGGTTGTAGACGGCGACGGCCAGCTTCTTCTTCGTCTGGTCCTGGCCGATGACGTACTCGTCCAGGAATTTCTTAATCTCGATGGGCGTCGGCAGGCCGGTGCGCGCGGTGGTCTTGTCGAACTTGTTGTCGTCCGCGATGATGTCGTTGCACACCTCGACGCATTCGTCGCAGATGAAGACCGTCGGGCCCGCAATGAGCTTGCGGACGTCGTTCTGGTCCTTGTTGCAGAACGAGCAGCGGAGGACGTCGGTGTCACCGGCTTTTTTGGTCATTGAACCTTCCGAGATGTCGGTCCGCCAGCGCTAGGCCCGGCGATTGAGGACATCATCGATAATACCGTAGTCCTTTGCTTCGGCCGCGCCCAGGATGTAGTCGCGGTCGGTGTCCTGGGCGATTTTGGCCAGGGGTTGCCCCGAGTGGTGGGCCAGAATCTCATTCAATTGCGCACGCATGCGCAGAATTTCTCTGGCGTGGATGTCGATATCGCTCGCCTGACCCCGCAGCCCCGACATGGACGGCTGGTGGATCAGGATGCGCGCGTTCGGCAGTGAGAACCGTTTCCCTTTGGCGCCGGCCGCCAGCAGCACCGCGGCCATTGACGCTGCCTGGCCGATGCAATACGTCTGCACCTGCGGCTTGATGAACTGCATCGTGTCGTAAATGGCCAGGCCGGCCGTGATCGATCCTCCGGGACTGTTCACGTAGAGCAGAATGTCGCGTTCGGGATCCTCGGCTTCAAGAAACAGCATCTGCGCGATCACCAGGTTCGCAATCGCGTCATCGATCTCCGTGCCGATGAAGATGATCCCGTCCTTCAGCAGCCGGGAGAAAATGTCGTACGCCCGTTCCCCACGGTTCGTCTGCTCGACGACCATCGGCACGAGTTGCGATTTCGGAGTCACCATCTAAGAGACCTGCGCTTTCTCGAGCAGCCACGCCACCGTTTTTTCGCGACGGATCCCCGACTCAATCGGGCCAACCCCGCCTTCCTTTTCCAGCCGCGCCCGCACAGCCGCCGCCGTGCGCCCGGTGCGTTCCGCGAACTTCTCCACCTCGGCGGCCACATCCTCGTCGCCGGCGGTGAGGCCTTCGCGCCGCGCAATTTCGTCCAGCACCAGCGTGCTCTTGACCGTTTCCTCCGACGGCCCCTTCTGCCGCTCCCGGAACTCCTGCCAGTCGATGCCCGCCTTCATCGGGTCCATCCCCTGATCCATCAGCCGGCGCACAAACTCTTCCAGCCGCCGATCGATCTCCCGATCCACCAGCACGGCCGGCACCGGTGTGCGCATGCGGGCCGCCAGATCCTGCAGCAGGTCGTGCCGCACCTTGTGTTCCGCTTCGTGCTCCGCTTCGTGCTGCAGGTCGTGCCGAATCCGGTCGCGCAGTGCCTCGAGGGTTTCGACTTCGCTCACTTCTTTCGCGAATTCGTCGGTCAGTTCGGCCAACTCCTTGCGCCGCAGTCCCTTGACAGACACCTCGTAGTCCACGGTGACGCCCGCAAGCTCGGGCACTTCATACTCAGTGGGATACGTCACCGAGAACGTCCGCGTGTCACCTGCTGCCACGCCGCTCAGGTTTTCATCAAACCCGGGGGGATTGCCCGTCGCGCCCAGTTCGATGGACACGTTCTGCATCGGCTCCGGTTTCGCATCGTCTTTCTTGACCGTGCGAGTGACGTCCATCAGGACCGCGTCGCCGACGGATGCGGTCCGGTCTTCCACCGGATGCCACTTGGCCGCCCTCTGGCGCAACTGTTCCAGCACCTGGTCCACAGCGCCCACTTCCAGGATCGCAGGCGGCTTGGTCAGCGCGATGCCCGTATATTCGCCCGGGTCGATGGGCGGCACGGTTTCAAACTCCGCGAGAAATGTGAGTGGCTGACCCTCATTAAGGACGACATCCTTGATGTCTGGCGCCGCCACGGGCCGCAGGCCCCGCTCGCGCAACGCCTCGTCCACCAGGCGCGGAATCATCGCGTTGGCCACGTCATACAGGATTTGATCCTTGTAGCGCTGCTTGACGACGGTCATGGGCACCTTGCCCTGGCGGAATCCAGGCACGCGGGCGCTGCGGCTATAGCCCTGCGCCACTTTTTGGATTTCGGACGCCACGGTGTCGGACGGCACTTCAAACAACAGGTGTTTCTGGGTCTCAGTGACCTCGGTCAGTTCGATCTTCATCAGCTCAATTGTATAGGTGTGGGCGGGCATTGCGGGGTGAGATGGTGCGAAAGGGGGGAGTCGAACCCCCAAGGCCTTCCGGCCACCGGATTCTAAGTCCGGCGCGTCTGCCAGTTCCGCCACTCTCGCGTCACGCCCAGATTACCAGATGGAGGGAACGGCCGGCGAACGGCCGCGCGCCCGATGCGAAGGGGCCCTCGGTTCTAAAAATTGAGCCAGCGGCTGAATTTCACCAGGAACGTGTTGGTGGACGGCGCTTCGAACAGGTCGCCGAAGTTGCGGCCAAACTGGAAGTCGCCGAGTGAGCCGAAGCTGTCACGGCCCTGCTGCCACACCACGAAGAGCGCCGACCCCGGGCGGTATTCCCAGCGCAGGACGTTGGTGGTTCGGAACGAGCGAACGTTGAAATCCGGATTTCCCCCGTAGGCAAACGGCTGGTATCGGCCTTCGTACGACTTGGAACGGCCATTGGTGAGTTCCTTGAACCCCGAGTAGTCACCCGCCGACACAAAGGGCTGCGCGTACACCTGCAGGGACAGCGCCGGGGTGATGGTGTAGTTGACCCGCGCGGTGAGGCGGACTGTGGTTTGGTTCAGCTTGCCGAACACGTAGTGGGCGCCGGTTGCATCGGTCAGGTTGGTGATCCACTGCGACTGCGAGTGGTTCCGGTTGAAGCCGATGCCGGTGCTGACGAGCAGGGCTGCCGATGGGCGAAAGGTGATGGTGGGCGAGAGGTCGCGCTGCCAGGCGCCGTGGCCGTCCTTGTACCAGGAAAAGTTCATCGAACCGAAGATCGTCTTACGGTCGTCGGTCTGGAGAAACCCCCATTGATTCAGGGCCGCATTCGAGTAGCCTCCTGGGCCGCCGCGGGTGAGGCGATCGGCAAACCCCTGACCGTTGTAGTTGAGCCCGGTGCCCAACGACCAGTTGTTCGTGAACATGAGGTGCGTGTTCACGTTGCCGCCCCAGGAGCGCCGATCGCCATCGAAGTTCCAGCCGTTCCACTGGTTGACGTTGATGCTGAAATCGCGCACGTACTTGCCCGGGGTGTTTTCGCGGAACTGGAACCACGCCCCCTGGCCAATTTCGTCGGCGCGCTGGTGGAAGCCGAGGTCGTTGATGTCGAAGCCCGGTGACTTGTAGCTGGCGTACACGTTGAACCGCGTATTCCGGCCCGCGATTTTGTTGAACGACAGCTGTCCCGCATGGCCGCCGAGCGACGTCCGTGCCGGGTCGAACTCCACATGGTCAGCGTCTGGCCGTTGATAGCTGTGCACCGTGCTCAGTTGCAGGCGCGACATCGCCTCGGGAGTGCCCGAAACGCTGCTGCCGGCCAGATAACCGTTGAGGCTGAAACGCTGGCCCACCCGCCAGTCGCCGTCGATACCGCCCGTGATCGCAGACTCGGGCAGGAACCGCAGGTCATCGGTGAGCTGGCGTTTGGTGGCGGTGGCCATGACGCCCAGTCGCGATCGGTTGTCGAACTCGCGGGTGGCTCGCACCACCGAGTAGTTCGTCAACGGTTCCACCGGTGTATCGGTCACAGCCAGCGACGAACCCGACGCGACTTGGGCCCACTCCCGCCCGGTGACGGCATTCAGCGCGCCCACCGAGAATTTTCCGATGCGCCCGGTCAGCTTCGCGGCACCCAGAATGGTGGAGTTCGTCGGTTGAGAGGAATAGCCGCCATCCGGCGCGGACACAAACCGCTGTGGGGACCGGCCGACGCGGCGCGAGTAAAACAGGCCGGTACAACTGCCGTCGTTGCAATCCACATCGAACCGGAAGGTGCCTGACCCTTCCACAAAAAACGGCCGCCGCTCGGTGAAGAACGTTTCAAACCCCGTGAGGTTGACCACCGCCGGGTCGGCTTCGACCTGTCCGAAGTCAGGATTCACGGTGCCCGTCAGTGTCAGGCCCGGCGCCACGGCGTATTTCAGGTCGAGTCCGACGGTGGCACTGGGATCGGGCGAGCGACGCAGGGGATCACTTGAGGAGAGAGGGGCCGTCGTGACCTGTGAGAGGGCATAGGGCATGACCTCGAATTTCTTCTGGCCGCCGGTCAGGTTCAGGCCTGTCAGATCGCCGAATGACGAGACGTAGCCGCTGGCGTTGCGCGAGAGCAGCGGCCACGTGGATGTCTCGTTGAGCCGTGCGATGGTGCGGGCCGCCGCGAAGCCGAACACGGCGTTGGTGGCGATGTTGAAGCGCACCTGCGAGAAGGGAATTTTGAACTCCGCACGCCATCCCCCCGCATGACGTGTCACGGCCACGTCCCAGACCGCATCCCATCCGCGGTCGTTGCTGGTGTCGTTGAACCAGTAGCGGTCGTATTTCACACCGGCGGCGTTGACCCCGAACTCATACGCCGATCGGCGGTCATAAAACGAATCCAGGTGGATGGAGACCCAATCGGAGGGCGAAGAGTCATCTCGACGAGTGAGGATGCCCACGATCTGCGCCGGGTCGGAATCAATCGCGTTCACCGCCACATACAGCGCCGTTGCGTCGTAGGCGATTCGCACCTCGGTGTCGTGTGAGGCGGGAGCGCCTTCACTCGGCTGCCGCTGCACAAACCCCTTGACCATGGGCGCCTTGGCCCAGGCCTCGTCGTTCAGTTCGCCATCAATTCGCAGGGCCGTGGTCTCAGGACCGAGTGCAAGCGCTGCGATGGCGGGCACCGCGCCGGTGGCGCGTGTGGCCGAACTCCAGGATCCGAATATGAGCACCGCCACTGCCACGGGAGTCAGAATCCGTCGAGTCATGTCGCGAGTTAGACGAGACCGGCTCCGCATCAGTTGTGTCGCGAGTTGTGTCCCGTCACATGTTCGCTTGTGAACGCATTCCTGATGTACTGTGCGCGCCATGGGTCGACTCCTTCTTCGTGTGTCGCTGCTCGTCTTGCTCTCGCCATTTGCCGGAGTGGCTACAGTGCCGCCACTCATCGCTCAAGGACCGGCGCCCCTGGTCATGGCGGCGGAGCCGGGGATTTCTCCGGACGCTGCGGAGATCGCCTTCGTCTCGGGCGGCGATATCTGGTCCGTGCCGTCCGCCGGAGGAGAAGCGCGACTCCTCGTCTCACACGACGCCACCGAGCGTCGCCCGCTGTTTTCGCCCGACGGGCGCCGCCTCGCGTTCATGTCGACGCGCACCGGCGGTGGAGACATCTATGTGCTCAGCCTTGACTCGGGCGCACTCCGCCGGCTGACATCGGATGACGGACCGGAGACGCTGGAAGCGTGGTCGCCCGACGGTCGTTGGGTCTACCTGTCGGCCACCAGTCGCGACATTGCCGGGATGAACGACGTGTATCGCGTGTCCGCCGAGGGCGGCACCCCGATGCCCGTGAGTGATGAACGCTACGTCAACGAATTTCACGTGGCGCCGTCGCCCGATGGCGCGTCGGTTGTGGTTGCTGCGCGCGGGATCGCATCAGCGCAGTGGTGGCGGCGCGGCAGCAGTCACATCGACCAGTCCGAGTTGTGGTGGATGTCTGGACTTGACGGCACGTCGGTCTATCGCCAACTCACCGCGCGCGATGCGCGCCAGGTGTGGCCGATGATGACCGCAGACAGTCGAGCGCTGTATTACGTGTCAGACCGCGGGGGCGCCGAAAATATCTGGATGCGCGCGATGCCGGGCTCGCCGGGAGCTGCGGGGCTCGACGCCGGGCGGAAGGTGACGACGTTTACGGATGGGCGCGTGTTGTTTCCGTCGCTCTCAGGGAACGGAAGAGTGATGGTGTTCGAGCGGGAGTTCGGTGTGTGGACGTTCGATCCGGCCACCCGGGTCGCGCGCCAGTTGCCGATTCGCCTGAAGGGCACACCTGCCGCGCCGGTCTCAGAGCGTCAGCGCGTCACCAACGGATTCTCGGATCTGGCACTGTCGCCCGACGGCCGGAAGGTGGCCTTCGTCGCACGCGGCATCCTGTTTGCGGCGTCGGCCAAAGATGCCGGCGACGCGACGCGAGTGACCACACTTCCGGGGATTGTGTCGCAGCCCGTGTGGGCACCCGACAGCCGGCGGCTGGCCTATGTCGCGGCGCGTGAAGGTGCGCAGCGCCTCTACCTGTACGACTTCGTCTCGAATCAGGAGACCACGCTCACGCGGGAGGCCGGCGTTGACATCTCGCCGGTGTTTTCGCCCGATGGCAATCAGATGGCGTTTCTGCGCGACAGGCGCGAGCTGCGCGTGCTGACGATCGCCACCTCGGCCGAACGTGTTCTGGCGTCGGGTGCGTTTGCTGATGCGATTGATACGCCGGTGCCCGCGTGGTCGCCCGACGGCAACTGGATCGCGCTGTTTGCCATCGGCTCCAAGTCATTCGCGAATGTCAGCCTCGTGCCGGTCGGCGCGGCCGGCGGGCCGGCGCGTCCCATCAGTTTTCTCTCCAACGTCTACGCCAACTCGCTTGCCTGGTCGCCCGATGGACGCACGATGTTCTTCGACACGCGGCAACGTACCGAGCAGGGCCAGCTGGCGCGTGTGGATCTCACGCGCCGCACACCGCGATTCCGCGAGGATCTGTTTCGCGATCTCTTTCTGACACCCGCGCGGCCAGCGTCCGCACCGGCACCGGCTGTTTCCACCTCCGCTCCTGTCGGAGCTACGGTGGACAAGCCGCCCGCGCCGCCGGCCCAACCCGACCCGGTGTTTGAAGGAGTGCGGGGACGCCTGTCGTTGCTGCCACTCGGCCTGGACGTCCAGAATGTGACCGTCAGCCCGGATGGAAAGCTGGCACTGGTGGCTGCCGCGGCGGCCGGACAGACGAATCTCTACACGTACTCGCTGGACGAACTCGGCGAGCGGCCGGTGGCGAGACAACTGACCACCACCGCGGGAGCCAAAGCGGATGCGCAGTTCAGCCCCGACAGCCGTGAGGTGTATTACCTCGATGCGGGGCGGATCCAGATCGCCACGGTCGAGCGTCGCGAGGCGCGGCCACTGGTCGTCACTGCGGAATTCACCACGGACTTCGCGACCGACAAGTTCGAGGTGTTTCGTGAGGCGTGGACGCTCTTGCGCGACAACTTCTTCGATCCGGCGTTCAACGGTGTGAACTGGGAGGGGTCACGAGAGAGGTACGGGCCTCTGGTGGCCGCCGCCGCCACGCCCGATGAAATGCGGCGCGTCATGAGCCTGATGATTGGCGAACTGAATGCGTCGCATCTCGGCCTCTCGGGGCCAGGTGGCGGAGCACCTGTCGTCGGGCAGTTGGGATTGCGATTCAACCGGAAGGCGTTCGAGGCTGATGGTCAGTTGCGCATCACAGAAGTCGTGATGCTGGGTCCAGCCGACGTGTCGGGCCAGGTCAAGGTGGGTGACTACCTCCGTTCGGTCGGGGGTCGTCCGGTTGCCGCCGGGTTCAACCTCGACGAGGCGCTGGCCCATACCGTGGACCGGCGTGTAGCCATCACGGTGTCGTCCACGCCCAGCGAGATTCCTCGCGAAGTGGCGCTCAAGCCGATCGATCAGGGGACCGAGAAGTCATTGCTGTACCGGCAGTGGGTGGAACGCAATCGCGAATACGTGCTCAAGACGAGTGGCGGACGGCTGGGATACGTGCACATGGTCAACATGAGCGCGGCGGCGCTCGACCAACTGCACATCGACCTGGACGTGGAGAATCACGAACGCGATGGCGTGGTGATCGACCTGCGCAACAACAACGGCGGGTTTGTGAACGCGTATGCGCTTGATGTGTTCGCGCGCCAGCCGTACCTGAAGATGTCACTGAGGGGCCTGCCCGAATCTCCCGCCCGGACGGTGCTGGGGCAGCGCGCCCTTGAACTGGCCACGGTGCTCGTGGTCAACCAGCATTCGCTGTCAGATGCCGAGGACTTCACTGAAGGCTATCGGACACTGAAATTGGGCCCGATCGTGGGCGAGCCGACGGCCGGCTGGATCATCTACACGTGGAACCAGCGGCTCGTGGATGGGTCAACACTGCGCCTGCCGCGCATGCGCATTCGCGCAGCCGACGGCTCTGACATGGAGATGCACCCGCGGGGCGTGGACGTTGACGCGACGCGACCGCTTGGCGAGTCCTCGACTGGCCGCGACACCCAGCTCGATCGCGCCATTCGCACGCTTCTGACCAGATTGGGATTCGCGGAGTAGGTGTCATTCGTAATGGCCAAATGTCACAAATGTCCGAAATGGCGAAATGCGGACAAACCATTGCAGGGAAGAATGTTGGAATGTCTTTGGTGGTCAATGGTTGAATCTGCTGCTCCAGAGTCATTCGTTCATTGCGCGCCTTGAACATTCCCACATTCGGGCCTTTGCGCACTGCAGACATTTCGCCATTTCGGACACTTGTGACATTTGGCCATTACGCATGACGTCCTGCGGCGGCTAGGCGTAATGCGCAGTTGCCTTTGCGAATTCCTCGCGCAACGTCCTCACGAGCGCCGCAGGCCCCAGCACTTTCACGTCCGCGCCGAACCCCAGGAGCCAGCTCCGCAGCGCCCAGTCGTTCGACACGTCCAGCGTCATCCGCACCCGGCCATCGTCGAGGACGCTGACCTGCTGAGACTCGTGCCAGGTTCGGCCCTGCACGTAGGGGGCCGCGCGCGCGGCGAATTCGATCTCGATGCGCTCAGGCTCTGCCGAAAAGACTCCCAACGACGCACCAAAAATGTCGTTCGGCAACTCGCGGGTCTTTCGGAATGTGGTTTCCTGGACCGAGAGCCGTTCGATTCGTTCGATTGCAAACGTCCGGAACTCCGAGTACTGCGGCACCCACGCCACCAGGTAGACGCCTCCCTGTGCGAGCGCCAGCCGGTACGGCTGCACGGTGTACGACTTCGCGCGCCGGCTTGCCGCTGAGAAATACTGCATCTCAACGAGTCGGCGATCCCGCACGGCTTCGAAGAGCCGGCGGGTGACGTCCACCAGCGCTCGCCGCGCCCCTCCGGCGCCAGGAACGGCCTTGGTGGAGACCACCTGGGGCAGCGTGGCAAGAAACTCACGCATCCGCGGATTCAGCGCGCCTTCAATTTTTGCCAGGGCCGCGCGCAGCTCGTCCGCCAGCGGCCACGCTGACAGGGCTTCAACAATCGACCGGCTCAGATACAGCGCGGCCACGTCCTGCACACTCAGACCGGCTTCGACCGAACGAAACGGCTGCGCGTCCAGTTTCCAGCGCTTGGTGTCGTGCTCTTCGCCCTCGTCGTAAATCGCAAACCCGGCTTCCTGCAGGGCCTGCAAGTCGCGCCGAATCGTACGAGTCGTGACATCGGCTTGCGCGGCCAAATCGTGGATGGTCACGCCGGTGCGCGAGGACTCGACGGCGCGCAGAATCTGCCACTGACGAATGACTTCAGCGTTGCGCAACGGCTAGTCCTTCCGGCTGTCAGCGGGCTCGGCCGCCAGTTCAGGAGCGATGCTCGCCAAGCGCTCCTGTGCGCGCCCGTTCTGATAGCCGTTCCAGCCGTGAAGCGGCCCCATCAGCCCGTACACGATGCCTGCGTAAAACGTCTGGTGTGGCTTGAGCCAGACCAGAAACAGTGACACGACGGCGAGCCCCGCGCTGCACAGGTGCGCGCGTGTGCTGTACCGGAGGATGACCTGTTCCAGCGACGTGAGTTCCAACTGGACACGTCGCCGCCACGCGTGAAGGTGCAGCAGGAGAAACAGGCCGAAGATCATCAGGACCCCCGCGCTGTACACCGTGAGGACCAGCGGGCCGCTCAGTTCGTCCAGCGACGGCAAACTGGCCCGGTTCATCGTCAGCGGGCCGATGAGTGTCAGCGTCAGGTACTTCAGCGGAAAAACATAGAACAGCACCACAAACAACAACATGCAATTGAGTGCCGTCGTCCACGCGTCCTGCAAGCCGTACCGCCGGAAAAATACGTTGTGCTGGTACCAGATCCACGAGACCATCGCGAACGTCAGGCCAAACGGCAGGAACCCTCCCACCAGCTGCCGGAGCTCGCCGGTATTCCTGGGTGTGTCGAGGGAGACGACCAGCAGGGTCAGCGCAAAACCAAACACGGCATCGCTGAACGCTTCCAATCTGGAGACTTCGCGATGGCGCACCGTTACAGACATCCTGGGGGATTCTAGCGGAACTGGGGAAGTGGGGAACTGAGGAACTGGGGAGGTGTGACCTGGGCTGTCCGGGGTGTGAGACACAGTCGCGGTATGGAGGCACACATGCAGCGATTCCACGGCACGGCGGCCAGGCAACTGGTTCTGACAGAAGCATCGGGGTCCTGGGGTACCGGAGTCCCGCCTTCGACTCGGCCTGCGGCTCTGCTCAGACAGGGCGGGGTGCCTCGCTCAGTCCATGGGGTCGTCTCAGGACCGGCCCGGATTCGGCTGATGCAAAAGGACTTGTATGCCGAGTTGACCCGTCGACGCCGCCGCGCGCAGATCGTCGCCAGGCACCTCGTCGAGTCCCGACTGCCTGTCCGCGAGCCCTGACAGTCCGAGATAGACGGGGTCACCGCCGACAGGGCCGACAGGGGCTGATTGTGTTTGGCACGATCTTCTCACTTGCTCTTCGTCTTAAGACGATGCAATCGTCGTCGGCATGAGAAGGAGTGCTCTTGCCATGGCCGCACCAACCCTGATGACGACGAACGAGTACTTTCGCACGCCCGAGACCGTGTTGCCGGCGGAACTGGCGTTCGGCATCATGCACGCGGCCGACGCGCCAACACCCCGGCACCAGTCGGCGGTGCTGGACTTGACCCTCGCACTCGAACGGCATGTGCGCGAACACGGCCTCGGGCGCGTCTGGATCTCACCGATCGATGTCGTGCTCGACGCCGCACGTGCGCTCATCGTCCAGCCCGATCTGATGTTCATCTCGAAAGCCCGTGAGGCGATCGTCGCGGACCGCGTTCGCGGTGCGCCAGATCTTGTGATCGAAGTTCTCTCACCAAATCCGCGCATTGGCAAGACGGACGAGCACATCTTGTGGTTTGCCGAGTATGGCGTGCGGGAGTGCTGGCTGGTGAACCAGGTGCGCGAGGACGTGACGGTGCTCACATTTGATGAGGGCCTGGTGCGGCGCCAGTGGGTGCACGCGGCCGGTGAGCCGATTCGTTCCGATGTGCTGCCGGACTGGTCGATGGCGCTCTCAGACGTTCTGCGCAAGGAGTGACGCCGGACCGGTAGCGGGCGCTGTGGCCTATTCCTCGCGCAGCAGTCGCGCGAGCTCCACGCGTCCCGCGCGGACAGCGGGACGGAGGCTGACCGCCATGGCGAGGCCCAGAATCAGGGCGCAGACACCGGCGAGTGTGGCCACGTCCAGCGGCTTCACCTGGAACAGGAACGCCCGAATCGTCTCAGCGCCCAGCCACGCGAGTCCCAGGCCCGCGACGAGACCCACGCCGACAAGGGTCGCCGTTTCGCGCAGCACCAGATGGCCCAACTGGCGCCGGGTCGCGCCGAGCGCGGCACGGATGCCCATCTCGCGCTTCCGTGCCGCCGCCATCGTCTCCGCCAGCACATAGGTGCCGAGTACGGTCAGAAGGAGCGCGATGGCGCTCAAGGCGCCAAGCACCGAGATGCCGAACTGTTGGGGCCTCATCTGCAGGCCGATCCGATCCTGCAGCGTCATGAACGGGGCGGGCGTGAGTTGCGGATCAATCGCGCGAATGGACGCCATCGCTTCGCTGATGGCCAGGCTCGCATCTGACCTGGCCCGCAGGGTCACCGTCCTGCCAAGCGACGGCGCCTTTTGCCCCAGCGGGTAGTAGAGAGCCAGCGGCTCCAGCACACCCACATTGGTCACCACGTCGGGCACCACCCCCACGATGCGAACAACACCCGGTGGTTGGCCGGGCTTGTTGAAACTCTCGGTGATGCTGTGGGCCAGCGGATCGCCGCTGCCGGCAATCAGCCGGCCGAACGATTCGCTGACGATGACGACGGGTGGGGCGTTGGGGCTGTCGTCTGCGGAGAAGTCGCGCCCGCGGAGGATGCGCAGGCCCACGGTGGAGAAGTACTGCGCGTCCACCTCCAGGAACGGGACGAATGACGGCATCACGCGGGGTTCGCCGTCCAGTTTGAGCTTGCCTCCACCACCCATCCCGCCATTCGACTGGCTGAACGCCACCGACTCAATCGCGGGGTTCGTCAGTAGACGCCGCTGAAGTTCCTCGAAAAAGTCGTTTGCCCGCGCAGGCGAGTAGCCGTACGCGCGCAGTCCGACGTTCCCGGTGACAAGACGCGCGGGCTCGAAGCCGGGATTAAGGTTCAATGCGGCGAGCAGGCTGCGGCCGAAAAGTCCGGCACCGGCGAGCAGCACCAGTGTGACCGCCACCTGCGTGCCCACCAGCACCATGCGCAGTCGCCGACGCGACAGGCGTGGCGTCGCACCGGCTCTGGCACGAAGCACGTCGGCAATGTTCGCGGAGACGCCGAATGCGCCGGCAACGAGTCCGATAAGCGCGCTGCTGATGAGCGCGGCAGCCGCCGCCGCGGCGAGTGTCGGCCAACCAGTCGACAATTCGAGCAGCCCCAAATCCACTCCACCTGGCAGCTGAAATGCCGAGATGCCTGCAAACAACCACATCGTCACAGGCACGGACAAGAGCGCGCCTGCCAGTGTCAGCAGGGCTCCTTCGGCGACGACGCCTGCCATCAATCCGCCGCGCGAGGCGCCCAGTGCGAGGCACATGGCAAACTCGTCCCGGCGGGCCTCTGTGCGAATGAGGAGCAGCATTCCCACCGTCAGGGCACCGATGAGCAGCAACAGACCGACCGTGGTGGCGAGTAGCCTCGTGAACTGCCGCATACCCTCGCGACTCGCTTCGGGAAGCGCCGAGGTGTTGATGTCGGTGACGGTCGGCGTACCGCCGCGGCGCAGTTCAGCAGGCAACGCTTCCATGTATGCGGCAAGGGCCTGACGAGCCTGTTCGGCTGTACCCGTCGGCTTCAGGCGGCCGACAATCGTCAGCCACGACGACGGTGACGAACGGCTGGAGCCGTCCATGAAGTAGTTCATGTTCGGGTCGATGAGTGCTGTCAGGGCATGCAGCGGCATGTAGAGGTCTGGTGCGGTGGTCAGCGACAGTCCACGGAACCTCGGCGGCGCAATGCCCACGATCGTTGTCGCCGCACCACCGACGACCAGAGTCTTGCCCACCACCTGCGGGTCGGCGTCGAGGCGCAGGCGCCAGTACCGATCCGACAGCACCACCACTGGAGGTGCGCCGCGCTCATCGCTCTCCGGCCGGAAGCCCACACCGGTCGCCAGTCTGATCCCCAGCACCTTGAAGAAGTTCCCGCTCGCGAACATCACGCTGCGGCTCACAGGGCTGTCATTCTCGTTGACCATGAGCATGTAGAACCCGGCGGCCGCGACATCCGCGAACGCGCCGCTGTCACGAGTCGCGTGGAACTGAGGATAGAGGTGGGTGTAGGACGTGCGGCCGGGAGCGCCGTCGCGGCCCGCTGACTGCATGCCCACCACCTGGAGAGTCTCGGGCGACTCCACCGGAAGCGGCGAGAGCAGCACTGCCGACAGCAGCGTCCATGTGGTGGCCGCCGCCGCCAAGCCACACGCCAGCGTGATCACCGACGCCATTGACGCACCCGGCTGCTTGACCAGTCGCCGCAGCGCCAGAGAGATCTCGTCCGATCGCAGTCGTGGCATCACGCTCTCCCTCGATTGCGCCTTAAGACGCCGGCTACCCAGCCGTTGGTTTGCGCCGAATGGCGGCGTACATCCGTTCCACGGCGGCGCGGAGTGCCGCCGTCCCTTCCGCATATTGCCCGCGCGCCACGGTGAGGGGTTCGCTGAACTGCATGACCACTCGAGCGCCCCCGCCCGGCCACAGTCGCTGCCACTGAAACGATCGGCTCCTCGGCCACAGTTCAAACAGACCGTCCATGGCCACGGGCACGATGGGCGCGTTCAGGTGGGCCGAAAGGATCGGCGCGCCTTTCTTGAACGTTTTTAGTTCGCCATCAATCGTCCGTTCGCCCTCGGGGAACAGAATCAGCACCTTGCCCAGCCGCAACCCGGTGGCGCCGGCACGCATCGCACTCTCAAGATTGGAGTCCGAGTCCACCGGAATGACATTGGTGAACCGCGCCACCCATTTCATGAACGGCGTCTGGTAATACTCGGCAGCGCCTACGGCGAAGACCTGCCGCAGGGTGCGGAAGGGCACCACGCCGAGCATCAGGAACGCGTCCAGATACGACTGGTGATTGGGACTCAGGATATAGGGGCCCGTCTGCGGAATGTGCTGCTGCCCCGACGCGCGCAGGCGGAAGAACGGCCGGATGATCCGGATCAGCACATAGAAGATCAGCGCCCTCCCGAATGTCGATCGACTCAGCTGTGCGTGATGTTCGGGGTCCGGAGGCTGGTTGAGCAGCGTCTCCCACATCTGGTTGCTGTGGTCGGACTGGTCGACCGTCGCGTCAGTGGCAGCGCCAGCCGTACGCGTTGCGACGAGCACCGCGTCCACGAGTTGCCGCACGGTGAAGATCGTCGCTCGAGCCTCCGGCGCAACCCGTCGCCCGTGCTGCTGTTCAACCAAGCTCAGCAATTCGACGCGCTCCATCGAGTCAAGCGCGAGGTCAAGGTCCAGGTTGGCATCGGGTCGAACCGCCACCTGTGGGATGCGCGCGCTGATGGTGGCCATGGTCGCGGCATGGGCCGGCGTTTGTAGCCACGCCGTTTCCTCCGGCGACAACGGCCGCGCCTCTGCCGCTTCGGTCGTCACCGCCTCTTCACGCAGCCGCTTCTCGATTTGGTGCCGGCGGATCTTGCCTGTGGTGGTGCGCGGCAGGGGGTCCATCCAGATGTCGTACGTGAGGATGCGTTTGTGCGGAGGCAGGTGCACCGACCGCCCCTCCACCTCGAACCGCACCAACTGCTGCACATTCACCACGCCGCGCGCCTGCAGCACCTGCTCATCGGGCACGATCACCGCATGCAACCGTTCACCCGAGGCATCGTCATTGCGGTTGAAGCCCAGGACGCAGAGCTCCTTGATGACCGGCGCTTCTCGGTAGTGGGCTTCGATTTCCTCGGGATAGAGGTTCTTGCCCGAGGCCAGCACGATCATCTCTTTCTTCCGCCCGGTGATGTAGAGGCGCCCATCAGCGTCAAGCCGGCCCAGGTCGCCCGTGTAGAGCCAGCCGTCGCGCAACGTTTCGGCTGTGGCATCCGGCCGGTTGAAATATTCCCGCATGATGATGGGACCGCGAATGAGGATCTCGCCATCTTCATGTTCGCGGGCATCCTCACCGGCGTCGCGCGGCGCGATCCGGATCTCAACACCCTTGAGCGGGTGACCGACCGACGTCGTGTACTTGTCGCCCGGCCGCATGATGCAGGCGCCGCCCGAGGTTTCCGTCAGGCCGTACGCGTTCAGCAGGTTGAAGCCCAGGCCGTAGAGGTTGCGCCCGACCGTGGGATCGAACTTCGAGCCCCCGGTCACCAGCACCCGCATGTTCGGTCCCAACACGCGATGGACTTTGGCAAACCACCGGCGTCCAGGGTTCAGTCCGGTGTACGTGCGCAGCCAGTCATTTGTGCGGAGCAGCACCCGGAAGAGCGTGCGACGCACGGCGTTGGCTTTCCCCACCTCGGCCATCACGCGCTCGTGGATGAGGTAGAAGAATTGCGGTACGCAGGCGAGAATTGTGATCCCGCGCGTCTGCAGCGCCTGCAGCAGCGATGTGGAACTGACGGTTTCGAGGAACACCACCCGGCCGCCGACCGCCAGCGGCAACAGGAGGTTCGCCATCTGCGCGAGCGAGTGAAAGAGCGGCAGCACGCCAAGAATGACGTCACGATCGGTCACGTCCACCACCGAGAATGCCGCCAGCCGCTCTGCCTCAAGGTTCCCATGGGTGAGCACCACACCCTTCGGGTCGGCGGTGGTGCCCGAGGTGTAGAGGATCACTGCGGCGTCATGCGTACCGCGCGCCACCACCGCCGGCGGCTCGCCTGGCGGCGTGGGCTCATGCAGCAGGCTGACGACGAACCCCGGCCACGGTTCCAGCGCGTTGCGCACCGTGTCCACGTAGCGCGCAGTCGTAAAAATCACTCGCGCGCCCGAGTTGTCGATGACCGTGCGGACTTGTGCGGCCTTGTAGGCCGTATCCAGCGGAACGGCGATGGCTCCCAATCGCAGCACGCCAAGGTAGGCGGCGATCCATCGCGCGTCGTTGTCGCCGAGGATCGCCACCCGGTCGTCGAGCCCCACGCCCTGTGCAGACAACCACGCGGCGAAATCGGACGATTCCTGCGCCAGTTGGCCGTACGTGGTACTCCGCAGCTGGTCGGCGGTTTGGAGCTCGATGGCCGGCAGGGTCGAGAAGCGGCGTGCGGCTTCCGAGAAGCGTTCGTAGAAGTTCGCCATGGTAGAAGATAAGATAGGCGCGAATAGGAGATACGCAACATGCGGAACGTGACTTTGTTTGGATTGGCCGCGTCGCTCATGGTGACCGGTCTGGCGTCGGTCAGCCAGGCTCAGACCCCGGCCCCGGCCGCCGCTCCGGCCGTGGAACTGAAAGTCGGCGACGTCGCCCCCGATTGGTCTTTGGCCGGATCGGACGGCAAGACCTACAAGTTGTCGGGGCTCAAGGGAAAGGCGGTGGTGTTGGCCTGGTTTCCCAAGGCCTTCACCGGTGGTTGAACGGCCGAGTGCAAGTCGCTCCGTGCGAGCGGCGAGACAATTCGCAAGTTTGATGTCGCCTACTTCATGGTGAGCCTCGACGACATCGAGACCAATACCCGCTTTGCGAAAGAGCACGAAGCGGACTTTCCGATCCTGTCAAACTCTGAAAAGACCGTGGCGGCCGCGTATGGCGTGCTGAATCCGGCTGGGACCGCGGCGCGCCGGTGGACGTTCTACATCGGGGCCGACGGCAAGATCCTGTTCATCGACAGACAAGTCAGCACCGGCACCGCAGGCGACGACCTGGCCCGCAAGCTCGGCGAGCTGGGAGTCAAGCGGAAGTGATATATCTCAGGGTGTGACTGATCCGATCGCACACTTTCGGGAATGGTTTGAGGAGGCGGCCTCTCGGGGCGGATTCGACCCGAAGGCCGCCTGCCTTTCCACAGTTGGTGATGATGGCCGCCCGTCAGGCCGAATGGTCCTGATCCAGTACGTGGACCCCCGCGGTTTCACCTTCTTCACGAATCTCCGATCACGCAAGGGACATGAACTCGAGGCCTGCCAGCACGCCGCCTTGTGCGTGTATTGGGGACCGCTCGATCGTCAAGTGCGCATCGAAGGCGATGTGGTGCCGGTGCCCGACGACGAGGCCGATCGGTATTTCGCGAGTCGCCCGCGTGAGAGCCAAATCGGCGCCTGGGCATCCCGGCAGAGTGAACCCCTCGCCGATCAGGCCACGCTGTGGGCACGGGTCGCAACCGTCGCCGCCAAGTACGTCGCCCGACCCGTACCCAGGCCGCCCTTCTGGTCGGGATTCCGTCTGGTGCCGCACCGCATTGAATTCTGGGCGGCGGGCACCGGGCGCCTGCACGAGCGCCGGCTGTTTACCCGCAGCGGTGAAGATTGGACCAGTTCGTGGCTCTTTCCGTAGACGACTCACAGCGGCCAGACCGACTCCTGCTCGAAGGACCCAACTCCCGGTGGCGTGATCTCACGCTGCTGGTGCGGGCCGTGATGGATTTCATCCGCGGCTTTCGGCGCCTCCAGTTTGTCGGTCCGTGCATCGCCATTTTCGGATCCGCGCGGTTTGGCGAGTCGCATCCGTACTATCCGCTGGCGCGCGAAGTCGGACGGCGCGTGAGCGCGATGGGTTTCACCGTCATGACCGGCGGCGGTCCCGGCCTCATGGAGGCCGCCAACCGCGGTGCCCACGATCACGGCGGCCTCTCGGTGGGGTGCAACATCAAACTGCCCTTCGAGCAGGCGCCCAACAGGTACCTGGATCGCTGGGTGACGTGCCACTACTTTTTCGTCCGCAAGGTGTTGCTGTTCAAATACTCGTATGCGTTCGTCGTGCTGCCGGGCGGCCTGGGCACACTCGATGAACTGAACGAAGCTTTGACCTTGATTCAGACCAAGAAGATCGCCAACTTTCCCGTGGTGCTGATTGGGATCAAGTACTGGGAGCCGTACCTCGCGCTCCTGCGCGACATGGTGCGCGAAGGGGCGGTGGGGGCAGCAGATCTCGAATTGCTGAAAGTGACCGATGACCTCGATGAGGCGATCGCGCATCTCGAGACCTTCACGGTCAGTCCGTTCGGGTTACGGCGCGTGAGCAAGCCCGCGTGGTGGCTGGGCGAACGGAAACTTCAACGCGACGGCACGGCCAGCACCGGCGCATCCGCATCACGCAAGACCCGATAGGCCGTCGTGCCAGGACGCTGACCGGCTGAGGTCCCGCCCAGTCCGACGACGATGAGGGCGTCCCGTCCCGAGGCGGCGTCCACCAGCATCTGAGCCGCGTCGCCACTTCGGACATCGTTTGTCCATCGGTCGGGAACACTGGCCTCCAGGTGAATCCGCGCGTCGCGTCGCGCGTGCTCCACCACCTGTGCCACGAGCGCGCTCCATCCCTCCGGCGCCGCCAGCTCGGGCACCGCATGCAGCCCCGTAACCGGAACACCGAGCAGCTGCCCCAAATCGTCGGCGGCTTCGATGGCGGCGCTGGCCGCATCTCCGAAATCAGTACCGACGATAATCTCGGCAATTCGCAGGCCGGTCTCGGACCGCGCGGCGGCTCCACGGGGGACGGCCAACACGGGCGTGACTGCCTCGCGTAGCAATCGGGTGGTGGAAGACCCGAACCACAGGCGCCCGGCCTGCCCCAGGCCCTGTGTGCCCACCACGATGAGCGCGGCGCCGGCCGCGAGCGCCGTCCCGTTCAGGAGTCCTGCGGGTTCGCCGGTCGCGATCTCGATGCGCCCGCGCCCGGCGTCGCCAATGGCGGCCGCAACAAACGCATCCAGTTCGGGCTGCAGGGTGGTCTCGAGGGCATCGGCGCCGTATTCGAGTTGGGCGGCGTTCGCGAGCAGTGGTTCCACCGCATGCACGATGATCAGGGGCTGGCCCAGGCGCTGTGCCATGAAATCGGCCCAACGCAGTGCACGTTTTGAATCGTCGGAGAAATCGACACCGCAGACGACAGGACCCGTCATGAATACTCAGTGTCCTCCGGCGCGCGAGTACCGTCAAGGGATACGCTGTAGGCATGACCGCCGACGTCGTGCTCCGAGATGGCAGTACCCTTCACATGCGACCCGCGACAACTTCCGATCGGGCGGGATTGCCAGTCACCTTCCTTTCACGCACGGGTTCCCACGGCCACTGGCTGAGCGCGCTGGCCGTCGCGCCGCCGGCTCGTGGGCACGTGATCGTCGGCGAGGTCGGGGGCCAGTTGCACGTGGTGGCCGGATACCGGCGCACGGCGGGCACTGGCGAGAACCGCGCCGAGGTCGCGATGGCCGTCGCGCCAGGGTTCGAGGGACGCGGCATTGGAACACGGGCGCTCGAACTGCTGGCCGCCCAGGCGCGGTCCGAGGGCGTGCGGACATTTGAGGCCTGGGTGCCGCGTGGTGATCGCACGGTCGTCGATCTCTTCGCTTCATCGGGGTTTGAGGTCAGCCAGCGCGATGATGCCCACGCAGACGTGTTGTGCGTCTCGCTCGGTCTCGGGCAGACGCCCGCGTTTCTCGATCGGAGTGCCGCGCGCGCCCGTGAGGCCGCTTCGGCATCCATGCGCTCGTTCTTCGAGCCGGTGGGGGTGGCCGTCATTGGAGTGAATCGCGAACGGGGACGCATTGGCAGCGAAGTCTTTCACAACCTGCTTGCGGCCGATTGCGCGGTGCCCGTCTATCCGGTGCATCCCGATGGCGGGGAGATCGAGGGGCGGCAGGCGTTTGCGCGTGTGGGTGACATTCCCGGAGAGGTGGATCTGGCGGTGGTCGTGGTCCCGGCGGCACTGGTGCTGGACGTGGTGGAGCAGTGCATCGCCAAGGGCGTGAAGGCCCTGGTGGTGATTTCAGCCGGGTTCGGCGAAGTGGGCGCTGAAGGGCACGCGCTCGAGGCGACACTACTCGATACGGTGCGCCGGGCCGGCGTCCGCATGGTGGGCCCGAACTGCATGGGCCTGCTCAACACCGATCCGGCCGTGCGGCTCAACGCCACGTTTTCTCCCGTGTATCCGCCGGTGGGCGGGGTCGCGATGTCCACGCAGAGCGGCGCGCTGGGCCTGGCCATCCTCGACTACGCGCGGCAACTGAGCCTCGGCATTTCGACGTTTGTCTCTGTCGGTAACAAGGCCGATGTCTCGAGTAACGATCTGATTCAGTACTGGGCCGACGACCCGCACACCCGCGTCATCCTCCTGTACCTTGAGAGCTTCGGCAATCCGCGGAACTTCAGCCAGATTGCCCGCCGCGTCGCCCGCAAAAAGCCCATCGTCGCCGTCAAGTCAGGCCGGTCGGTGTCGGGCGCGCGCGCCGCCTCCTCGCACACCGGTGCGCTGGCGTCGAGTGACGTGGTGGTGGACGCGCTGTTTGCGCAGGCCGGCGTCATTCGCACGAATACGCTGGAAGAGTTGTTCGACGTGGCCACCTTGCTGGCGCATCAGCCCGTGCCGCGCGGGTCGCGTGTGGCGATCGTGACCAACGCTGGTGGTCCTGGCATTCTCGCGGCGGATGCGTGTGAGGCGCAGGGGCTGCACCTGCCGCCATTGTCGGATGTCACCGTGGCCGAACTGCGATCGTTTCTGCCGGCTGCGGCCTCGGTAGGAAATCCGGTGGACATGATTGCGTCCGCATCGGCCGAGAGTTACGGCCGGGCGTTGCGGGCCGTCCTGCGCGACGATCGCGTGGACGCCGTGCTGGTGATCTTCATTCCCCCGCTCGTGACTCACGCGGAAGACGTCGCTCGCGCGGTTCGGGCGGCCGCGCTCACGGTGCCCGAGAAACCCGTGCTCGGCATCTTCATGTCGGCCGAAAGCGCGACGGGATTGCTGGCGCCGATTCCGCGGTTCGAATTCCCGGAAAGCGCGGCCGTGGCTCTGGCCAGGGCCGCCCAATATGGCGCCTGGCTCAGGAGCCCGGTGGAGCCGCCGCCCGAGTACGCCGACATCGATCGCACCGCCGCCCGTCGTCTCGTCGATGCGGGCCTGGCGCGCGGAGGCGGATGGCTCACGCCGGAAGAGGCGCAGGGCCTGGCCGTCGCCGCCGGCATTGCCGTGCCTCCTTCGCTTTTGGCGCAATCGGCGGATGAGGCCGTGGCTGCGGCGCGAACCATTGGCGGCACCGTGGTGCTCAAGGCCGTGGGGCCAACCATCCTGCACAAAACCGAGGTGGGAGGTGTGCGCGTGGGCCTCATCGGCGACGAGGCCGTGCGTGAGGCCTGGACGGAGATGGCGGATCGCCTGGGCGCGGCCGAGCATGGTGGTGCGATGACCGGCGGCCTGGTGCAGGCCATGATCGGTGGCGGCGTCGAGATGCTGGTGGGAGTCACCGACGACCCGATCTTCGGCCAGGTCATGGTGTGCGCGAGTGGCGGCATTCTGGCGGAACTGCTGCACGATGCCGACTTCCGGCTGCATCCGCTGACCGGCCGGGACGCCGACGACATGATCGCGTCGTTACGCGGCGCCGCCTTGCTCAAGGGCCATCGCGGCTCCGCGCCCGCGGATGTGCCGGCGCTCCGCGACGCCCTCCTGCGCGTGTCGGCGCTGGTCAGCGTGTGTCCCGAGATTCAGGAACTCGACATCAATCCTCTGCGGGTGCTCACCCGCGGTGCACATGCGCTCGACATTCGTGTGCGAGTCGGCGCCGCGCGCGCTGCGACGACGACGCGGAGGATCTCCTACTGATGGCTCATTGCCTCATTTCTTCTGAGCGCCCTTCACCGTGAGCACGGGTGCGGTAGAGCGTCGCACGACGCGCTCGGCGACGCTGCCAAGCAGCAGGTGTCCCACCGCGCCACGGCCGTGCGTCCCAATGACCACAAGGTCGATGTGGTTCGCGTCGACGTAGTCCAGGATGCGGTCCACCGGAGTGCCGATCGACGTGGAGGTCGTCACGCCTCCCGCCGGTGCGTGGTCGGCCGGAATGAGCTCGCCGAGCCGGGTGGCGGCCAGCGCCTCCGACTGCGTGAGCAAGTCGACCAGGGGCAGCGTGGAAATTTCCGTGCCCCACGGATATACATAGGGCTCGGGGACCACGTGAAGCAGGTGCAAGTGGCTGCCGAACTCGGTGGCCAGAGCCCGCGCATAGTCGAGCGCGGCGCTTGCCGGTTCACTGAAATCGGTCGGAACAAGGATGTGGCGGATGGCGACCATGAAACCCTCCGCCCTTCATCCCAGCAAGATGTGTACCCAATAGGGGGACGGGTGTGATTTCCACAGAAACACGCTGATTGGGGACAGGCCTCGACAAGTGACCAGCCGAGGCCTGTCCCCAATCAGCGTGTTTCTGTGGAAATCACACCCGTCCCCCTGGGCGCCCACACCACCGCCACGGTGCCGCCCGCCGAAGGGCACTCGAGCGTCAACGTGCCGCCGTGCGCGCTGAGAATGCGGCGGGCGATGGCGAGGCCAAGCCCGGTGCCGCGGTGCTTGGTGGTGAAGAACGGCTCGAACAAGTGGTCGCGCGCTTCGCGACTGATGCCGGGGCCGTTGTCGTGAATCCTGATCACGCAGCCGTCATGCGCCGTGTCGCAGCTGATGCGAATCTCGCCACGTCCTTCCATCGCCTGCGCGCCGTTAATCAGCAGATTCAACAGGACCTGGCGCAGTTGCTGCACATCGGCGGTAATCACATCGTCGCGCCCCTCAACGGCGGCAACCGTGACGACGATGTCGGCGAAGATGGGATCCTGGCGGACGAGTGATAACGTGCTCTCGAGCAATTCACGCACTGGCACTGGGGCCAACACCGGGGGTCTGGGGCGCGCAAACGTCAGCAGGTCCTGCACGATCTCGTTCAGTCCATCCACCCGCGAAATCACTTCGCGGATGATTCCGTGCTCCGGGCTGGCCGGGTCCACCCGCCGCCCAATCACCTGGAGCGCACCGCGGATCGCCGCCAGCGGATTGCGCACTTCATGGGCAACCACAGCCGCCATTTTGCCCACTTGCGCGAGTGCGCTCTGCTCGCGAAGCGCCGCCTCAGACCGCTTCCGCTCCGTGATGTCGAAGCGAATGGCGGTGTACTGGTAAGGTTTGCCGCGTTCGTCGAGGAACGGCACGATGGTGGTATCCACCCAGTAGTCGTTGCCGTCCTGCGCCCGGTTGCGCAGCTCGCCATGCCACACCTGCCCGCGCCCGATGGTCTGATACATCTCGCGAAAGAACTCGACGGGGTGCAGGCCGGAGTTGAGGATGCGGTGGTTTCGGCCGATCAGGGCCTCACGGGGGTATTTTGAAATTTCGCAGAACTTGTCGTTGACGAACGTGATGGTGCCTTCCACGTCCGTGGTGGCGACAATGGCCGACTGGTCAAGCGCAAACTTCAGGTCAGCCAGATCCTTGATGGATCGCCGCAGGGCGGGGTCCAGTTCGGCGGGATTGGCAGTGAAGTCAGTCATGGCCCAAGCCTTGAATATAGTGGGAATCAGGATCGCGATCGAGGCCGATTTGTCTTACAAACAGTGTGACAGCTGACAGAATGTGCAGGAAATTCTTCCCATGAGCCGCCGAATAATGCCCAGAACAGTGCTCGTCGTTGACGACGAGGCGCTGATTCGCTGGTCGTTGTCGGAAGGGCTGACTGACGCCGGCTGGACCGTGCGACAGGCCGCGTCAGGCGCCGAAGCCCGCACGGCCGTACAGTCGCTTCACGGGCAGCCATTTGTCGTGCTCGTGGATCTGCGGTTGCCCGACGTGTCCGACCTTTCCCTGGTACGGGAGCTGCGCGCCCTTCGACCCGATGTCCCGATGATTGTGATGACCGCGCACGGTTCGACCGACGACGCGACCCAGGCCCGCGAGGCGGGTGTCCACTCGTTTGTGGGTAAACCCTTTGATGTGGTCGAGATGGTGGCCCTGGTCGACGCCGCCGCGTCGTGGATGGACCAGTAGCCATATACTCACCGGTGCATGGCCGCCGGACGCATTCTTGTTGTTGACGATGAATCCCTGATTCGATGGTCCCTTGCTGAGCGGCTTCGCGCCGACGGGCATTTCGTGACTGAGGCGGGAACGGCGGCCGAAGCGATTGACCGGGCCGAGCAGGGGGTGGACCTGGTCCTGCTCGACTACAAACTTCCGGATGGAGATGGGTTGGCCGTGTTGCGCAAGCTCCGCGACCTGGATCTGGACATTCTGGTCATCATGCTGACCGCCCACAAGGGCGTGGAAACCGTCGTCGAAGCGATGAAGGCCGGTGCGTATGACTACGCCACCAAGCCCTTCGACCTGGACGACGTGGCATTGCGCGTGACGCGCGCGCTTGAGGCGACCCGCCTGCGGCGGGAACTGCGCACGCTGCGCGAGGGCATGGCGCGGCCGTACAGCCCGGCTTCCATCATTGGTGAGTCTGAGCCGATGCAGCGCATCAAGGCGCTCGTCCGGAAGGTGGCCACGAGCCCCGGCTCGACGGTGCTCATCACCGGCGAAAGCGGCACCGGCAAGGACCTGGTGGCCAAGGTGATCCATTACTCCAGCCATCGTGCGGCGCGCCCGTTCCTGAACATCACGTGTTCCGCCCTGGCGGAGACGCTGCTGGAATCCGAATTGTTCGGGCACGAGCGCGGCGCGTTTACCGACGCGCGCCAACAGAAGCGCGGCCTGCTTGAGCAGGCCGATGACGGCACCGTATTCCTCGACGAGATCGGCGAAATGACCCCGGCGCTTCAGGCCAAGCTGCTGCGGTTCCTGGAAGAGAAGACGTTCCGGCGGGTTGGCGGCACGGCCGATGTGCATGTGGACGTCCGGGTCGTGGCGGCCACTCACCGCAACCTGGAGGAATCCGTGCGGGCCGGCAAGTTTCGCCAGGACCTCTACTTCCGGCTCAACGTGCTTCGCATCGAGATTCCGCCGCTCCGCGACAGGGGCAACGATATTGCGCTGCTGGCGCAGCACTTCGTGGAAGCATTCGCGCGTGAGTTCAAACGCGCGGTGCCGGGGATCACCGCCGCGACCGAGCAGTTGCTTGTGGCCTACGGGTGGCCGGGCAATGTGCGCGAGCTCAGGAATCTCGTGGAGCGGGCCGTGCTCATGACGGAAGATGGCGTGCTGGAGCCTGCGGACTTCGAGACGATTCGGGGTGCGGCTGGTGCGTCACCTGGCTCCGAGCAGGGCGGCTTCGCCCTGCCCCCCGCCGGCGTGAATCTTGAGGAGGTTGAACGAAGCCTGGTCGTTCAGGCCCTCGAACGGGCGGGCGGAAACCAGACCAGGGCGGCGAAGCTCCTCGGCCTGCATCGCGACCAGATCCGGTACCGAATCGAAAAATTTTCATTGAAATAGGCTGACAACCGCCCCTGGCGGGACTTCGGCCCGGTTCTTGCTTTGTCATGCGACCGAGTAAGCGTCGGTCTGGAGGATTGATATGGGTGAACGTATCCGCAGGTTGGGTCCGAAGGTCTGGATGGCCAGCGCATTTGTGGTGTGGTTGGCGGCATTCGGCACGATGCGCGCGAATATTCCTGAGCGCAGCGCACCCCCCGCCCCTGAGGAAAAATCCGCAACAGTAGTGAATCCTGCGCAGGCGCAGGTCGCCGCGGGGGCCACGTATGTGGGCCAGGCGACGTGCCTGACGTGCCATGACGCGGCCATGACCAAGTACACCGAGACGCCGCACAATCGCGCGGCCGATCCGCGGTCGCCGGCCGCCACTCAGGGCTGTGAAAGCTGCCATGGGCCGGGCAGCAAACACATCGAAGACCCGGTGAGCGTCAAGCCGCTCTCCTTCAAGACCATGGCGGCCGACCAGGCCAACGCGACGTGCACGACCTGCCATACCCGCGGCGAACACGCGCTGTGGGACGGCAGCCAGCACGAGTCACGCGGCGTGGCGTGCTCCACCTGCCACAGCGTGCACAATCCGGTGTCGCCCAAGGGTGCGCTCAAGAAGGCGAGCCAGATGGAAGTCTGTGCGTCCTGCCATCGCGACAAGGTCTCGAAGGTCGATCGGTCGGGCCACATGCCGGTGCGCGAGGGCAAGATGGAATGTTCGACGTGCCACAACATTCACGGGTCGGCAAACGTGAAGCTGCTGCGCAAGGGCGACTCGGTCGCGGACTCGTGCGTCTCCTGCCACGCCGACAAGCGCGGCCCCTTCCTGTGGGAACATGCGCCGTCGCGTGAAGGCTGCACGACGTGTCACGATCCGCACGGGTCCGCCAACGACCGCATGCTGGTGTCGAAGCCGCCGGCGTTGTGCCAACGCTGCCATGTGGCCACGCGACATCCCAGCACGATTTATGACGCTGGCCTGGTGGCCACGAGTGTGCGCGTCTATGCGCGCTCCTGTGTGACCTGCCACTCCACCATCCACGGGTCTAATCACCCCGCGGGCAACATGTTCGTGCGATAGGAGACAGCTGTCATGCGCAAACTCACCAGTCTTCTGATTCTTGCGGTCGCCCTCGTGCCGGCCACCGCGCTCGCACAAACGGCGGCGGCTACCGAGGCCCCGCTCACACGTGGCTGGGCGGACTTCGGCGTCCGCGGCACCAGCATCACCGGCGATAGCGCCCGATACGAGCGTTACCGCGACCTGGGCGACGGCCTCTTCCTGGAAGGGTTCAAGCTTCGCTCGGAAAGCAAGGGCTGGTTCTTTGACTTTGATGCCAGTCACGTCGCCCGCTCGGACCAGCGCTACATCGGCAGGTTCACTCGCCCCGGCCAGTTCAAGGGATGGGCCATGTGGGATCAGATTCCCATGTTGCTGAGCCGGACGACGCGCACGCCCTACACGCTTGTGAACGGCAACGAGTTCCGGCTCGACGATGCGATTCAGCTCCAGTTGCAGAATCTCTCGACGACACTCAGGCCGGCGGCATTGTTGGCGCTGGTCAACGGGGCGTCGGTGTTCGACCTCAAGTCGAAGCGGCATAGCGGCGAAGGCGGGTTCGAGTTCCTGCCAGTGCCCGAGGCGTCGCTGCGGGTCAACTTCAAGCACACCACCCGCGAGGGCGCGCAGCCCTTCGGTGGGTCGTTTGGCCACGGGCAGGTGGTGGAGTTCGCCGCGCCGATCGATCACGCACTGACGGACTTTGACGGGTCGGCCGAATATGAGCGCGGGCGGATGTTGCTCCGCGCCGGCTATTCCGGATCGTGGTTCACCAACAACGTGACCTCGGTGCTGTTCGACAACCCGCTGCGGGCGACTGACATTGCAGGCACGGCGTCAGCCGGCCGGCTGTCGCTGCCGGTCAGCAGCACGCGCCTGGGCGTGAACGGCATGATCTCGATCAAGATGCCGAAGAAGTCTCGCCTGACGGCGTACGCGGCCTTCAGCACGCTGAAGGACGACAACGGCCTGGTGTTGCCGCAGACCAGCAACACCGCCGTCCTCGCGCTGGCGGGGCCTCCCGACCGCACGGCGATTAACGGCGAGGCGAAGACGACAGCGGCCAATGTGAGTTTCGTCTCGCGTCCGTCCGACTTGGTGAGCGTGAACGTCAGGTATCGGTATTTTGACTATAACAACCGGACACCCGAGTACCACCAGACGCTCCGCGTCTCCTACGACGGCAGCGTCGCGACGCGCGATGTGCGCTCCGAGCCGTTCGGCCTGTTGCGCCACACGCTGGATGCCGACATCAAGTTCACGCCAAAGGGACCAGTCGCACTCACGCTTGGCGCCACCCGTCACCAGGAGGATCGGACCCATCGCATCTTCGAATCCACCGTGGACAACTCGATGCGCATCAAGGTGGATACGCTGAGCACCGGCCTGGTCAGTGTGCGTGCGATGTATGAATACGCGCAGCGACGGGGCGAGGGCTTCGACGTGAAGATCCTGACGGACGTGACCGAGCAGCCCGGCATGCGGCACTTCGACCTGGCCGAGCGCGACCGCAACCGGTTCACGCTGGTCGGATCGTTCATGCCCGTCACGAACTGGGCGCTGAATGTATCCACGGCGATCGGCCGCGACGACTACCTGAACAGCGAGTTCGGCCTGCGCGACAACAACCACAACGTGTACTCGGCCGGGTTCGAAGGCAGCCCGAGCGAGCGGTTCAACGTGGGCGCGTCCTACTCCTTCGAGGATTACAACAGTCTGCAGCGGTCACGTCAGGCGAATCCCGGCGCCCAGACGCTGGACCCGTCGCGCAACTGGGCGACGGACGCCGGCGATAAAGTGCACTCGATCCTGCTCAACGCGGACGTCCTGAAGATCGCCGAGAAGCTGGACCTGTTCTTCCGCTACGACTACAACCGGACGCGGGCCAACTACGAATACATCACCGGCGCGGTGGCAAACCGCACGCTGCCAGAAGAGGCCATCGTGCCGTCGACCCTGCCGACGCCGGTGGCGTTGCCGGAAATCAAGAGCGACCTGACGCGAGGCTCGGTGGACGCGGTCTACGAAATCAACCGGCACATTTCGCTGGGTGTGACCTACTGGTACGACAAATACGACGTCCAGGACTTCACGCTCGACTCGGCCGCGCAGTCGGCGGTCGTGACCGGCAACAACGTGCTGCTTTACTACACGTATGCGCCCTACAAGGCCCATACGACGTGGGGACGCGTCATCGTCAAGTGGTGACCGGTCGCAAAGACCTCGGAAGGTCCTAATAGTCCACCCGCTCGAGAAATAGCCCCGCTGCCGGCGCAGTCAATTTCGCCGTCAGCGGGGATTCTTTTTGGAGCAGTCGTTGGACGTCGCTCGGTTTCAGCCCGCCCTTGCCCACCTCCACGAGCACGCCGACAATCCGCCGAACCATTTTCCACAAGAAGTGCGACCCCATGACGTGCACGATGATCAGGTGGTCCTGTTCGGTCAGCGTCAGTTCCTGCAGCAGGACCTGCGTGGACTTCTCCTCCGGGTCATCGTCTGTAAAGCTGCGGAAGTCGGCGAAGCCGACCAGATGGATGGCGGCGGCGCGCATGCGGGCGATGTCGAGTGGTTCGCGGACCCACCAGACAAAGGGCTTCTCGAAGGCCGACCGGCGGCGCGAGAGCTGGTAGCGATAACGTCGCGCGACTGCGCTGTGGCGCGCATGGAAGCGCGGCGGCATGCGCTCGGCCGAGAGCACGTTGATGTCGTGCGGCAGTCCGTCATTGATGCGTGCGACGAGCGTGTCGGGAGGCAGCGCGTTGGGCAGGTCCACGTGAACCACCTGTCCCAGAGCATGGACGCCCGCGTCGGTGCGGCCTGATCCGTAGGTCTCGAACTGCCGGCCCCGCGTGGCCTCCTCGAGCGCCCGATGGAGTTCGCCCTGAATGGTGCGGGCGTTGTTCTGAATCTGCCAGCCGGAGTACCGGGTGCCGGCATATTCCATGATGAGTTTGTAACGAGGCACCTGAGTACAATACCCCCATGTTCCTGAAACGATTCTTCGAGCCAAAAGTGGCGCAGACCAGTTACATGATTGGGTGCCCAGGGGCCGGTGCGGCGATTGTGATCGACCCGAATCGCGATATTGATCAGTACATCAAGGCGGCCGAAGCTGAAGGCGTGAAGGTCACCCACGTGACCGAAACCCACATCCATGCCGACTTCGTGTCGGGCAGCCGGGAACTGGCGGCGCGGACTGGCGCCACGCTGTACCTGTCGGATGAGGGCGATGCGAGCTGGAAGTACGGGTTTGCGGCTGAGTCGGGCGCGACCCTGGTCAAGGATGGCGATCGCATCACGGTGGGCAGCGTGCTCATCGATGTGGTGCACACCCCCGGTCACACGCCGGAGCACATCGCGTTCATCGTGACGGATTCGGCTGGTGCGTCAGAGCCCATCGCGGTGGCGTCGGGCGACTTCATTTTTGTCGGCGATGTCGGGCGTCCAGACCTGCTGGAGAAGGCCGCTAACATCAAGGGCACGATGGAGGTCGGCGCCCGCCAGTTGTATGCCAGCCTCCAGAAGTTCGCCTCGCAGCCCGACTGGCTGCAGGTGTGGCCCGGTCATGGCGCTGGGTCGTCCTGCGGCAAGGGCATCAGCGCCATTCCCCACAGCACGCTCGGATACGAACGGCGCTTCAATTGGGCGTTTCAGGTCAAGACCGAGAGCGAGTTTGTCGAGGCCGTACTGGCAGGTCAGCCGGAACCGCCAAAGTACTTCGCTGAAATGAAACGCGTGAACAAGGAAGGGCCGAGAATCCTGCACGGGTTCAAGCGGCCTGAGCTGCTGCAGGTCGATGCGCTCGACGCGAACCTGGGGGCGAAGGCGATCGTCATCGACACCCGGTCCGCCTCTGCCTATGCCGCCGGCCACGTGCCGGGGACGATCAACATTCCCCTCAACGCCAGCTTCACCACCTGGGCCGGCTGGCTCGTGCCGTACGACCAGGACTTTTACCTGATTGTTGACGACGCCTCAGCGGGAATCGACACCGCGGTGCGCGACCTCGCCATGATCGGCCTCGATCGGATCGCCGGCTACTTCGACGCTGGCGTGATCGACGCCTGGGCTGCGGGTGAGCGCCCGCTGGACACCGTGCCGCAGGTGACGGTGCAGGACCTGCAGGCGTCACTGACACATCGCGCGGTGACCCTGCTCGACGTGCGCAATCAGAATGAGTGGGACGGCGGAATCATTGCGGGCGCCCAACACATCAACCTCGGGTATCTCGCCGATCACTTCGCCGACATCCCCCGCGACAAACCCATCGTCGTCCAGTGCGCGGCCGGCGCGAGATCGGCGATTGGCGCGAGCGTGCTGAAGGCGAATGGCTTCGACAACGTCATCAACCTGATCGGCGGCATGGGCGCGTGGCGCAAGGCAGGGTTGCCGGTTGAATCGGCAATCTGATGGGAAAAACACGGACAACACCCGAGGCCGCCGCGGCGTCGTTTGGCGTGGGCAAGCTGACGCGGCACCTGTTTGTGTGTATTGGTCCCGATTGCGTGGATGCCGAGCGAGGGCAGGAGACGTGGTCCTACGTCAAAGGCCGCATGAAGGAACTGGGCTTGTCGGGCCCTGACGGCCCGGCGTACCGGACCCGTGTGGGGTGTTTTCGCATCTGCACCGGAGGTCCGATCGCGGTGGTGTATCCGGACGGCACCTGGTATCGGGGCGTGACGCCCGAGAATGCGGAGCGGATCATCCAGGAGCACATCATTGGCGGTCGCGAGGTGGCGGATTTGTGTTTCGCCAGAAATCCCTTGCCCGTACCGTCGGGGTCCCTGTGATAGGCTTGATTGCTGTGCGCCCGTAGCTCAATTGGATAGAGCACCGGGCTTCGAACCCGTAGGTTGGGGGTTCAAGTCCCTCCGGGCGCACCATGGCGCGATGTGTTTCTGGATAGCGGATCGTCAATGCGTCCGTAGCTCAGTTGGATAGAGCGTTGGCCTCCGAAGCCAAAGGTCGCAGGTTCGAATCCTGCCGGACGCACCATTCGACTCGCCTGCGGCTCGCTCATGGCGAGCCATCCCACTCTTTGTGGGCCCGTAGCTCAATTGGCAGAGCAGCAGACTCTTAATCTGTTGGTTGGTGGTTCGATTCCACCCGGGCTCACTTCTTAACTCAAATCAATTCAGCGTGTTAGCGGCGTCCGAATCGGCGGTCTCAGACGACTCTTCCGTTTGTGCGAATGGTGTCCGAATTGCGCCCTCCATGCGCGCGAGCTGTGGCGGTCAACTTGAAATGTATACGCAATTCGCGTATGGTCAAACCCTGATGACACCGGACTGTTGAGGCTGCAGCTGTTTCTGTCCGAGCGGCCAGAGGCTGGCACAGTGATGCCGGGCAGAGGCGGATTTCGGAAGGTGCGCTGGGTTGACCAGTCCCGAGGGAAAGGGAAGCGCGGAGGACTCCGTGTGATCTACCTGTACCTTCCCGCCGATCAGCAGGTGTGGATGTTCACGCTGTACGGCAAGAACGACGCCGAGGATCTGACGCCAGCGCAGAAGGCGCAGTTGCGCACAGCGGTTGAGATGGAACTGAAGGCTCGGCAGCAACGACAGCGACGCCGAAGGAGCACAGATGTCCCCAAGTAGACGGAAGAAGCGCGACCTGTTTGGAGAACTGATGGAAGGTGTGTCCGCCATGCGGTCACATCGCCAGGGGCGCATCACCCTGCGTTCTCATCAGATCGATCGACTCACTCTTCCTCCGATTGATGAGCACGTCATTCGGAGTACTCGAGAACGACTTCACATGTCGAGACCGGCGTTTGCGTACCGCATCGGCGTGAATCCCCGCACGCTCGAGCGCTGGGAGCAAGGTCGGAGCAGGCCGAACGACCAAGCTGCGGCGTTGATCCTCTTGGTACGAAAGTACCCGGACATGCTCAAACGGCTGCAGCAACTGGCAGAAGCAAGCTGAGCATGCGAATCACGCCCTCATCGCCGCCTACCTGCCGGCACGATGGGCGTCTCGTCTCGATCCCCTTGTCGTCGTCCGGCTCGAGTGATTCCGCAGCGTCTGCACGAAAACTCCAGCTGACGGTTCCAGGTATCCTCCGGCACTAGTACTACTTTGTCAGATCCGCAGCACGACGGTCTGGAGTTTCAGCATCCGCTGGAGGTAGTGCGGCCGCGTGACGAAGAAGTGGGCCGTGAGCACTTCGCGAATGATGGCGCGGACCTGCGGCAGCGTCAGCGATCGTGACGCAGGCCGCTGCCGTTCGATCTGCAAGAACGCATAGGCCAGGGCCGTGAGTGCGACATGCCGGTTCCAACCCGGCAGGGAGCGTCCTTCAAAGTGATCGAGGCTTAATTCGTCCTTGAGTTCTTGGTACTGCTGCTCGATCGCCCAGCGTTGGTGCGCCAAGCGGACCAGCGCGCGTAATGATGCGGTGGGCGGCAGATTGATACGGAGGAACTCAGAATGAAGTTCATCAAGCCGGTTCTTTGCAGCGTCGTCGGCGTAGTAATTGGAGCAGCCGCGGTTCTTACCGCAAGACGTGCCGAGGCGCAACCACCGCCCGCCACTCGCGCTATTGAGGGGTTAGTGGTCACCTCAGCCGGTGGCCCGCCTTGGGCTCGTCTGTCTTTCGTGAAGGACACAAAGAGCGGCGGTTGTTGGCTCGCATCGAGCCCGAGTGATAAACACTATGTCGCGTCCCTTGCGGTTGCTCCACCGTCGGCGTGTAATTAGTGGGCCGGTCGGTTGCAGTTTCCGACTAGCCAATGAGCGCAGCTAGATAGACGATCCCCGAGTTCAGATTTGGAGAGTGCCTTTGCCGCACCGGTGGCGGCCATGACGTTGATCCTGATCGCCGCACTTCGTGGCGCGGTCTGGGGTTTGAGGTCGCGCCTCGGTCACTCGAGAGGATTCGCCATGGACTCCGGCGTCCGCAGCTCATCGTTCGTGTGCGAATGTGTGCGAATACTTCCGCGCGATGCGCCCTGTCCTGAACCGGCCTGCACCAGACCAGGCCCATGAGCACTGGCCTGATCTGCTGTGCGCTTTATCCCGGAGGGACTCTTAATCTGTTGGTTGGTGGTTCGATTCCACCCGGGCTCACCATTCGACTCGCCCTTCGGCGCGGCTCAGGGCTCGCTCATGGCGAGCCGCGTCACGTCGAATGCCCTGAGCGAGCGAAGCGAGTCGAAGGGCCTCAATCCACAGTCGAATCTCCCTATCCGTCAGCCGGTCGCTCACGCCGTCGAGGGGGAAGCGGGTGTTTCCGTCGCCGTCGATGGAGGGACACACGCGGCATCGCTGCGACACGTAGCCGGCCTTGCCGCGCGCCACCGCGGCTGCCTCAACTGCGTCACTGATCGCGTCGCCAGTCGTGGGGGGACGACACCACCCTCTGGTTCGGTCAACGTGATCTTGGCTGGTGCCGCGACCTGGGTTTGGCGCGAGGGGTGAGTCGGTCGCGGGTCGTGAGGGGCGATGGTCTCGTCAGAGGTCGCGGGTCGCACGACGCAGGCGATCGTGGATCCCTGCCCACGCGGGTCCGTCCGGCGGCAACGCCACCAGCAGGATGTCGCAGGCGCTGGCGTCGGCCTCGTGCATCGACGCATACAGCGTGCGCGCATACACGTCGGGCTCTGACGGCATGGGCCAGAACGTCGTGACGGGCCACGCAGGGCGGTGCTGCGCGAGCAGCGCGAGACGTCGGCCCGGAAACGGCGACTCACCCTGCTCCGCCGGGATTCGGTAGCACGGTGTCCGCGGTGCGTAATGGGAGGCCAACGCACCCGGGACCCGTGGGGCCGATCCCGTCACGACGTCCCCACACGGCAGGTGCCCCCGAATCATGTCGATCGTGATCGCACCTGGACGCAGAATGCGCGGATGTTCGCGAGTCACGTCCACGATGGTGGACTCGATGCCGATCTGGCACGGGCCGCCATCCACCACCGCCGCAATTCTCCCGGCCAGGTGCGTCCGTACGTGCGCGGCCGTGGTCGCGCTGATCTGACCGAACGGATTGGCTGAGGGGGCGGCCAGACCACGACCGAACTGCCGCAGCACGGTCTGCATGACCGGATGGGCGGGGACACGCAGCGCGACGGTGGTCTGGCCACCGGTCACCAGCGTCGATACGCTCCGGGCCGCCGGCAGGACGAGCGTCAGCGGCCCAGGCCAGAAGGCCGACGCCAGGCGCCAGGCGGCGTCGGACACCTCGGCCGCCCAGTCCGGCAGCGCGTCGGCGCTGGCGAGGTGCACGATGAGTGGGTGGTCGGCGGGACGCGCCTTGGCGCGAAAGATCGCTCGGAGCGCGGCCGGGTTGGTCGCATCACCGGCCAATCCATACACGGTCTCGGTCGGCACTGCCACCAACTCGCCCGCGTGCAGCAAGCACACGGCCGTGGTCACATCGTCGGGGCTGGACGTCAGCGACAACATGATCACGCGTGCGGCACAAACACCGCGCTGCGGGCGGCCTCGAGCACGGCGCGCACTTCGGGGTGCTGGATGCGCCGTTCCGTGCTGATGAGCCAGAAGGCTTCACGTAACTCTGCGACCCGTCCGACCTCATGGACGCCATACCGCGCGCAGATTTCATCCGAGATGATCGCCGGCGACGGAAAATACCCTTCACTCGCCTCGCCGAACACTTTCATCAGGGCGCTGTCATCAAATTCCCCGACGATGCGCGGCGACAGCCGCGCATCGCCCAGCCAGCGGTCGATTTCGCCGCGCACCGCAGTGTTCGGCCCTGGCAGGAGCAGGGGCGCACCAGTCAGGCACGCGGGAAACGCCGTCCGCCGCCGCGCCACCGAAGGGGCGGCAAAAAAGGCCACCGCGCTCTCGCCCAGTTTGCGGCTGTGCCCACGCACCGCCAGCCCCGGCGGCATCGGGCGATCGGCCAACACCATCTCCAGACGATGGAGGGCCAACTCGCCGAGCAACCAGTCAATCGTGCCTTCGCGGCAGACCAAACGGATGGGCTTCTCCGCGCTCTTCAACGACGCCAGCAGGCGATGGGTGAGCGACTTCGGGATGGCGTCGGAGACACCGACGCGAAACGTGGCCATGGCCTGTTGTGGCGCCACGTCCGCCCGCAGCGACGAGACCATCTCCTGGGCCAGGGCAAAAATTTCGTCCGCGTACGACAGCGCCACACGGCCGGCATCGGTGAGGCTGAGACCGCGGCCTGCGGCCTTGAACAGAGCGGTACCCAAGTCGTCCTCAAGGAGCTTGATCTGCGCGCTGACGGTTTGTGGCGTGACGTGCAGTTGACTTGCCGCCGTCGCCACGCTGCCGGCATGGGCGGTCGCCCAGAAATAACGCAGGTGTTTGGGGTTCATGGTTGTAATAACAATTTATTACGAAGTGTCTATAAAGAATATTCGACTTTTATTGATTTATCAAAGCCGCCACACTCTTCAGGCAGCGATCATGTGGACCCACTCGCGAAGTGTCTTTTTGTTGATTCGGCACGCATCGGACCTTGAGCGGGAGGGGGCGGGCCTGTCCGCGTATCTGTCGCACCTTCGACGTCGGTCAGCCACGGGTGACGGTGACACGCTTCAGGGCATCTGGATCGACGAAGACGGGGTGGCGAATCTGCCCGGGGCGTTGGTCCTGCCCGACGGGGCTGGCGGACAACGGGTCGTACGCGTGACCGAGGCGGCGGGGATCAACGGGGTCTGGATGGTGTGTTGGCTCGACCTGACGGCCGCGTCGGTCTCCCGCGCTGATCTCGTGGAGGGGCTACTGGAGTGTTTCGGCCATGACGAGTCGAGCGCCACCTGCCCGGCACGGTTTGTCCCCGTGTTTTCCTGCGACACGCCCGAGACTAGCGTCAAAGCGGAACTGCAACAACTCCGGGCCCGGCATCCCACAGTCGTGCTGGCACCGATTCTCCAGGACGGCAGCGGCAGGCTGATGGTGCCGGTGAGGGGGCGTCTGCGTGAACGCTGTTGATCCCGTCCTGCTGTTTTTTCTGCTCGGGCTGGCCGCCGGGCTGTTGCGCTCGGAGTTGCGTCTGCCGGCCGCCGTCTATGAGTTGGTGAGCATGCTGCTGCTGCTCTCGATCGGCCTCAAGGGCGGCATCGAACTCGGCAAGCAGCCCGTTGGCGACGTCGCGCTGCACGCGCTTGCGGTGCTGATGATGGGCGCGATCCTGCCGCTGATCGCGTTTCCGGTACTGCGATTTGCCGGCCATCTCCGGCGCGCCGATGCCGCCTCCATCGCCGCCCATTACGGATCGGTGAGTGTCGCCACCTATGCCGTCGCCACGGCCTATTTTGCCAGCCGTCAGATCGCCTTTGAGGCGCACATGCCCTTTCTGCTGGTGGTGCTGGAAATCCCGGCCATCCTCGTGGGCATCCTCCTGGCCCGCGGGTTTTCTCGCGACATGCCACTTGGGACGGTGGCGCACGAAGTGCTCCTGGGCAAAGGCATTGTCCTGCTCGTCGGCGGGTTGCTGATCGGGTGGGCCGCCGGCGCGGAAGGGTTGACGCCGATGGCTCCGCTGTTCTTCGATCTCTTCAAGGGCATCCTGGCGCTGTTCCTGCTCGAGATGGGTCTCATCACGGCGGCCCAGTTCGCTAGTTTGCGCCAACACGGTATGTTTTTAGTGCTATTTGGCATCGGCATGCCGCTCTTTTCGTCCGTAGTGGGCCTCATGTTGGGTTATGGACTCGGCCTGTCGCTGGGCGGCACGACGATGCTGGCGATCCTGGCCGCGAGTGCCTCATACATTGCCGTGCCTGCCGCCATGCGCATCTCGGTGCCCCAGGCCAACCCGACACTCTCGCTGGCAGCGTCGCTGGGCGTCACGTTTCCGTTCAACGTGATCGTCGGCATTCCCCTGTATCACGCCATGGCCACGGCCGCATTCGCCGTTTTTGGAGGGTAGGTTCATGCCGAGCGCGATCCGCAAACTGCTCACGGTCATCACCGAAGCAGCCCTGGAGAGTGTCCTGATCAAAGATCTCGAACGCCTGGGCGCACACGGGTACACCATCACCGACGCGCGCGGCCGGGGCAGCCGCGGGGTGCGCACCGCAGCCTGGAGCGAAAGCAGCAACATCCGCGTCGAGATGGTCTGTGACGCCTCGACCGCTGACGTCGTCGCCGCGCACCTGCAGACTCGCTACTACGAGGACTACGCCATGATCCTGTTCGTGTCCGACGTGGCTGTCATGCGACCGGAGAAGTTCTGATGGCGGCGCTGCCACCGCTGGTCGGCATCATCATGGGCTCGGCATCGGACTGGGACACTATGCGCCATGCGGTGGAGATCCTCGAGCGGCTGGAGGTACCCCATGAGGTCGAGGTCGTGTCCGCCCACCGCACGCCGGACAAACTGTTCCGGTATGCCGAGCAGGCGGAGGCGCGAGGCCTTGAGGTGATCATCGCCGGCGCCGGAGGGGCGGCCCATCTGCCCGGCATGACCGCCGCCAAGACGATCCTGCCGGTGCTGGGCGTGCCGGTGCGGTCCGCCGCGCTGAACGGCATGGATTCACTCCTGTCGATCGCGCAGATGCCGGCCGGGATTCCTGTTGGCACACTGGCGATTGGCCCGGCCGGCGCGGCCAATGCGGCGCTGTTGGCCGCCGGCATTCTCGCCAACAAATATCCGGCGATCAAAACCGCGTTGCGCGCGTACCGTGACCAACAGACCGAACGCGTGTTGGCCGTCGGTGACCCGCGGGACACCCGCCCATGAAGGTGGGAGTGCTTGGCGGAGGCCAGCTTGCGCGCATGCTGGCCCAGGCGGGACGGTCATTGGACGTGCAGTGCAGGTTTCTCAGTCCCGATCCACACGCCTGCGCGGCGTCCTTCGGCGAGCATCTGTGCGTCGCCTACGACGATCCGGACGGCCTGCGACGTCTGGCGGACTGGGCGGATGTACTCACCTACGAATTCGAGAACGTGACGGTGGCGGCAGTCGAATCGCTGGAGCGGCTGCGCCCGGTGTATCCGTCGTCGCTGGCCCTGGCGGCGGCCCGCGACCGTCTGGTGGAGAAACGCCGCTTCCAGGCACTGGGGCTCGCCACCTCCGAGTTCCGCGCGGTCGAGACGCTCGCGGAGCTCCGCCACGCGGCAGGTGACATGGGACTCCCTGCGATTCTCAAGAGCCGCATGCAGGGGTACGACGGCAAAGGCCAGACGCTGGTGCGCCACCCGACCGACCTGAGAGGGGCCTGGGACACGGTGGGCCGGGTGCCGTCGATCCTTGAGGCGGTCGTGCCGTTTGATCGGGAACTCTCGATCATCGCGGCGCGCGCGCGAACCGGCGAAACCGTCTTCTATCCGGTGAGCGAGAACCTCCACCGGAAGGGCGTCCTGCGCCTGTCGTTGAATCGGCCGGGTGATGTGATGCAGGCGCAGGCCGAGATGATGATCACGCGGCTGCTGCGCGACCTCGACTATGTCGGCGTGCTGGCGCTGGAGTTGTTTCAGGTGGGGGAGCGCCTGTTGGCCAACGAGATGGCCCCGCGTGTGCACAACAGCGGGCACTGGACCATCGAGGCGGCTTCGACCTCGCAATTCGAGAACCACTTGCGAGCCATTTGCAGCCTTCCACTCGGTGCGACGACGCCACTTCAGCAGGCCGCGATGGTCAATCTCATTGGCGACCTGCCGCCGGCGTCGGAGATCACGGCCATTGCCGGGACCAGCCATCACTTCTATGGCAAGGCCGCGCGGCCCGGGCGCAAGGTCGGACACGTCACGCTGACATGCCTGCCGGGGGAGTCCGCGCTCTTCGACGGTCGTCTCGCGCGACTGCTTCAAATTGCCGGGGCGCCTGAACTGGGTGACCGCCGCACGACTACTTCAGGGACCGGCCGATTGGCCGTCGGGCCAAGCCCTGCAGGGGCGGGCCAGACACCGCTGGATATTACCGGGGGACTAGCCGCCTCTGCGGTTTCCGCGAGCGGCAAGTCGTAGTCGGCCGTTATCCTGGCGCGTGCCATGGCGGCGTGACGGCCAGGCACAGGTCTCGGACGCGCGGGTGCGGCGGGCTCAGCGGAGCGCTCGAAGAACAGGGGTTTGCCCGCGTCAGGGCCTCATGTCAGAATCCGGTGCCATGGCCCACTCCGCTGCTACTCGCTGCATCGCGTTTCCGGTTCTTCTGGCTGCCGCCTGCGGGGCCAGCCTGTTTGCCGCGGCCGGCCAGGCCCCTGCGGCGATTCCGGCCAAGGCCGACACTGCCACCGGCACGTTGAAGGCTGGGGCCACGAGCGTGAACCTTGCGTTTTCTTACGCGGCCAGCTTCGTCAACTTCGGCGAGACGCTCTATCAGGTGATCCTCACTGAGGCGCCTGTGGCTCCCGACTCGCTGGCGAAGGAGCTGCTGAGCCGCGGCGGCCAGCCGTTGTTGCGCGGAGGCAAACTGAGCGGGATCGCGCTCACGATTGGGCCCGACGGCCTCGTGCGGAACATGGTGCCGTTCATCGGCGCCGATCTGCGCGGCAGCAAGATGCTGTCGAGCGTTGCCCTGACGAGCTTCACCATCGTCGGAGGACGCGTCACGGGACAAGCCGCCATGCCGATCGACCGCACGGGCGGGCAGGGATGGAGCGTCAGCGCGAGCTGGAACGCGACGATCCGTCCGGCGGCGAAATAGAATGCGCGTCATGCTGCGACGCGGAACGCTCCTGTTTGGCGCACTGTTGGCGCTGTCCCTGACGCCGGTCGCTGGCGCGGGCCACCAGGCGGTCTCGCCCGCCCCGTCGAGCTGGACGCAGTGGGGCGGGCCATCGCGCAACTTTCACTCGTCGTCCACCGGCCTTGCAGACTCATGGCCGGCTGAAGGGCCGCCCGTCATCTGGACGCGGCCGCTTGGCACGGGCCACTCGGCCATCGTGGTGGACGATGGTCGGCTGTTCACGATGTACCGCACGGGGAATGCGCGCGCGAAGGTGGGCCCGTGGAAGAGCGAGGAAGTCGTCGCCGCTCTCGACGCAACAACCGGCGCCACGCTCTGGGAACACACGTATCCCTCGCGCCAGGAAGACTTCAGCTTCGGCGCCGGACCCCACGCCACGCCGCTTGTAGTCGGTGACCGCGTCTTCAGCGTCGGCACGAACCAGCAACTGTTCGCGCTCGACACACGCACGGGCCGCGTGCTCTGGTCGCATGACTTCATCACCGAGTTCAAATCGCCCGAGTTGCTGATTCGCCCGGTCGTGAAAGTCGGTTACGGCTGTAGCCCGATCGCCTTCCGCGACACGGTCATCTGCAGCGTGGGCGGGCCGGGACAATCGGTGATGGCCTTCCGGCAGAGTGACGGCGCGGTGGTCTGGAAAAGCGGCGACTTCCTGACCTCGGGCGCCGCGCCAATCCTGATCGAAATCGCCGGCCGGCCGCAGGTGGTCTTCCTCGCCGGCAGCACCATCACCGGCCTCGATCCGACCACGGGCGCAATCCTCTGGTCGCATCCCCACGATCCGGGCAACGACCTGAACTGCAGCACGCCGCTCTTCGGACCGGACCACGTGCTCTTCATGTCGTCGGCGTACCAGGCGGGAAGCCGCGCGATTCAGCTCACCCAGACTGGCGACATCACCACAACCGACGAGCTGTGGTTCACCAATCGCGTGCGCTTCATGTTTCTGGGCGCCATTCGCGTCGGCGATTTTGTGTACGGTACGACCGGCGACTTCGGCCCCGCCTTCCTGACGGCTCTCAACATCAAGGACGGCACATCAGCCTGGCAGGTCCGCGGCTTCGCCCGCGCCAGCCTCCTCCACGCCGACGGCAAAACCATCGTCATGAACGAAGACGGTGACCTGGCGCTCGCGCGGCTCTCGCCCACCGGCGCAGAGATCCTCGCGCGCGCGAAAGTGTTCGACACCACGTCGTGGACGGCACCGACGCTGGTGGGGACGACGCTGTACGCGCGCGACCGGGAGAAGATCGTCGCGCTGGATTTGGGCGTGAGGGGCGTGCCCGGCGCGAAGAGTGCGAGTCAGGTCAACCCAGGGGGTGGCTTTAGCCGCGCCGCTGCGGATGTGAACACAGGCCGTGATGACCTGAGCCAGTCGAAGGTCAGCCGCGCCGAGGTGAAGTTTGCAGCCTCCTTCGCCGGTTCGTGGCAACTCGACCCGGGCGCGAGCACCATCACTGACGGCGCAGGGTTCGCTGGCCTCATGGCCGCCGGCGCGCCGAGATGGATCTTCGTCACACAGCCGGCGAACGGCACGCTGATCCTTGAAAGCCCGATCAACACGGGCCACACACGGTTCTACCGACCTGGTCGCTCCACGACGACAGACACCAAAGACGGCACGATCTCGATGAGCACGTCCTGGTCTGGCAGGACGCTTGTGGCTGAAGGACGCACGGTGACGAGCGGCGGCGCGGCGACCGCGGTGAAAGAAACGCTCTCGCGCGATGGCGACGCGCTCGTGGTCGAGATCATGGCAGGGGACAAATCGAGCCGCCTGCGCTACACGCGGCTGATCGACGTCGGCCCGTGTGCCAGCTGGCCGACTCCCTGCAAGCGGGCGCAGTAGCTCCCGTCCCGATACGAGGAATCGCGAATCAGTAATCTCTCGGCAATCGGGCCGTAATTGTCTGACAGGCCCAACCTAAAGAGCGGGACAATCGAGTGTGCGCAAAATAACTGCGGCCGTGTTCGCCTTTCTGTCCGTGGTTCTGGTGGCCGGTGGCACGGGCCAGCCGGTGCCGAAGCTGCGCGTTGAAGGCCGGCAGTTCGTAGACGAGGCGGGCGACCGGTACATCCCGCGATGGGTGTCTGGCCTGACGTTGCTCTCGCGCTCGACTGCGCAACAGGTGGCATTCCTCGATTGGGCGTCAAAAACGGGATTCAACGGGGTGCGGGTGTTTGCCGGCGCGCTGACGTGGGCTCCCCAGACGCCGGAAGGCGCGAGGGTCGCGCTGCCCGGATTGCTCGACCGTGCGGCCGCGCGCGGGCTGGTGGTCGAAGTGACTGCGCTGACCGATACCGCAACCGGCTACGACGCCAGGGCCCATCTGCAGGGCATTGTGGACATCGTGGCCGGCCGCCGTGGCATCGTGCTGGAGCTGGCAAACGAAGTGGGCAATTCCACCCAGGCAAAAGATCTGACGCCCGATGGCCTCCGGTCGTGGGGACTGGAGATCGCGGCACCACGCGGCCTGGTATGGGCCGTCGGGGCAGCCGACTCAGACGCGCCCGATGGCGGAGCACATTCCACGCGTGGTGGCACCTACATCACGGCGCATCTCGATCGCGGCGGCGACGTGTGGCCGCAGGTGGCGCGTGTGCGGGCGCTCTTCGACATTGCCGTGGCTCACGGCGTGCCGGTGATCAATAACGAACCCATGGGCGCCGATGAACACCCCGGGAGCCAGACCGGCCGGCAGCGATGGAATGACCCCGCAGCATTTTTTGCGCTGGGCGTGCTCGACCGTGTCTTTCAACTGGGCGGCGTCCATCATTCGCAGGCCGGATTGATGGCCGCGCGGCCAGGCCCGGTGCAGCAACGCTGCGCTGAAGCCTACATCGCGGGTCACCGCGCCATTGAAGCCATGACTGGCAAGTCGACGCTGACGTTCCATGACACCGGTGCAGCCGCATCGCCGCTGGCCTCGGTCAACACGTCTCGACTGACCGCCGCGTACTCCTTCACCGCAGGTGATCGGGGTGTCGTCGTGCTTCTCGGGGTCAAGGGTGACCCCGTGTTGCGGCTGGCCCCAGGATGGCGGCGCGTGCGAGTCGTGGCGTCAAGACGCGCGGCAGACGGCACCCGGATCGACGTCGTGGAGATCACCCGCGTCCCGTAATCCGGAAGTTTCGCATCATCCCCATGTCTTCGTGCTCGAGGATATGGCAGTGGTACAGGTAGAGGCCGGGGTACTGCGAGAACGTCACCTGTAGGCGCACGGTCTGGCCGGGCAGCACGAGCACCGTGTCCGTGGGTGCGCCATCGCTGAAGCCTTCATTGAGCGGATTAGTCTCGGCGCCCGACCGGGAGAGGATGCGGAACTGCCGCCCATGAATATGGATGGGATGGGCCATCGCCATGCCCATCGGGTTGGTCTCGTTGACCAGTTCCCACACCTGCGTGGCTCCGGCTGCCACGGTCTCGTCGGCCGCGACCGTGTCCATCTCGAACGTGCGGCCGGCCATCAGCCAGTTCATCTGGCGAAACTGCAGTGCCACACGCCGTACCGGCGCGTCCGTCCTGACAGCCCAGAGTGGTACCGGCGCCGAAAGGCGCTCGGGCAACCGCACGCGCGCGCCAACGGTACTCCGCACCTTAAGGGTCAAAATCGTCATCGCCGCGCCCTGCGGCAGCGGTGATGTCTCGGCCATCATCCCGGCCCGGCCGACAGCCTCAGCGGGGAACGCGAGACTGCGCAACTCCATCGTCGAACCCGCGGCGTGGTCCGAGAGGTCAAGCAGCATGTCGGCACGTTGGCCGGGCGCCAGGGTCAACGCCCTTGCCGTGCGGGCCCGCTCCAGCAGCCCGCCGTCACCACCGATGATCGTGAGCGGCGTACCGTCACTCCATGCCAGCTTGTAGATGCGCGCGTTCGATCCGTTGAGGATGCGGACGCGGTACGTCCGGCGGTCCACATCCGTCGCGGGCCGCGATCGGCCGTTGACCAGGACCGTGTCGCCCACCCAGCCGTTCATGGTTTGCATCATCGCCGCCATGCCCATGCCGCCCGCGGCGTATTCGAACTGGTTTTTCGCGTCGATGCGCCGGTCCTGCAGCACGCACAACAGTTCGCCGTTGCCCGATGGCAGTCCGAGGGCGTCTTCCTCGGGGTCCGACACCAGCAGGAGGCCCGCCAGCCCCTGATAGACCTGGGCGCCGGTGCGCATGTGGGGGTGCGGGTGATACCAGTAGGTGCCGGCCCGGTTGATGACCTCGAAGTCGTAGACGTAGTCGCGTCCGCCCTCCACCGCCAGCCGTGGATGCCCATCGGCCACATCGGGCACGTCGAGCCCATGCCAGTGGACGATCGACGGCTCAGGCAGACGATTCTGGAACCGTATCCGCACCCGCTGACCCCGGCGAAGCCGGATCACCGGGCCGAGGTACGAGCCCGGAATGGTCTCAAGCGCGGTCGCCGGACCGCGGAGGACACGGCCGGTGAACCTCCACACGCGCGTTGGTGCTCCGGGCTGGATCGAGACCTCGCCAGGCGCGGCGGTCAGCTCGATCTCCACGTCCGGCGTGGTGGTCTGGAAGCGGGAAAGGGGTCGCAGGGCCGGCGCAAACGATGCCAGCCCCATCAGGCGCAACAGGTCTCGACGATGCATCTGAGTCAGGACTGCAGGTTCGGTGCCACGCGGTTCGCGTAACCCCCAAGCCGCTTGACGGCGTGTGCGGCCTGTTCGTCCGGCGCGTCTGGGGAAAATCGCTCAATCCGATGGCTTCCGAGCAGAACCAGGCCGCCTTCTGGGTCGTCAATCCAGGCGGCGACGCCCGCAAATCTGGCAAACGCCAACGCATGGGCCAGAGCAGCGTCGCACGAGACAAACAGGAGCTGGTCCACACCCGACGCGGTCCGCACCGCGTATCGAGGGGCCTTGCGGCCAGGCGAAAGCCGGACGACGACATCGCCTGTGGCCAGCGGGGTTCTCATGGTCACCGGTGACCGTACGCGGTGCGCCGGTCTGGGTGATGTTTCAAACAGCACAGGTTCGCCAACCAACTTCCGGGCGGCGGCGTCTTGCTCGGCAGGAACACATGCGTGAAATCGCCCAGGCCGTGCCACGATTCCTGACCACTGACGTGCGAGATCTCGATCAGGAATTCGAAGCCCGGCTCAAAGACTCGTCCACGCTGGCGTTTCGCGTGGCGTTCAGTGTGCTTCGGCACCATCAGGATGCCGAGGATGTGGCGCAGGTTGCGTTTGCACGCGCCTATCGAGGGTTTGCGCAGTTGCGCGACCGCGAGGCGTTCCGGGCGTGGCTGGTGCGCATGACATGGCGGCTGGCGCTCGACCATCGCCGCGGTGATCGACGGCGTGTGACCCGCGAGCAGGTGCCGGCCGAGTGGAACGACTCGAACGACGTGCCATCGAGCGAGGAGCAAGTCATCGCCACCGAGCGGGCTCGGCGCCTGTGGGACGCGATCGACCGCTTGCCCGACGTGCTTCGACTGACCGTGGTCCTCGCGTCGATTCAGGAGCACTCGATGAAGGAAGTGGCGGCGCTGACAGGCGCGCCCGAGGGCACCGTCAAGTCCCGGGTGTTCGACGCCAAGAAGTTGTTGAAGGAGATGCTGACATGACTGACCGTGATGACGAATTGGCTGAGCTGAGCGCCGCTCTGGACGTAACGCCACCGTCGTCTTTTGCTGACGGCGTGCGCGCGCGAGTGGCCCAGTCACGAGCCCGCGCTCGACAGATGTGGTGGGGCCTTGCGGCCGCGGCGACCGTGACGCTGGCGACGGCGGTCATGTGGCGGCCGGCGACTGAATCGCCGACGGCTGCGCAGGTTGCGCCGACTCAGGCCGCCAGGATCACTCAGCCCGTCCCGCCGCCGGTGACGAATGTGACGCCGGCCTTGACTCGGCGTGTGTCGCCGGTGGCCAGGGTCGCAGCCAGCGCCTCGTCCGAGCCGCGGCTCGAAGTCATCACGAACCAGGGCGCGATACTTCGTGAGCTCTGGGCTGGCGTCAGCGTGCGTGATCTGAGTGAAGTCGTCGTCGAGGCTCAGAAGGCGGAGCCGTTGGCGCCGATGGTGCCCCCTGCGCCTATCACGGTGGATCCGATTGTGGTGGCGCCGATCGTGGTGAGCGAGATTGGCAAGGAAGCGGGGCGCGGTGGAGCGATCCCGGTGATTCGTCGCGTTGAGGCGACAAAGGAGACCAGATGAGTGTGGTGTTGAGACGTGCAGGTCTGTCAGTGCTGGTGGCGGTGGTGATGTTGGGTGGTGGCGTTCAGGCGCAGGTCATTCCCGCGAGAGCGGTGCAGCCGCAGTCGCCAGCAGACGCGCCCCCGGTATCGCTGAAGGTTACGGTGACCATTTCCCGCTATGAGGGAGAAAAGAAGACGGCAAGTTTACCCTTTGTTCTGTGGGTGAACACGGGGCGGGACGGATCCAACATTCGAATGAGCAATGACGTGCCCATTCCCACCATCACAATGAAAGATGGGGTCTCCACGACAAGCTATATCTACCGAAGCGTTGGCACCAACATCGACTGTTCGGCGTCGGTGGTCAGCGACGGGCTGTATCGAATCAGCCTCGGGATCGAAGACTCGCAGGTGGGGCGCCCCATCGGCGTACAAGCCGTACAAATGGACGGCACGCGAGGCACGGTGCAGAGTATCCGCTTGCAGCATCAGCCGATCCTGCGCGATAGCCAGACCGTGCAGTTCGCCGTGGCCACTGACAAGACCACCGGCGAAGTCATCAAGCTCGACGTCACATTGAACGTCGTCAAATAGGCCGGGCCCACGGGCCTGATGTTAGAATCGCCGTACGCACCTTGAACCAGTGATGGTCGTGTCACCGCTGTCCGCAGGACAGAGATGAAGGGGAGATTTGTATGCGCGCTACGCTCAGTCTGACCTCGTTGCTCACCGTCGCGGCCAGTGCCGTGATGTTCGCCGACAACTGGCCACACTGGCGAGGGCCGTCCCACAACGGGGTCAGCACTGAAACCGGCCTGCCGGTGACGTGGGGCGCCACGTGTGTGACCACTGAGCCGTCTTCGACCGTTGGCGTGCCCGAGGCGCCCGACACGGCGAGCGGCGTGGTGCAGGGGCGCGGACGAGGCGGCGGTCAGGAGGGCCGGCCGTTGACGCCATTCGCGTGCGCCAACCTCAAGACCGAGAACGTGTCCTGGAAATTGCCGCTGCCCGCCTACAGCGGTTCCACTCCGATCATCTGGGGCGACACCATCTTCCTCAATGTCGCAACGGGCGCCAACAATGGCGTCCTCGAACTGTGGGCGATTGACCGTCGCAATCAGACGGTCTCCTGGAAGCGTCCGCTGGCGGATTCCAATCACATGGAGCGCAAGCAGAACATGTCGTCACCCTCGCCGGTGACTGACGGTCGCCATGTGTGGGTGATGACAGGTGTGGGCACGCTGCAGGCGTTTGACTTCGCCGGCAAGGAAGTGTGGTCGCGCAACATCCAGACCGACTACGGCCGCTTCGGCTTGAACTGGGGTTACGCGTCGTCGCCCTTACTCAAGGACAACGCGCTCTACGTGCAAGTGCTGCATGGGATGAAGACCGACGACCCGTCGTATCTGTTGAAGATTGACGCAGCGACCGGAAAGACCATGTGGCGCGTGGAGCGGTTGACCGAGGCCGTTTCAGAATCGCCTGACTCCTACACGACACCCGCCTGGGCCGAGGTGAGTGGCCGCCCGGAACTGATCATCACCGGCGGCGATGTGGTGTCGGGGCACAACCCCGCCACGGGCGCCGAGTACTGGCGCGCTGACGTGCTCAATCCGCAGCGCGGCCGCAACTACCGGATCGTGGCGTCCCCAACCATCGTGGGAGACCTCGTCATCGCGCCCACCCGCAACAACCCGATGGTGGCCATCAAGCCGGGCGGCACGGGCGACGTGGCCGCCAGTCACGTCGCGTGGACGTTTGCGCAGGGGCCCGACGTGCCGACGCCGGTCAGCGACGGCAAACTGCTCTATATCGTGCGTGACGGCGGTGTGGCGTTCGCGCTTGATGCGAAGACGGGCGCCCCGGTGTACGGACCCGAGCGGTTGCCCTCGGGTACCTACAGCGCGTCGCCGATTCTGGCGGACGGCAAGATTTACGTGACCACCGAAGAGGAAGGGATCACCACGGTCTATCGCGCCGGCCCCAAGTTCGAGGTGCTCGCGTCCAATCGCCTGGCCGATGACTGTTCGCCGTACTGCCTCAGCACGGTGGCGATCTCTGAAGGGCAGATCTTCATGCGCACCGCGACGTTCCTGTGGGCGATCGGTGATCGCCGGAAATAAGACGGCCCTCGCACTGGCTCTCGCCGTGATCGGCGCGGTCGGTTGCGGCAAGGGCGCGAAGGAGCCCCGCGGGAGCAATGCGCTCGCCGTGGCGGTGGCTTGGAAGGAAACGTCGGCCGAGTACGAGGCTCTGTATCTGCAGGGCTTTAATGTGGCTCGGATGCACGTGGACCGTGCGATCAGAGACGGGCGCCGGTCACTGGCCGTGATTTCCGATCTGGATGACACGGTGCTCGACACCCGCGACTACTGGCGTGAAGTGCTGGCGGCCGACGCGCAATTGTTCGAAGACGCTCGGTGGGACACGTGGGTGGCCAAGAACAAGGTGCGCGCCAGTCCTGGCGCGTTGGAGTTCCTGACCTTCTGCCGCGACTCCGGCGTCGAGGTGTTCTACATCACGAACCGCGACCAGGGCCCGAAGACGATGGAACTGGCGCTGGGGAACCTGACGGCCGCGGGTCTGCCGTTTGCGGATGCCGAACACCTGACCGTGATCACGGACAGTTCGGACAAAGAACCCCGGCAGCGCCAGGTTGCGCAGTCACACGACGTGGTGGTCTATCTGGGCGATAACCTGAACGACTTTCGGCGGTCCTATTACGTGACCGATGCGCAAAGCCGTCGCCAGCGCTTGGCCGCAGACAAGACCGAGTTCGGCCGGCGCTTCATCCTGTTCCCGAACCCCACGGACGGCCACTGGATTCGCGCCATTCTGGGCGATTCCGAACCGCCGCCCACCCAGGAGACTCTCGATCGGTTGCATCAGCTCATCGGCCGGCCACTGAGGTAGAATCCGCGATCATGAAACGCATAACCAACGTGTGTGGCGTCGGCGTCCTCTTTTTGTCGGTGGCGTGCAGTCCGAAATACTACGTGCCGAACACGCAGAACGTGCCGATGATCTCGGCAAAAGGACAGGCCAACGTCACGGTCGCCGCGAATGGTAACCAGGGAGAATTTCAGGCCGCGTATGGCGTGAGCAACGCCGTGGCGTTCCAGGTGAACGCGGGCTTGGTGAGGCCCCGCGAGGAAGGCAACGGGGACGGCGGCAAGGGCAGCCTCTTTGAAGCCGGCCTGGGGTACTACCGCAATGTCTCGCCCAACGTGTTGTTCGACCTGTATGTGCTCGGCGGCGTCGGCAAAATGGAAAACGACTTTCCGTCCACACTTGTCGCCAGTCCCAACACCACCGGCAAGATCAAGGCCGACATCGTCCGGTTCGGCGTGCAGCCGGGCCTGAGCGTGCACCGTCGGCGCTTCTCGCTGACAGGTTCCGCCCGTATTTCCAGCCTGCGGTACAGCAACATCCAGGGCAACCTGATCTTCGGTGGCGTGAACCAGGTGACCTACCTGACCGATCACAAGACCAGCACACTGATTGAGCCTGCCGTGACCCTGCGCCTCGGGTCGGAAAAGTTCAAGCTTCAGGTACAAATCGCCCGAAGCATCAACCTCACCACGTCCGACTTCAAGCAGGACGAGTCGCTCGCGACCGTCGGCTTCAACTACCGCTTTCGCTGAAGCGCCCGGAGGTGATGGCGCACACCGCGGGGGCTACGACGACCACCGCTCGCGTTCGAGCTTCCACACACCGCCTTCGCGAATCAGGAACACTTCGCCCGTCGTCTTCTTCTTGTCCGAGTCGAGTGCCTCGACCGACAGGGTGACGCCCGATGCCGTCTTGGTTTCCTTGACCACCTTCAGGTTGGTCACGGCGCCAAGCATCTTGACCATGTCGAACATCATGGCGCTGTCTTCTTTCGACGTCGCGTCCATCTTCGCTTGCACGGCCTTTGAGTGCCACGGTCTGATGTCGGCCACTGACTTGGCCTTGTCGAAGACCACGCGGTACGCGAGGTAAAACTCGGTGGCGGTCTGGTTGGCATTCTGAGCGTAGGTGGCGGCTCCCATCGAGGCGAATACCAGCGTCAGTGCCACTACCAGCTGAGTCGTGCGATGTGATCTCACAGATGTCTCCTGTTGCGTCGATGAAGGGGACGCGGGCGCCATCTTATACCCGACCGCTGCTGAATTGAGGCCGGCGGTCAGGCCCAGGTACCAGGATCGCCAAGTTCGAGTCAAACGACTAGATTAGGGAGCATCTGGGAACAAACCCGGCATCCAGCGAGACGCCAGAGTCGCGGGGAAATTGATGAACAACGGGGCGCGCGGTCCTTCGGACACCAGCACGCCGCGATTCAGTAAGGCCGACACAATGCGCCGTGCGTGGCGATCAGTCACACCCAGAAGCGGTGCGACATCGCCGCGCCGTAACTCGCCACGGAAAAGGGTGGCTTCGAGCACCCGGGCGGACTGCGGAGGCATCACTCCCGCTCGGGTTTCCTCTTCCGCCCACACCATGATGCGCCCGCGCAGCCGATCGGGCTGCACAAGTTCCTCCATGAACCGGACCTGATCCAGGCATGTCTTCAGGAAGAACTCGGTAAAGGCGGCAAGCGCTTCTTCGCTCAGGTTGCCGCGGCCATCAAGGTCGTTGCGACGCGGTTTGTCGCAACTCGCCAAGTGCTGTTTATACTGGCCGACATTTCGGGCAAGGCCACGCGCGATGGACCAGACGGCTCCCGTATCGAGCGTTTCCAGAAGCACGGCGTGCGACATGAGGCGCGCGACTCGGCCGTTGCCGTCCACGAAGGGGTGAATCCAGAGCAGGCGGTGATGGGCCGCTGCGGCAGCGAGAATCGCTTCCGACTTGCCGAGCACCGTGAAGGTTGTCTCAAAACGGTCGAGAAAGCGTGGCACGGCGCCGGCACTGATCGGAATGTGCTGGCCGACCTTGACGTTGTCCTGCCTCAGCTCGCCCGGCACGACCTCCACAGACCTTCCGGTCACCGGGTCCGTAGCGACCAGCATTTCAGCGGGCAGCAATTCACTGAAACGCAGGTGCAATTCGCGAAGGCCGGCCGCCGTCGTAGCCCTTGCGCGCAGATGCCCGTCGTCAATCCACCGCTGGACCGTGATGTGGGCCTTGGCTTCGTACTGAAGGTCCCTGTTCCTGGGGTCGCTGCTGTACTCGCCGGCGAGGGCCTTTTCAATGTCCACCGGGTGCGTGGCGTGCCCCTCGATGAGGTTCGAGTAGTAGCAGTTCAGGGCGCGTACAAGATCGGCCAAGCGGCGCATCACCCCCGTAGGGAGGCTGCGCCGGAATCCGGCCGATGCGCTGGCCAGTTCGAGGGCGAGATCGCCCAAGGCTCCGCGGTGCCGGGCGTTCTCGGACAGAAGCAGCGGCTCCATCGCAGACGGCGCTTCGCCTCGATCCGTGCCAGGCTGAATGTCCGCTTCAATGTCCGCATCTTCGTTGCCCATAAATATAGGTTTAGCAGTGTTTTATTCGCTATTCAAGTTCTCAAAATGATCTCATAATGTCCGCTTTAAGGTCCCTGCTGTTTGGCGAGGTGCCGTAAGGACGCGGTGCGATGGCCGCAGTCGTGGTCGGCCGGTTGAGGGCCGGCACGATCAGCGGGGCGCGATGATAGTGTTCCCGTCATCGTGCTTGCAGACCTGCGTCTGGCATGGCGGTCGCTCCGGCGCTCGCCGACGTTCGCGACGACCGCGATCCTGACACTCGCTATTGGGATCGGCGGCAGCACGGCCATCTTCAGTGTGGTCCACGCCGTGTTGTGGCGGCCGCTGCCGTTTCATGAGCCCGAGCGTCTCGTGCGGGTGTGGGAGTCGCATCCGGCAGGTGCGAGATCGCGCGTCGGCGTGTCTGCGGCCACCGCCGGTGACTGGCTGGACCGCACGAGCGTGCTCGAAAGCCTCGCGCTCTTCGAGGTGGGGGCTGAACCCCTGGTGATGGGCCCTTCGGTTCAGGCCAGCCACGCGATCGTCACGCCGAACTTCTTCTCGGTGCTGGGTGTGCACGCGGCGGCGGGCCGGACCTTCTCGCTCGACGCCCAGCCCGGCGCAGATCGAGAGGTCATCCTGAGTCATGCATTGTGGCAGCGCCTGTTCGGCGCAGACCCTGCAACTATCGGTCGCGACGTGAGCCTGGAAGGTCGGGCTGGCGGAGTGGTCGTCGGCGTGTTGCCTGCCGGGTTCTCTTATCCTCCCGGCATCGATGTCTGGACATCCACTCCAGCGAGGGCGGCGGGCCGCGATGCACGAGACCACGGGGCTGTGGCTCGTGTGCGCACGGGTGTTCGAACCGACGCGCTTCAGACGGACCTGCAGAGGGTGGCGGCAGGGATTGCGCGCGATCACCCAGGCACAAACGCCGGCTGGACAGCGGAAGTCGAGCCGTTGAGGGCCTCGGTGGTCGGCGCACACCGGCTCGGGCTGTTTACGCTGATGGCCGCGGTCATCTTTGTCATGTTGGTAGCATGCGCAAACATCTCCAACCTGCTTCTGGCTCGGGGCATGGCTCGGCAGAGCGAACTCGCCGTGCGCGCGGCGCTTGGGGCAAGCCGCGCACAAGTCGCTCGACTCCTGCTGGCCGAGGCCGTACTGGTCGCACTCCTTGGCGGCCTCGCAGGCTGGTTCATTGCGGGAGTGGCGTTGCCAGTCCTCCTGACGTTTGCAGACCAAAGCATTCCGCGTCTGGCCGATGCCCGCCTCAATCTAACCGTGCTCGGGTACTGCGCAGCTGCCGCCGGTGTTTCGGCGATGCTGGCCGGGCTCGTGCCCGCAGTCCGGCTCTCTCGGGGAGACCTGCAGGCTGCGATGCGACCGGCCGGTGAACGCGTGACGGGGATGGGCGCCCACGCCCGCCTTCAGCGCCTCATCGTAGCGGGGGAACTCGCCGCCTGTCTTGTCCTCCTGCTCGGCGCCTTGCTGTTCACTCAGACGTTTGCCCGGCTCAACGCCATCGATCTTGGCTTCGACCCAGACCAGGTCATCAGCATCGACGCGCGCATGCCGTTGTATCGCACCCTCGATCGCAATCGATGGCAGCGCCTTGCCACGGATACGAGCGCGGCCCTCGGACGCCTGCGTGCCACGCCAGGCGTGATCGCCGCGTCGGCCACCAGCGACCCTCCACTCTCGGGCAATCTGCTGACCACAGACCTCACCTTCCCTGGAGAAACGCAGACGGGCCGGGCGTTCTACCACCGCGTGAGTCCCGAATATTTCCGCACGCTGGGGATGAGCCTCGTGCAGGGTCGTGACTTTACCGGGCAAGACGCAAGCGATCTGGCCCTGCTGCCCGATCCACGATCGGGGACGCCGCGCCCCGGTGCGGTGATCGTGAACGAAACAACGGCACGGACCTTCTGGCCCAACGGTAATGCACTGGGCCAGTTCCTCTCGACGAGCTTCGATATGCGCGTGGTCAGCCGCCGCGAAGTGGTGGGCATCGTCCGCGACATCGTGTCCGAGACACGTCGCGGCGCACCGCCGGTCGAGGTGTACATCCCGTACCTCGAAGACCCGTCGTTCGCGACGACCCTGCTGGTGCGTACGGAGATGCCGCCAGACGACATTGCTCCGGCGCTGCGTCGTGAGATCCGGGTGGCCACCCCCGACTTGAGCATTGCCAACATCCGTGCCCTCGACGAAGTGGTTGACCAGTCGATGGCGTCGCCGCGGTTCGGCGCCGTGCTGGTGACGACGTTCGCTGGCGCGGCGTTACTGCTCGCCGCTGTGGGGGTCTATGGCGTGTGTGCGTTTGCCGTGTCGAACCGGGGTCGCGAGATTGGGATCCGGCTCGCACTCGGCGCCACCCGGCAACACATCGTCCGAATGTTCCTGAAGCAGGCTGCCGGCCCGATTGGCCTGGGGCTGGCTGCAGGAGCCGTGGGTGCGCTGGTACTCGGCCGTTTTGTGGCGACCTTGCTGTTTGAGGTGACGCCTACGGATTTCGTCACCTTCGCCACGGCCGTCGCTCTGCTCGTCGCCGCGACGATTGTTGCGACGTATCTTCCGGTACGCCGGGTGCTGCAACGCAGCCCGGCCGACGCGCTTCGGTGAGCCCGGCTGGGCGCGCCCATGAGGTTGCGCCCCGGGCGCAGGGCAAATACTATCGCACGTGGGAGATCGCCATGCTTCGCTCACAATCCACATTCAAAGTGCTGCTGGCCGCGGGCCTCGGCGTGTTCGGAATCGTTTGCGTCGCCGCCAATCCGCTTGCGCAGACGCCGGCCACGCTGACTGCTGAATCCCTGTTCGGTCAATTGCGCTGGCGCAACATCGGGCCGGCCAACATGGCCGGACGCGTGTCAGACATCGAAGCAG
>JBKJQX010000108.1:0-35464 GCA_046594875.1 Vicinamibacterales bacterium
TCGGCCGCCGGGTCGGGCCGAGGCAAGTCCAACAATGCCGCCAGTTCGGTCAGAAACAGCTGGTAGTTCGCCCGTTCACTGCCGCCGGCTGTCTGCCAGCGCGTGATGAACAGCTCAACAGTGTCTGACATGGAGCGCCAAGTCTACCAACGAGTCTCGCGGCCGGGACTCCGGGACCCCAGGACCCCGGACTCCAGGACTCTGGACCCTGGACTCTGGACCCTGGACCCTGGACCCTCTTATTGCGGCACCCTGGCCGGCCGCAGGTTCCTGCCGTGATATACGTCGGCGGGAATGTGATGACCGGCGTAGATACGCTCGAGAATGCCGAAGAGCGCGGGGTCGTAGATCTTGAGGTCGTCTGGTGACTGCACGCGCTGTTTCGTGGTGCCGTCGTAGAACTCGATGTTCGACCAGAACCACCACTGCGTGCCTTCGGCAAAGTATTCGGCGGGCGTGTTGATCGCGTACTGTCCGCGACCGGCGGAATCCTTGTAGAGCCCCTTCGCCTTGGCCGCCTCGTAGGCCACCTGGATCTCGGCGTGCAACGCCGGGTCGGCCACCCGCAACGCGCCCATCACGTTGTGGCTGAACTCATGCACCGTGATGTGTTCGCCGTAATAACGCGTGCCCGGAAGGCCCAGCAGGTTCTCTTCCGCGCACGAGGTGATATTGCCGCCCATGCCACGGGCGCGCGCGTCCCAGTATTCCTTATCGGTCTTGCTCGCGATGCCGTTGGGCCCGTGGTAGTTCGCCCGTTCGCCATCCGTCAATCTCCGGTCGTCGATGGCCGGCTTCTTCCAGTCGCGCCGCTCGGGCAGATCCGTTTCGCCCTCTGTCTGGTCCATCACCAGCATGCGCGACTTCCGCTCGACCATCACCGCGCGAATATCCGGCCGCTTCCCCAGCATGTAATTGACGATGTCGCGCGCCAGCAACAGCGCCGTATCATCCACCTTCTCAGAGGACACGATCGGAATGCCGAAGGCGTCCGCATACTTTTTGTAGAACGGGTCGAGGCCGAGCGACGCGGGCGGAGCCGTGACCATCGCCGCGCCATAACTGGCCACGATCGGCGGTCCGGTCGCCACGCCACCGGGTGGGCGAGGGGAGGGGGCCTGCGCCAGAAGTGCGACGCTCACCAGCGCAACGAGAATCGTGTTCGACATCAGTTACCCTCGGCGGACTTCCGAAGGCTGCGGAAACCCGGATGTATCAAGCTCATACGCATACGCTTCCTTCATTGCCACATTTCCGCTGTCTGTATACACAAACAGTCGCTTCCCGTTGGTGCGGGTCTTCACGATGCCAAACGCCGTGCGGCTGAATCCGAAGAAGTCGCCCCGTCCCTTCTGGGCCTTGGTCTTCGGGCTGGCCAGCTTTGACCAGCCCTCAACGTTGAAAAACGCCACTAACTCCGTCACAAAGATGAGGGGCTCCGGCACGCGCGACCACTTGCCCAACGCGCCGATGAGCGTGGCGCGCGGGTGGATGTATTCCTTCTGTGCGCTTTCGTCGCCGCTCGAGATAATACTGACCACGGGCGACACCGCCTGAAACAACGCGCCGGAAAAATCGGCCGACCCATGGTGCGGCACCTTGAAGACTTCGGCTTTCAGGTTAATCCGCCCGGCATTGTGCTCGCGTGTCAGGAACCGGCTTGACTCGTCGTTGAGGTCACCGGTGAACAGATAGCTGAAGCCGCCGTAGACCAGGCGGAACACCACGGAATGGCCGTTGATGGTGTGCGAGGCGGAGTGTCCCTTGAAGGGAGCGTGGTCCACGCTGAGCGATTCCTGTCCCACTCGCGGTCCCTTCGGAGGGTTGCCCAGGAACGGCAACGCTGGCTTGCCGGCCACCTGGGTCGCCAGCGGGCCAAGCACCTCGATGCGCAGGTCGCCCTGATTAAAGAACGAAAACGCGTCATTGTCGCCGAACTGCAGGCGCCGGAATTCGACCGGGGAACGCGTGTCGTACTCCTTCAGCGCGTCCCTCCACTTCGTAAACGGCTCATTCAGCTCGTCGTCGGGAACGGTCAGCAGGTTGTCTTCGAGTCCCGTCAGATAGGTTCGGCCGTCCACCACTCGAGTGGGTCCGAGCAGCTCCTTCTCCGGCACCCGTTTGCCGCCCTTCGTGCTCGGTCGTTTGATGATGCCGTTGTGGTAATACCGCCTGGGCCGGATGAACAGCCGCTTGCTCTTAGCCGGGTGGGTTTCCGATTTGAGGATCTCCGGAAGGCCGTCGAAGTGGTCGGCGTCGCCGTGGGTAACCAGGATGCACTCGATTTCCTGTGGCGAGGCCGCGGTCGTGCCACGGAGTCGCCCTGCCAGATAGCGTGCGAACAACTGGTTGTCGCCTCCGTCCACGAGAATGACCTTACCGTCGGGCGACTCGATCACCGAGCCGTCACCCTGCTGGACGTCCACACAGTTGACCTTGAGCACATCGTTCTGGCTGCGCGGTCGAACGACGTCTGCGGCCTTCAGCCCGGAACTCTTCGCGGGTTCGATGAATCCGGTGTCTTTCTCGGGAAGGATGCTGCCGTCAGGCTGCTCAACAAAGCGCACGGTCTCCACCGCCACGCGTGCGGACGTCTGCTCGGTGACCGCCACTTCGTCGCCCCACGCCAGCGTGCGAATGAGTTTCTTGCGGCCTGGCTCGCGCCACACATCGACGAGGTCCACATTGACGACGCATCTGGTGCTCATTTGGATGGACGGTAGCATAATGCGGGCATGAAGAGGCTGGCCTCCCAGGTTCTGGTGCTCGCCGCGATCGCCTCGGCGATCCCCGACGCGTCAACGCTGGATGCACAGGCGCAAACCGGCGCCCGCATCGTGGAAATCAATGGCAACCATCGCAATGGCACCGCCACGTTTCGCATCGACGCCCCGCAGGCGCGCGACGTCCGCGTGGTGATGGAGCCCATGAATGCGGCTGATGCCAGGCCCATGGTGAAAGACGACAAGGGGATGTGGACCGCGGCGCTGGGTCCGTTCGAGCCCGACTACTACGCCGTGGCGTTCCTGACCGATGGTGTCTGGCGCACCGCCGGTTATGTGCATGTCACGGGGACGGATCCGCAGGCCTGGGATCCGCGTCCGGTCAAACACGGGACCGTCCACCAGCATTGGTACGACTCGAAGACGCTCGGGATGTTTCGCAGCGTCATGGTGTACACGCCGCCTGGCTACGAGGAAGGCAAGGAGTCGTACCCGGTGTTGTATCTGCTGCACGGCAGCGGGGGAGACGAAGGGGCCTGGGTGAACGACGGGCTGGCGAACATCATTCTCGACAACCAGATCGCCGACAGCCGCGCCAAGCCGATGATCGTGGTCATGCCCTTCGGCCATACGAATCCCAGCCCCCGCGCGGGTGTGGTCCCGTCGTATACCGGCCGTGATATCCCCGCCTTCACGCAGGAGTTGCTGAGCGAAGTCGTGCCGACAGTCGAGCGGACGTATCGGGTGTCGCGCAGGGCCGACCATCGCGCGATCGCGGGCTTCTCCATGGGCGGCAATCACGCGCGGCTCATCGGCCTGCAGCGGCTGGACCTGTTCCATGCGGTTGCGACGTTCAGTGGCACGATCGGCGTGCGTGGCCCACAAGTCACCGCCGAGGCTATCGAAGAGGCGTACGGGCCGGTGTTCGGGGATCCTGAGGGGACCAATGCCGCGCTGCGGCTGCTGTGGCTCGGAGTCGGCTCAGAGGAGGAGCGCCTGCTCACTCAGCACAAGTTGTTCACTGATCTGCTGAACGAGCGCCGCATCAAACACACATTTGTTGTGGAGCCCGGTGGCCATACCTGGCATGTCTGGCGCCGAAACCTGCGCGACTTTGTGGCGTTGTTGTTTCGCTGAGGCCGTCTCCGGCCGGAGGCGGCTACGCGGTGCCGGCCGCCGATCGGCGGCTCATGTAGGCGCGAAGCCCCTTGACGTTGATCGAGATGACGATCAGGCCGCGGGAAGTGGCCATGATGTCGACGTCGAAGTCATGGCCCCGCTCGGTCAACCGTTCCACGACGTACGAGAGTGTTTGCATGGCCAGCGGACTGGCGTCGTCTTTGGCGTGGCCACGTTCGGCGGCCACCGTCACCCATGTGTTGTCGGTGCGTCTGGAGTCTCGACCGGGCCGCTCGGATCGCTTGATGCGCTGAATGGTGACGCTGATCGCGTTGACGACCTTGTTCTGCCACACCCATTCGCGGACCTCGTCCGCGCTCGTCGCGCCGGTGGACACCTGCTGCCGCTTGTCGTCCCACACCGCGAGCCATCGTCGTTCTTCTGCTGTAAACGCTTCGTCAGTCACCGGGTGATCGTACACGAAAATGTTGCTCACATTCGAGGGTGGCAATCACGTCTGCGGCTGTGTACGTCGTCGCGTCCGGTCTCAGGAATCGCGCCACACCTGGCAGGTCATCGCCCATGGTCACAATGCCCGCCTCGATCCACTTGCCCGCCCGCACCTGGGGCAGGTCCGCCGTAGCGACGAGCGCGTTGCAGATGCACGCGCGGTCCTCGGTCGCCGCCCGATCGCCGCCCTTTGACTCATACACATTAACAGGCTCAGCGGGACATCGGAATCCCACGGTGCCGTCGGTGGTCCGATAGGCCTCGCGCAGATACCCGAGGTCGCAAATGCGCGGACGCGCGTCGAGGACACCTTCCTCCGACAAGGTGCCAGGCACACGCGCCACCTTAAACGGAAATCCGGTCGGTGAGGCTTTGGGGTCAGTGAAGACGTCCGTCGCTCCAGATCGCACCTGCTCCAGCAGCGTGCGCTTAAAGTCGGCGCGCAGGCCGGACTCGGCGCACATCGCAAAGGCCGTTCCCACCTGAATGCCCTCGGCGCCCACGTCCAGCGCGTCTCTGAGACGACCCGGTGCGCCCGATCCGCCGGCCAGCCAGAACGGCAGCCCGAGCGCCTTCAGCTTGTCCAGATTGACCACATCGCGTGCGCCGTACACCGGCTCACCCCGGTCGCTGAATTGTGGTGCGCCCCGCGGTGGAGCGTTATGTCCTCCTGCGGTGGGCCCTTCAACAATGAACCCGTCCACGCGACCGCTAGCGCGGCGCTGCAGGGTCAGGGCGAGTACGTCCGAGGCGATGATGGCCAGGAACTGCGGCCGTGCGAGCGGTGGCCCCGTGTCGCCCATGACCGCCTGCGGATCAAACGACATCGTCGTGGCGTCGTCTGCACCTGCACCAGTGACGGTGAGAGGGTAGGTGGCGGGTTGGTGATTCACGAAGAGGTCCAGCACGCCGGGAATTTTGAGCGGGATGCCGGCGCCCATCAGGACGTAGTGCACGCCGGCGAGCATCGCGCCGTAGATTGAGGGCAGGTGCGGCGTCTGGATTTTCTCCAGGTAGTTGATGCCGACTGGGTTGTTGTGGCCTTCGCGGGCCAGGAAGACCTCGACGAAATTGGCGACGACACAGAGCGCCTGGCTTTCCGGCGCCGGCGTCGGCGAGGCCTGCGCCCGCGTCACAAACGCGGCGTTGGGCGCTTTGCCTCCGGCGATGTAGTACGTGTCCCAGACATGGTCGGCGAGTCTCGCGACGGGGAAGTGGTCCAGGGCGCGGCGCATATGACCGCCGGGGTCGCCCATCTGCAGGCGCCGGGCCAGCAGTTCGTCGAGCGCGGTGCCGCTCACCACGCCCAGTTGGCCGAGTGCCGACACCGTCCGTGCGAGGCGCCAGTCCGAAATACCGACACCCATGCCGCCCTGGATGATCATTGGATGTGCGCCCATGTCGGACCTGCTTTCTATTCAATCGTAGGCCGCGGTCGCGGGCCCCGCGCGTAAGCGTTGTGTAAGTGCGGCGTTCCTACGTGCGGCTGTCGGCCCGCCGGAATCCGGCCTCATAGATCACTGGGCCGCTGCGCTGGACCGTCAAGGCCGTTGGCCGGTTGTATTCGGTGATTGGCACTGCTGCATCGGGCGTAAATCCGGCGCTGGCAAGCTCCTCGATGAGCTGTGTGTCTGTCAGGAAGCACTGCGGCTGCCCCGAGAACTGAGAGAACACGAAGGGTTCCCCCTCAGCGGGCCGCGCATCATCGGGCAGGGTGTGCCGCGAGAAGGTGAACACAAACAGGGCGGCGCGGGGCCTGGCCACGCGCGCCGCTTCGCGCACGGCCGCGCGGAACTGGGTTGCGGATCGCGCGAGGTTCCAGATTCCGTGCGCGATGATCAGGTCCGCGCAACGGTCCGGCACCGGGAGTTGCTCCATTGGCGCGAGGCAGAACGTGAGCCGGCCGGGGGATGGGCCCGGGACCTCACGAGCGCGCGCGGCCTTCAGCATGGGCCACGACAGATCGGTGCCGATCACATCCCAGCCCATGGCCGCCAGTGGCGCCGCGTTGCGTGCCGCTCCGCACCCGATGTCGAGGGCCATGGCGGGTCGGCCGAGCCGCGCAAGCTCCTCGGCCGCAAACCGCATCAGAACCTCGTTAGGTGGCGAGTGCGAGAAGCCCGCCACGGTACCTGGCGCACTCCACGCGCTACCGGCAAGCGGATCACATTCCGCCATTTAGGCCTTCAGCCATTGCAGACATTTCGCCATTTCGGTCATTTGTGTCATTTCGCCATTACATGAGTGCACCGAGTATGACCAACGTCATAACCGCTCGACTGCGGGCCGGATACCTTTGCCAACGGCATGGGTATTCACGTTCGGCTCCCGGATCTCGCTCATTGGAAGTCGCAGGTCAAGTGCCAGACCGCGTGCCCGGTGCAGACCGACGCTGGCAAGTATGTGCAACTCATCGCCGATGGGCGCGACAAGGACGCGTACCTTGTGGCCAGAGCGCCCAACCCGTTTGCCTCGGTCTGCGGCCGGGTGTGCGCGGCGCCGTGTGAGGACGCCTGCCGGAGGGGCGCCATTGACGCGCCAGTGTCCATCCGGGCGCTCAAGCGATATGTCACAGAACAGTATGGCGCCGAGTCAGTGAGACCGGCGACGCAGGACGAACTGCGGCCCGGCGGCGTCCACGAGGGCAATCGGTACATCGATCAGCTTCCGCTCGGGTCGCAGATTCGCCAGGCGGGTCCAGCCCCGCGCCGACGCGTGGCGGTGATTGGCGCCGGCCCCGCCGGGCTGTCGGCGGCGCACGACCTGGCCCTGCTCGGTCACGACGTGACCGTGTTTGAAGCCGCAGGTGAACCTGGCGGCATGATGCGGTACGGCATTCCGGAATACCGCTTGTCGCGCAGCCTGTTGCGCGCCGAAATCGAGAAGATCCTGGCACTGGGCGTCACCCTGAAACTCGAGACGCCTCTGACGCCTGCCTTCGGCTTGTCGCACCTGCGTGCCGCGGGTTTTGAATCCGTGTTTCTCTCGGTCGGCGTCTCTCGCGGGCGTGACCTGCAAATTCCTGGCGTGGAGCTCGACGGCGTGGTCAAAGCCGTCGACTACCTGTTGAACGTGAACCGCGGCTTCCGCATGGATCTGGGCCGCCGCGTGGTGGTCATCGGCGGCGGCTTTGTCGCCTTCGACGCGGCGCGCACCGCCCTACGGGTGAGCAATGAAGATGAGCTCACGGCTCTTGAAGGGGCCGCCGACGCCCGGGCCAAGGAAGCCTTCGACTCGGCGCGCGCCGCCCTGCGTGGCGGCGCGGCGGAAGTCACGATGATCTCGCTCGAACACTTCGACGAGATGCCGGTCCTGCGCACGATGCAGGGACATGACGAATACGAAGAGGCCGGGAAGGAAGGCGTCAAGTTCATCACCCGGCGCGGGCCGCGCGCGTTCATCGGCGCCAACGGCCGGCTGGCGACCATCGAATTGCGCGCCGTCACATCGGTATTTGATTCGGGTGGCCGCTTCGCCCCCGTGTACGACGACGCTGATGTCATCACGCTTGACGCCGACGCGTGCATCCTGGCCATCGGTCAGCAGCCGGACCTGGGCTTCTTGACTCCAGCTGACGGCATTGACCTCAACCCTTCGGGGACCATCCGCGTGGACCCGGTGACGCTGGCGACCAGTGCGCCGGGCATGTTCTCGGGCGGAGACGTCGCGTTTGGTCCCCGAAACCTCATTCAGGCTGTCGCCAACGGCAAGTTGGCCGCCCGGTCGATTCACTCGTACCTGACCGACCACCGCGCACGGATTGAGGCGCACCTGGAGATCGAGGTCATGCCGACCGCCACGTACCAGATGGTCAGCGGCTTCGAGAACTTCGACCGCGTGGCCGCACCGACGCTTGATATCGGGCGCCGTACAGGCATCGCCGAAGTGGAAACGGGGTACGGACGCGAGTCTGCGGTGGAGCAGGCCGCACGTTGCCTGGTCTGCCACATCCAGACCATCTACGACCCGGAGTTGTGCGTCCTTTGCAACCGCTGTGTGGACATCTGTCCTGAGTACTGCCTGGCGTTTGTACCGCTCGACGCGGTGTCGATGCACGACGCCGAGCGTGATGCGGTCACGGCGCGCGCGGGCGAAACCACACTGCCGCTCACCGCAATGGTGAAAGACGACGAGCGCTGCATTCGATGCGGGCTCTGCGCGATTCGCTGCCCAACGGGCGCGATGACGATGGAGCGGTTTTCAATCACGGAAAACTGGGTGGAGGAGTGATGGCCGGAAACGATCGTCGGGATTTCTTGATCAAACTTGGCACGGGCGCCGGGGTGTGCGCGCTTGGCGCACAGGGCGTGGCGTCGTTGCGGTCGCTGGTACCCAACGTGTCCTACGACGCGCCCACCACTGTGAAACTGGGACCGCCGAATGATTTCCCTGACGGCCTGAAGTTCCTGGCCGACGAGCGGCTCTTCATCTTCCGCGATGGCAACACCTTCCACGCCGTGTCGGCGGTCTGCACGCATCTGGGTTGCACCGTCCGCGCCGAGGCGTTGCCCAAGCCTGAAACCGCGACGGTCGGCGGTGCGCCGCTGCGCCTGACGCACAAGTTCTCCTGCCCGTGCCATGGATCGCACTACACCGGTGACGGCACCAATATTTCTGGCCCCGCGCCCAAACCCCTGTCGTGGTACCGCCTGTCGGTGGCGGCTGACGACGGACAACTTGTGGTGGACCTGGCGGCCGAGGTCGAGCGCGATTTCCGCCTGACGGTGTGAGGTATTCGACATGTCATTGCCCGAACAAGCACCAGGCGTACGGCCGCGGCCGTTCTGGAGTCTCTTTCCCAAGTCCGACCGCGACGCCGGTGACGCGGTCACGTCCAACTTCCTGTTGCACTGGTTCCCGGCGAAGGTCTCGAAGTCCTCGATGGCCTGGAACTACTCGTTCTGGCTGGGCACGATCACAGCGGCGCTGTTCCTGCTGTTGACCCTGTCGGGGCTGCCGTTGCTGTTCCTGTACGTGCCGTCGGTGGAACGCGCCTACCAGTCGGTGAAAGACATCGAGTACGTCATCACCTTCGGACGCTGGATTCGCGCGGTGCACCGCGTCGCCGCGCACGGCATGGTCATCACCGTGGTGCTGCACCTGGCGCGGGTGTACTTCACCGGTGCCTACAAAAACGGCATCGGGCGCAACCAGAAGCGCGAGTGGAACTGGGTCATCGGCGTCGTGATGCTGCTCCTCACGTTGTTCCTCTCCTTCACCGGGTACTTGCTGCCGTGGGACCAGCTGGCCTTCTGGGCGGTCACGGTCGGCACCAATATCGCCTCGGCCATTCCGTGGATCGGGCCCGATGTCCGCGAGTTGCTCATTGGCGGCCGCGCCATCGAGCAGGCGACCCTGATCCGCTTCTACGTCCTCCACATCTTCTTCCTGCCGGCCGCCGTGGGAGTGCTGTTCGCGTATCACATGTGGCGCGTGCGGAAGGATGGCGGCCTGGCGCGTGCCGACCGCGAAGAGATCGCCGAGATGTCGCGCGCTGTGGCGGTGGTGCCGACCAAGACCTACACGCTGCTGGGTGTGGCGAAGGGCACGGCGCCAACCGTGACGGCGCGATCGCTTGAAGCCGCAAACACCAGCGTGAACGCGGTGCCAGACCTGGCACGCCGCGCGATGATCGCGACGCTGGGCACCATTGCGGTCATCAGCATCGCCTCGGTCTTCATCGCGTCGCCCCTGGAAGAGCCTGCCAATGCGCTGATTACGCCCAACCCGGCCAAGGCGCCCTGGTATTTCCTGTGGCTGCAGGAAATTGTCACCGACACCACCATCCACCTCGGCAGCTTCACCATCAACGGCGCGTTCATCGGCGGCGTGGTGCTGCCGGGCCTGCTGGTCGGCCTGCTGACGGTGTGGCCGTGGCTCGATCGGAGCCCGCGCGAAGCCACGGGTCAGTGGTTCCCGCGCGCGCGCCGGACGCAGAACGTCGTGTTCATCGCAGTCATGGTTGGCATCCTGCTGCTCACGTACATCGGCATGGAGCTGCGCGGGCCCTACTGGGAGTTCTTCTGGCCGTGGGAAACGTGGCCCAGCGTGCCGGGGAGGATTTGACCATGGAGAAGCGAACCAATTCTCCGTACGCGCGTATCGACCGGCCCACCCTCGCGATTATCGGCGTGCTGCTCGTGCTGTCTTGTGCGCTGTTCTTCGCAAGCGATCGCGCACATGACTGGCGGTACTACCAGGCCGCGTTCAAGGACGAAGTGGCGTTGAAGTTGGGCGCCGATCGGGTCGCCGGCGTCACGACCGGGATACAGCAGATCTGGGTGGCCGACCTTGGCCGCGCCGATCGGTGCATCACGTGCCATCAGGCCACGTCGTGGAAAGGCTTCGAGCAGGCGGATGAGCCGTTCCGTACCCATCCGGTGGAGCCGCTGAAAACCCATCCGGTCGAGAAATTCGGGTGCACGTCGTGCCACGGCGGGCAGGGGTGGGCGGTGGACGTGGCCGAGGCGCACGGCGAGGTGGCCCACTGGGAAGAACCGCTGCTCAGCAAGACCCTGGGGCAGGAGTACTCGCTGTCGGGCAACAAGGGCGCCCTGTTGCAGATGAACTGCAACATCTGCCACCGCTACGATCGCCAGACAAAGGGCGCCGACGCAATTAATCTGGCCAAACGCCTGGTGGACGAGAAGGGCTGCCGCGCCTGTCACACCATCAACAATCGCGGCGGACGCATCGGTCCCGACCTGACCCGCGTCGGCGAGAAGGCACCCGAGCAGTACGACTACTCGCGCCTCTCGGGACAGCAGACGGCGTTCGCCTGGCATGTGGCGCACTTCAAGAATCCCAAGGCGCTGACCACGGATTCGACGATGCCGAACTTCGGGTTCAACACCGAACAGGCGCAGGCTCTGGCCATGCTGGTGCTCTCGTGGCGGCCGGCCGATGTGCCAGCGGCCTACCTGGCGGGCGCGCCGAGAACCGACACGCCCACGGCCGAGCAGCTCGCCGAAGAAGAGCGGATGCGCACGGGTCCTGGCGCCTGGTTTGTCGAGACGGGCTGCAGCACGTGCCACTCGATCCAGGTGTATGGCGTGAAGTCACCGGCCCAAATCGGCCCCGACCTGTCCAACGCAGTCGAGGATGTGCAGTCGCGGTTCGGACGGACGATCGACGACTTCCTTCGCGAGCCCACCGGCACGATGTCGGTCGTCCTCTCACGGCAGATCATCCTCACGCCGGAACAGAAGGCCATCGCCATTCAGAAGTTGCGGGAAGCCTTTGCGGTTTATCAGAAACAACAAGCAGAGAAGCAGAAGGAGCGATAGGTATGGAGAGACGATGGAACGCACGCAAGAAGACATGGCTGACACTGGGCGCCGGAGCGCTCCTGGCGATCGGCTACAGCGCCTGTTCGCCGAGTGCGCCGCCCTCGGCCCGCCGGGGCAGCGGGGCGGCGTCTGACTCCGCCGTTGCCGCCGAGAGGACCTACGTCGCGCCTGGCGACCTGGATGAGTACTACTTCTTTGCGTCGGGCGGCCACTCGGGCAACGTGTACGTCTATGGCATCCCGTCAATGCGGCATATCTCGACGATTCCCGTCTTCACCCCCTATCCGGCGACCGGCTACGGGTTTGACGACGAGTCGAAGAAGATGCTGGGCGGGTTGACGTGGGGCGATGCGCATCACCCGGCCCTGTCAGAGACCGCGGGCGACTACGACGGCCGCTGGCTCTTCATCAACGAGATGAACGGCCGCGTGGCCCGGATCGACCTGAGGGACTTCAAGACGAAGCAAATCTACGGGCCGATCCCGAACATCTCGGGCAACCACGGGTCGTCGTTCATCACGCCCAACAGCGAGTACGTGATGGTGGCCAGCCGGTTCTCCATCCCGATCCCGAAGGGGACGTACGCGCCCATCGACAAATACGCCACCGACTACAAAGGCGTGATTGGCGCCCTGAAGGTGGATGCCAAGACCGGCAACATGGACCTCGGCTTCCAGATCCTGATGCCGCCCTTCGACTACGACATCGGCGACGCCGGCAAGCTCGCCTCCGACGGCTGGATGTTTCTGACCGCGTACAACGCCGAACGGGCCACAGGCAAACTCGAGGTCACCGCCAGTCAGCGTGATCGCGACTACATCGCCGCCATTGACTGGCGCGCCGCGGAGAAGGCTGCCGCGCAGGGCCTGGGCGACATGATCGGCGGCGTTCGCGTGCTCGACCCGGCGAAAATCCCCGGGCTGGTGTACCTGATGCCCTGCGGCAAGTCGCCGCACGGCGTCGATGTGTCGCCCGACGGCAAGTACATCATCGGCTCGGGCAAATTGCAGGGCGTCACCACGGCGTTCAATTTCGAAAAGGTCCAGACTGCGATTCGCAACAAGGACTTCGACGGCGCCGAAGACGGCATCCCGGTGCTGAAGTACGAGTCCATCAAGGACGCGGAAGTGGAAGTGGGCCTGGGACCGCTGCATACGCAGTTTGGACCAAACGGCATGGCCTACACCTCGCTGTTCGTGGACAGCGCCATCGCGTCGTGGAAAATCGGCGAGTGGAAGGTCATCGACAAAGTGCCCGTGTCATACGCGGTGGGTCACCTGTCGGCGGCCGAGGGCGACACGGTCAGCCCGGACGGGAACTACCTGGTTTCACTCAACAAGCTGTCGCATGGACGGCACCTGAATGTCGGGCCCTCGCAGCCGGAGTCGTCGCAGTTGATCGACATCGGCGAGGAAAAGATGAAGGTGCTGTACGACGCGTTCACCGAACCTGAACCCCACTACGCCCAGATCGTCAAGGCCGACAAGATCAAGCCGATTGAGGTCTACCCGAAGGAAGAGAACAAGCACCCACTGGCCATCTGGGACGTCAAGGATGCCGGCGTCACGCGCGTGGGCAACAAGGTGACGATCAAGATGATCGCCGTGCGCTCCACCTTCACGCCGACGAACTTCGAGGTGCAGGAGGGCGACATTGTCACGGTGGCCATCACAAACATCGAGCAGACCACCGACGAACTGCACGGATTCGGCCTGCTCGACTACAACATCAACATCGTGGTGGATCCGGGAGAAACGAAGACGGTGACGTTCACCGCCAAGAAGGGCGTGTTCCCGTACTACTGCACGAACTTCTGCTCGGCGCTGCATCAGGAGATGCAGAGCTACCTCGTGGTCAAGCCCAGGTAGGAAAGGTCCAGGGTCCAGGGTCCAGGGTCCAGAGTCCTGGTCCCTGGGCGCTGCTCCTCGAATGCTCGACCCGGCTCCGCGAACCCTGGACTCTGGACTCTGGACTCCTTATGACTTCTTTCTTCGACCGCACCGCCCGGCGTCTCCACCAGCCCGTTGGCGCATGGCCGCGGGCCTGCTTCCTCGTCGCCGCGGTGCTCATTGTCACTGCCCACTTCTTCCCGTTGTGGAACCTGACGATGTTCGCGCCCCAGTACCCGGACGCCTTGCGGCTCGACATTTTCGACCACGCGCTGGTGGGCGGCAACAACGGGCAGGACCTTAAAGAGATCAACCTCCTGAACCACTACATCGGCATGAGGGATTTGGCCGTTGAAGACTTCACCGAATTCAAGTGGATGCCGTTCGCGCTGGGCGGCCTCGCCTTGCTGCTCATCAGGGCCGTCTTTTTCGGCACCATGAAGGAATTTGTCGACGCGGCGGTCATCTCGATCTACTTTGGCGCGTTCTCGCTGTGGTCCTTCGGCTACAAGATGTACCGCTACGGCCACGACCTGCTGCCCACTGCGGCGGTCAGAGTGGAGGGGTTTACGCCCCCGATGTTCGGATACAAAAAAATCGCCAACTTCGACGTGTACTCCTACCCCCAGGCGGGCACCTACTTGATGGTGGCTGCCGGCTTGCTGGTCACCGTCGCGCTTGTCATCGCGTGGCGGGCGCAGCGGCAGGGTGCGGTGGCACCCCAAGAAGTGGTCGCGCTGTGAAGTACGTCCTCCTGCTGTGCGCGTGGTTGGTGTTGGCTCCCGCCGGTCGTCTGCTCGCCCAGCCGCCGCAGGGGGACATGACGCCCGCGCAATCGGCCGCAGGCATCGAAGGCCGGCCGGCGTCGGCTGAGCAGTCACCGTTGCAGCGTCGCATCGACGCCGCGCGGCCGGGTGATCGCATTGAAGTGCTGCCGGGCACCTATCTGGGCGATTTGTTCATCGACAAGGCGGTGCATCTGGTGGGCATCGGCCGCCCCCGCCTGCTGGGTTCGGGCACCGGCAGCGTCGTGCGCATCCGCGCCGATCACGCGGTCATCGAAGGCTTCGATATCGACGGGCAACTGGGCGGGAGTCTCGCGCGAGACTCGTCAGGAATCCACATCACCGCGCGGCACGTGACCGTGCGCGACTGCCGTATTGTTCGCGCCTTGTTCGGCGTGTACCTCAGGGAGGCCGACGACGCGACGGTTGAGGGCACCTCGGTGACCGGGATCGAGGGGAAGGCCGCAGGAGAGCAGGGATCCGGCATCCATGTGTGGAACACCCAGGGATTCACGCTGCGCGGCAATCGCATCCGGTATTCGCGCGACGGGTTCTACATCCAGTCGTCGGACCGTGGGGTGGTGTCCGGTAACCGGGTCAGCGATGTGCGGTACGGCCTGCACTACATGAATTCAAATGACAACCGCTTTGAAGACAACCTGTTCGAGCGCGGCGCGGCAGGCGCGGCCCTGATGTACTCGCGCAGATTGACGTTCGCGCGCAACCGGTTTGTGCGTAACCGCGGCTTTGCCTCCGTAGGCCTGCTCCTGAAGGATTGCGAAGATGTGCTGGCGGAGGACAACCTCGTGGCCGACAACGAGCGCGGGTTCTTCATCGACGGCGCCGTGCGGCACATCTTCCGGCACAACATCGTGTCGAGTTCCGATGTGGCGGTCGTGGTCTACGACTCGTCGCAGGGCAATCGGTTTGAGGGGAATGCGTTCATTGGGAACCTCGCGCCTCTTCGCCTGGTGGGGCGCCGGACAGACACGGTGTTCGACGGCAACTACTGGTCGGAGTTCGACGAGCCGGATCTCGACGGCGACGGGATTCGCGACCAGCCCTACCGGCTCTCGAACGTCTTCGATCACCTGCGGGGAAACCTCACGGCCGCGGATCTGTTCGCGCAGGGGTTGGGCGCTACGGTTCTCGCTCGCGCGGAGCGCACGTTCCCGGTGCTCAGGCCCATCTCCGTGGTTGATGCGCGCCCGTTGTTGCGAGCGCCAGCCAGGGGCGCCGTGCCCGACATGCCTCCCGAAAACGCCCGTGGCGCACGCGCGGGTCTGATGGTGTCGAGTCTGGGCCTTTGTCTGGGCCTGGCCGTGTTGTGGGCTGGGAGACGACGATGATTGCCTATCGGGAGTTTGCCAAGTCCTTTGGCGGCGTTCATGCCGTGAAGGATCTGAACTTCCAGATTGAACCGGGAGAAGTGGTGGCGCTCCTGGGGCCGAACGGGTCCGGCAAGACGACGTCGATCAAGGCTGCCGCAGGATTGATCAGACCCTCCCACGGCACCGTGCTGATTGGCGAACCGGGGCGGCCATCGACCGAGGCCGACGCGCGACTGGCGTGTTCGTTTCTGCCGCAGCGTGTGACGTTTCCCGAATCGCTCACCGGTCGTGAAGTGGCCGAGTTCTACTGCCGGCTTCGCGGCCGGGGGTCCGAACGCATCCAGGAAGTGATGGCGCTGACCGGCTTGAACGGATCGAGTGCGCGAGCGGTGGGCACGTACTCGGGGGGCATGACCCAGCGGCTCGGGTTGGCCGTGGCCATGGCCGCGCAGGCCCCGATTCTATTGCTTGATGAACCAACAGCCGCACTCGACCCCGACGGGACCTGTGCGTTTTACGCGCTGGTGGAATCGCGGCGCGCCGACAAACAGACCGTTCTGTTCAGCTCACACCAGATGGGCGATGTGGAGCGCCTGGCCGATCGGTTTGCGGTCATGGTGGCGGGGCGGCTTGCGGCCTCGTTCACGGCCCGTGAACTGACGACCTTGCTCGCCGACCGCGGCGTCATGAAAGTGACGATCGACGGGTTGCCGGCCGATGCGCTTGAAAGCGTCAGGCGTCTGGCGCCGAACGCCGTGGTGGCGGCCGACCAACTCATCGTGCCGGGCGCGGCGTCGGTGCGGCTGGCGGTCCTTGATGCCCTGCGTGAGCACCGGGTGACCATCCGCGGGTGGTCGGCGGAAGAAGGCCGTCTCGATGCGTTCTACCGGGAACTGGTGGGGGGCCTGCGATGAGGATCTGGAGTCGAGCGTCGTGCGGCGTGGCGCTGGCGATGGCCGCAGCGTGTGGCGGCGGCGCGCCGGAACCGGCGGTGCTCGATGTGGGACGGGAATCATGCGCCTTCTGCCGGATGACCGTCTCGCAGAGTGACTTCGCCTCGCAGGTGGTGGTGCCCGGGGAATTGCCGAAGTTCTTTGATGACCTGGGCTGTCTGGGAAACTACCTGGCGGGAACGAAGGAAGCGCCGACTGCAGCCATGATCTTCGTGACCGACCGTCGCACGAAAGCCTGGGTGCGGGTGGAAGACGCGGTGTTCACCCGCGTGCTGACGCTGTCGACGCCGATGGGATCACACCTGGTGGCGCATGCCACTCCGGCGTCGCGAGACGCGGACCCTGACGTGGCGGCCGGCGTGCCTGTGACGCTGGCTGATGTGGTGCCTGCCGCATGGCGGGCGCAGGGAGGGAAGTGATGACCACTACTGCCGTTCCGCGGCTGACTCTTGTGCGGCTGTGCGCGATGCAGGAGTTGCGCCTGTCAGTGCGGTCGCGCTGGACGCAGACATTCGCGCTGGTGTTTGCGGTGCTGTCGCTCGCGGTGGCGGCCTCCGGGTATGTGTTGAGTGGGGGAAGCGGCCTCCAGGACTTCTCGAGGACGGCTGCGTCGCTCGTGGAACTGGTGCTGCTGTTGGTCCCTCTCACGGCGTTGATCTTCGGTGTGATGGCGCTCACGCCCGATGCCGGCGCGGCCGAGTTGTTGTACTCCCAGCCGGTACCGAGGCCGGTGATTCTGCTCGGCAAGCTGGCCGGCCTGTGCCTGGCCCTGATCGCCTCGCAGGCGGTGGGCTTTGGCGCCGCGGGTCTGGTGTTGTTCTGGGGCGCGGGCGCGGACGGGGTGTTGGGTTTTCTGGGTGTGGTCGCCGGGTCGTTTGTGCTGACGGCGGTGTTCCTGGCGATCGCGGCCGCACTGACGGCCGGCGCCACCAGCACCCGTCGCGCGCACCATCTGGCGGTCGCCCTGGTCATCTGGTTTGTGGCGATCGTGCTCTTTGATGTGGCCGCGCTCGGCATCGCGTCCCTCCTGCGGTCCGGCACCGCGTCCCGGCTGCTGATGGTCGCGGTCATTGTTAATCCGGTGGACGCGGTGAGAACCGGAACGCTGCTCTCAGTGGAAGGTACGACCGCGTTCGGCGCCGCCTCGCTTGCGTTTCTGCGGATGACCGGGGGCGCCCTTGGCGCCGGCCTGTACCTGATGGCCTCGGTCGTGGCGTGGGTGCTGATGCCGGTGGCGGTAGCGGTGTTCAGGATTCGACGCGCGGATATCTGAAGCGGTGCATTGGCTCATTCCCCACAATGTGCGTGAATCTCCGCCCCTCCGCGCAATAGTCCACTGTTCAGGGAGTGCGTTCAGGGAAAGGGCCGCGCCTGGCTGGCGGCTTCCGGCCCCACATGCGGCACATGAGTTGCAATGTCAACCTCTTCAAGTGAGGTCCTACCTATGCGTAAGTTACTTTTGATCACCGCCAGCATCGTCTTCGTCTCAGCCGTCGTGACAGCGCAGCATCTGAATACCACCGAGGTCGCGGTCAAGGGCAACCTGACCGTCGTCGCCGATGTGATGGTGGGGACGTCGGTTCTGAAGGCCGGTGACTACCGGTACACGTGCGACCGCGAGCACATCACGTTCGCCAGCAAAGCCACCGGCAAAACCGTCCTCACGGTCCCTTGCAAGGGCCGCGAACTGGCCGCCCCGAGTGACCAGACGACCATGCAGACCACCACAGACGCGTCGGGCAAGAAAGTGGTCAGCAAGTTGTTGCTGAGGGGCAGCAGCATCGAGCACGTGTTCTAAATCGAGTTCCACGACCCTTCGGGGGCGTCTCTCTGCTCTGCCGAGCTAACATTGGTGGCTCAAGGAGCGAGAGATGCCCCATCCCGTGTACGAGGCCCGGCAACTGGGCCAGAGCCTCTGGTTCGACAACATTCATCGCGCCATGTTCGAGTCGGGCGAATTGGCCCGTCTGATCGCCTCCGACGGCATCGTCGGCGTGACCTCGAACCCTTCGATTTTCGAGAAGGCGATCGCCGGGAGTTCGGCCTACGACGCGGCGATTGGTGCGTTCCTCGCGCGCACGCCGGCGGACGCTCAGGCGGTCTACGAGCATCTCGCCATTGATGACATCCGCGCGGCCGCGGATCTGCTGCAACCGGTGCACGCCAGCACGAACGGCCGCGACGGGTATGTCAGTCTCGAAGTGTCGCCGTACCTCGCCCGCTCCACCGAGGAGACGGTGGCCGAGGCGCGTCGTCTCCATGCGGCTGTTGCGCGTGAGAACGTCCTCATCAAAGTGCCGGCCACACCTGAAGGTGTCGCCGCCGTTCAGCAGTTGATCGCGACCGGCATCTCGGTGAATGTCACGCTGATCTTCTCAATTACGGTGTATGCGGCGGTGGCAGAGGCGTACTGCTCAGGCCTCGAGCAGTTCATCCAGTCGGGAGGTGACCCGCGACAGGTCTCGAGCGTGGCCAGCTTCTTCGTCAGCAGAATCGATACGGCAGTTGATACGCGTATCGCTGCGGTGCTTGAGACTTCAGCCGGCCCCGATCGCCGTGACCAACTGCAGCGTCTGGTGAGCCAGACCGCCATCGCCAACGCCCGCATGGCGTACGTGCACTACCAGGAACTGGTGGCGTCCGACCGATGGAAGCGGCTCGCGGCGAAGGGCGCATTGCCGCAGCGCCTGCTGTGGGCATCGACGGGCACCAAGGATGCCCGATTGTCGCGGACGTACTACGTTGACGAGCTGATCGGGCCCGACACCGTGAACACCGTTCCCGCCGACACGCTGCAGGCGTTCATCGCTGACGGACACGTCCGTGCCAGCCTGGCAGAGCACCCCGACATCGCGCGCAGCAACCTGGCGGCCCTGGAGCGTGCCGGTATTTCGCTGGACGCGGTGACGGATGCCCTGCTCGAACAAGGGCTCGCCGCGTTCTCATCGTCGTTCGACCGGCTGCTTGGGGCCATTGAGCGCAAGCGACAGGGCGTGCTTGGGCCCGCGCTGGCCACGCAGCAGATAGCTGCCGGTGCACTGGCGACGGCATTTGAGCGCACCCTGGACGAGTGGAGAGAGGCCGGCAAGGTGCGTCAGTTGTGGCGACGCGACGCAGCCCTGTGGACCGGTGGCGACGAAGCGCAGTGGTTGGGATGGCTCGACGCCATCGAGTTCGGTCGCCAGAACCTGGCAACATTCGCCAATCTCCGGCGCGACGCCGCGAACTTTACTCACGTGGTCATCCTCGGCATGGGCGGCTCCAGTCTTGGCCCCTGGGTGCTGCGGCAAATGTTCGGACAGGTGCCCGGGTATCCGGAACTCCACGTGATTGACTCAGTCGATCCCGCGCAGATTCTGGGCGTAGACGAAGGGCTGGACCTTGCTCGCACACTTTTCGTCGCCGCCTCAAAGTCCGGCGGCACTGCAGAACCGGTGGCTCTTCATGCGTATTTTGACGGGCGACTCCGCGATGCCGGCATCGCGGCGCCAGGGCAGCACTTCGTCGCGATTACGGATCCCGGAACATCGCTGGCAAAGCTGGCTGCGGATCAGGGCTTCCGCCATGTGGTGACGGGGCGGCCCGATGTGGGCGGCCGGTTTTCGGCCTTGACGGTGTTCGGCCTTGTGCCCGCGTCACTCATGGGTCTCGACGCCGGGGCGCTGCTCGACAGAGCCGACGTGATGGTGCGCGCGTGCGCAGCAGCCGTTCCGCCAGACGCGAATGCCGGCGTGGCATTGGGCGTATTCCTCGGCACGGCGGCGGCGCACGGACGGGACAAACTCACATTTGCGCTCGCGCCATCGGTGCAGGCCATCGGCGCCTGGCTGGAACAGTTGGTGGCCGAATCCACAGGCAAGAGTGGCCTCGGCATCGTGCCCGTTGACGGTGAGCCGCTCGGGCTTCCCGAGGCGCACGGGCCCGATCGCGTGTTCGTCCACCTGAGGACGGCATCAGAGTCAGACCCAGCCGTCGAACAGTCGCTGGCTCAACTCGAGCACGCGGGACACCCCGTCGTACGCATCGTGCTGAACGAATGGACGGACATCGGCCAGGAGTTCTTCCGGTGGGAAGTGGCCACTGCCGTCGCCAGTGCGGTGCTCGGCGTGAATGCATTCAACCAACCAGACGTTGAGGCGGCCAAAGTCGCCACCCGCGGCTTCATGAAGGCCTACGAGCAGGGGCTGTCACCAGTGGCGGCCACGCCGCTCCTCGAGCGCGACGGCCTTCGGTTCTACGCCGACGGAGTCAACGCGGACGTCCTGGCGTCGGCGACGTCGGCTGAGGCGCTCGTCGCCGCGCATCTCGCGCGGCTCGTTCCGGCTGACTACTTTGCCGTGAACGCCTTTCTGTCGATGTCGGCCGAGCACGATCGCGAGCTGCAGGCGCTGCGCCGCCTCGTGCGCGACCACGCGCGGGTGGCCACGACCCTGGGCTACGGTCCGCGTTTCCTCCACTCCACCGGGCAACTTCACAAGGGTGGCCCGGATCGCGCGGTTTTTCTCGTCATCGTGTCAGACGATGAGCGCGACCTGCCGGTACCAGGCACGAGTTATACGTTTGGCGCCATGAAGCGGGCTCAGGCACTGGGCGACTACCAGGTGCTGCTCGAGCGTGGTCGGCGCGTGCTGCGTGTGGAGATCGGTGGCGACACCCTGGCCGGACTGGGTCGACTGCGGACGTTGGTCGATGTCGCGTTCAGCGACCAGCCTGCGTGATCTGCACCACCTGATTGCGGACGGTGATCGTGCCGGTCCTTTGCGCGGCGGCGTCGTTGGGCGCCACGATGACGTTGACCGGGTTGTCGCCCTTCTGGGGCATCGTCGTGGTCACCGTGATCCAGGGCACGCTCGAGATGGCTGTCCAGAGGCACGCGTTCTGCAACGCGCCTCCGCAGAGTTGGGGATCGCTTTGCTGCAGCACATCAAACTTCGCGGAGCCTCCGGCGGCGTCCACGCCGATGGCGTGGGTACTCACGCCGTAGTAACAGCCGGCCTGCTGCACTTGCAGATTCTGGCCAGCGGTCACGGTGGGCCAGCGGACCATGACCACGGCCTGCCTGGGGGCGTCCCAGTTGTCGGTCACCAGGAAGGTGATGAGGCCCGAACCGCGGCCCGACTCGCCCCCGACGACGTTGATCCAGGAAGCGTTCGGCTCGGCCGTCCACACGCACGTGTCTTGTGTCGTCACCGTGGCCGTCAGGTTGTAAGGCGTCGCCATGCACGGCGTGAACGTGACCGGCGTGACTGAGTACTCGCATTGCACAGCCTCGCCTGTCTGGGTGACCGCAAATATCTGCTCGTTCACCGCGATTGCCGCGGTGCGAATGTCTGGTTCCCGGTTACGGGCTACCGCGTAGGAAACCAGGCCACTGCCCGTACCCTGGGCGCCTGCCGTGATTGTCAGCCAAGCGGCGTTGCTCACGGCCGTCCATCCGCAGTACGAGGGTGAGGTGACAGTCAGGCTTCCCGTGGCGCCGTCTGGACCGTGCGTGGCGCTTGCGGGCGTCAAGATGGTCGAGCACGGCGCCAGGCCGTCCTGTCGCACGGCCACGGCCTGTCCGGCAACCGTCAGCGATCCCGTTCGGAGGGCCGTCGTGGGATTGGCAGACGCGGCGATGGCCACCTGGCCGTTGCCCGTGCCGTTCGCGCCACTTGTGACCGTGAGCCAATCCCGATCGGATGCTGCGGTCCAGGTGCAGTGACCCGGAGCGGTGACCCCGACGGCTGCCGGCCCCCCCGTCGGTCCAAATGCCAGCGACGTTGATGACAGGGTGTAGGTGCAGGGGATCGGCGGCAGGGGCTCCGTGGGAGAGCCGTTTTCACAGGCCGGCAAAGCCAGAAGCAAGATGGCGCCAAAGAGCGTTCGTGCCGGGAGTCGCATGGACCCCTCCTGCGGCAAACTGCTGCAACAACTCGGCCAACCGCCGAGGCGCGTCAGTAGCCCTGTTCCGCCAGGGCCTCGAGCGCGGCGGTGTCGAGAATCACGAACCCATCCTTGTCCGTCAGCAGTACGTTGTCTTTGCCCCACCGGCTCATGATGCGGATGCAGGTCTCGATGGTGGTGCCGGTGAGGTCTGCCAGTTCCTGCCGTGACAGGGCCATCGGTACGAACACGCCACCTCGATCGGGCCGGCCCATCTGGCTGCCGAGCTTCAGGAACAGTCGGGCGAAGCGCGACTCGACCCGCCCGCCCGTGAGTTCTGCCAGTCGAGCGGTCAGTTCCATCAGGCGAATCGACAGGCTGCCCAAAAGGCCGCGCACGAGCGACGGCCGCTCTTCCAGCAGCGCAAAAAACGCCGGCCTCGGGGTCAGGAGGCACGTGGTGGGCTCGATGGCTCCAGCACACGCGGGGTAGGGCCGCGCTTCGTAGGCCGCCACCGCTCCCAGCAAACCACCGGGCCCGAAAATTTCAAGAATACGATCGTGCCCATTGGGTGCGCGCTTGAACACCTTGACCCTGCCGGTGACGACGATGAAGAAGAAGTCGGACGGGTCGCCCTCGTCGAACACGAGGTCGCCGCGTTCGTACTGGCGCAGATGCGACACGTTCGCCAGCCGTTCGCGATCCTCCGGAATGACGCGCCGGAACAAAGCAATCTGCGAGAGCACCTCAGTGGACGGATGTTCCATGCGGATGGAACTCTACGTCAATCGCTCCTCCAAATCGAGCGCCCGCGGAAACAGGATCGTGTCCTCCAGCCGAATGTGTTCGACCAGGTCCGCGCCAAACCGCGCCAGGGTTGCCAGGGTGACGGCATCACTCCTGGGCCAGTCGAACGGCGGGGCAAAGTCGTTCGTGAGCGTGCGTAGTTGTTCGAGCAGCGCCAGCGCATCCTGGTGTTCGTCCTCCATCATCCGCACGGGATTGGCGACGGTCCCGAAGGGGCTGGGCGGAAATGGCCCGGCCCTGCGCTGGGCCGCCGCCAGTTCATCGATATAGGGGAAGAGGATGTGCTCTTCCTTCTCCATGTGCGCCAGAAGATCGGCGCCCAATTGGGCAAACACCTGCCGGACCTGGTGCAACTCGGGATGGGCGTGGCCGTGGGTGTTGACCAGGCGGTTCAGCCCGGTGGTGATGGCCGGCACCTCGGTGCGCACGTAGTGGTGGTGCAGGTCAACGATGTGGCGGACAAGAACCCCGAGGTCGGGCCACTCGTCCCGTGCGCTGGCCCCGGCAGGATAGGAAGCCGCTGGCTCGGTCATTGGTACCTCGCCCAAAGCCTATGCCCCTCCCGCGCGGTGCCATATGACGGAGGTCATGCCTCCGGCCTGCCGTTCAGTCTTTCGCCGGCTTTCCCCGCAGCACGCCGACCTGGATCAGCAGGCCGGTAAAGTCATACATCCGGCGTTCGTGTTGCACCAGGCCATCGGCCATGGTGAAGAGCCGAACGCCCTGGATCTTGAACCTCCGATTGGATCCGGCCAATCCCATGAATGTGCCCACGTGTGTGGCGCTCGCCGTGAAAGGCTGGGCGACCCGGTCACCGTCAATCACCAGAGGCTCGCCGTCGAAATCCCAATCGGGAAATGTCGCGAACAGCAGCTTGTAACTGTCGGCGATAGCCGGCCGTCCCTGCCGGTTGCCGAACATCGGACTCTCGATCGTGCCCGTCAGGGCGTGGCCCGCCGCCAATCCTTCTGGGTCCCGTGCCGTCCACGCATGTTGCCGGTCGACGAAGAATGCGTTGATATCGTCGCGAGTCATAGGTCCTCCGCTGGGGATTTTCGTGGAGCATAGCCGGAAAAGGCCGACGCTGCCAGTGGCCTTCGATAAAATGTGCCGATGAGACAGCTAATCTGCGTACAAGCGCTGGCGCTGGTGGGCGCGCTGGTGGCCGGCGACGTGTCGGCCCAGGTGGTGGCTCCTGAGGGCCAGCCGCCGGTGGAACTGACGCTGGATCGCATGGTGTCGCTCGGGTTGCGCGACAGCTTTCGCGTCCGTCACCTGCAACTTGAAGTGGAGCGGACGCGCAGCTTGCTGACCGCCGAGCGCGCCGGCTTGAAGTCGCGGGTGTCGCTCAATATCGCCGCGCCGCAATTTCAGGCGATCTCCGACAACAAGTGGAACTCCACCCTCCAGCGCAACGAACTGGTGCGCGAGGATACGCGCCGGTTCCAGATGGATCTGTCCGTGCGTCAACCCGTGATCCTGTTCGGCTATCCCACCAACGGCGTGTTGTCGCTCAACAACCGTGTCTACCGCTACACGCAGGTGAACGATGACGGGCGCGACACGACGTTCTACAACCGGTATTTCGTCGCCTACGATCAGCCGCTGTTCCAGCCCAACCGGATGAAAAACGACCTCGAAGAGGCCGAACTCAATCTGGAAAAAGCCGAATTGCGCTACAAGAGCGATGTGATTGCGGCCGTTGATGACCTGGCGACCGACTACTTCGACTTGGTCAGCGACGCCTTCCGGCGAGACCGCGCCAACGAGTTCGCCCGTGACCTGACGCTGGCCATGGCGGCCGTACGCGAAGTGGTGGCCAACGCGCCCACGCGCGCGGGGGACCTGGATTTGCTGCAGGTGGAACTCGCCAACGCCCGCGAAGCGGAAAGCCAGGCGGCGTCTAACCTGCGCACGCGCGAGCAGACCATCAAGCAGCGGCTGCAGTTGCCGGCTGCCGCACTGGTGTCCGTCCGTTCGGCCCTGGATGTGGTGCCCGTCAAAGTGGACGTGACCGAGGCCATTCGCCTGGCGTCGACGTTGACGCCCCGGATGCGCCAGCTCTCGATCGCGACGCGCGAAAACGAGATCCGGCTGGCCGAGACCAAAGGCAACAATGCGTTTCGGATGAACCTGGAGGCGACGTACGGCCGCGAGGTGCAGGACCCGCGCTTTCAGAACCTCTGGTCAGAGCCAAGCAACAGCTACACCGTGGAAGTCAACGCGACGGTGCCGATTTGGGACTGGGGTGAGCGCAAGCACCGCGTCCAGGCCCAGCAGTACTCGCTTGATCGCGCGAACCTGTCGGAAGAGCAGACTCTGTCTGAGATCGAGACCGAGGTCCGCAACCTGGTGGCCAGTCTCGACGACTTCGGCCGGCGCTCCAGGACCATGCTCGATACGTTGACGCTGGCGCACGAACTGACCGAGACAACCGTGTCGCGTTACCGTTCCGGTGACGTCGGCCTTTCGGATTTGATGCAGGCGTTGTCGCGCGAGTCCACCACTGCCAGCAACCTGCTGAATGCGTTCCAGGGGTACCAGCGGACGTTGCGCCGGCTCAAGGAAGTGACCTTCTTCGATTTCGAAGCGGGCATGCCCCTGGTCGAACGCTTCAACATCGCGCCCGGCAAGTAGTGCCAGAGCAGGGCAATGCCGGGCCCTCAACCCAGCGGTCGTCTGACGGCGCTCAAGCCGACTTCAGGGTGTCCATGGAACTTCATGGTGAAGAATCAGCCGGCGAGCCAGATGCCGACGAAGCCGACCAGTGACACCAGCAGCGCGCCGGGAATCGCAAAACGGATCCAGCGCGAGTACGACACCTTGGCCCCAAGGAGGATCGCGAGGAGGGCGCCGTTGGTGGGTGTGATCATATCCATCAGACCGGCGCCGGTCTGGTACGCGATGACTGCCGCATCGCGCGACACACCCACCAAATCCGCCAGCGGCGCCATCACCGGCATCGTCAGCACCGCCTGGCCGCTCACCGACACCACCGGGATGTGGAGCAGCGCATGGAAAGGCACCATCAGCGCGGTTGCCAGCAGGCCGGGAGCCTGTGACAGTGGCGTGGCAAGCGAATAGAGGATGGTGTCGAGGATCTGCCCATCAGTCAGCGCCACGCTGATGCTGCGCGCCACGCCGACGAACAGGCCGGCGGCCAGCATGGTCTCCATCGCCTTGAGGAAAGCCGCGGCGGTGTCGGAGAGCGTCAGGCCCGAGACCACACCGACGGCGAAGCCCGCGATGAGAAAGAGACCCGACAATTCGTTGAAGCCCCAGTCGAGCTTGAGCACGCCGTAGACATACGGCACGAACGGCGCGAGCACGATCGCGAGGAGCAGGCCGTCTCGTGCGGTGGCACGTCCCGGCGCCGGGGCGGCCACATCCGGGCGCACGTCATCGCGTGACGTCATGGCGACCGTCCAGCCGATCCACACGGCCACGGCGGCAACGAGCAGGCCGAAGCGCAGCGCCGGCTGGCTCAGCGGCGGCATCTCGGCAAACCTGAGCGCGATGCCTGTTTGAAACGGGTTCGTCGGGCCGAATGCCGCGCCAACCACAGCCGCGCCGATGCTCATGGCGAGCGCGGTGACGGCACCAAAGCCAAGACCTCGGCTGAGGACCAGGACCACCGGGATCAGCCCGACGATCTCCTCGTGCATGTTCTCGAGCGCTCCCAGAGTCGCGAACACGACGCTGACGACCACCACGATCACGCGCGGCCTTGGTGTGCCTCCGACCAGCGCTCCCACCAGACGCCTGAGGGCGCCGGTGGCGTCGAGCAGCGCAAACGCGCCGCCGACCAGAAGGATGGTGAGGATGACATCGGCGCCAGCGATGATGCCGCGGGGGACCGCGAGCAACGCCGCCATGGGACCAACGGGAGCCTGCGCCACGCGCGTGTAACTACCCGGCACCACCACGTCTCGGCCGGTGGCCGCATCAGCGCGACGTTCGTATTGCCCAGCCGGGACGACCCACGTCATCGCCGCCGCAACGGCCACGCCCGACAGCAGCAGGACGAAGGGATGAGGAAGTGTGAACCGCCTCACACGGCGCTCGGCGGCCAGGGCATCAGGCGGCTGGTTCGTCGGACGTGTGCCAGGTACTCGGGGTTGTCTCCCCACTTCTTCCGCGCGCTCGCTTCGAGCGTGGGAATACCGGTCACGTTGAGCAGGATCCACGTGAGCGCCAGCGGGCCGGCCACACCGGCCCATTGCCAGCCGGTGTAGCTGCCCGCGACGAACACAAACACGCCCCACCAGCACAACAGCTCACCGAAGTAGTTGGGGTGACGGCTGTACTTCCACAGCCCGGTGGACATCCATCGACGGTCGCCGCCGGGCCGGCGCTTGGCGATGAACTTCTGCGCGTCCGCCACGGTCTCGATCGCGAGGCCTGCGGCCCAGACCGCAGAGCCAATCGACATCCATCGGGTCCAGTCCCCAGGCGACGCGAACCAGATCGTGACCGGCAGCATGATCACCCACACGGCGATGCCCTGGCCGAGCCAGAACTTGAAAAACGGCCAGAACTGTTCGCGGATGCCGTCGAAACGCGCATCGCGTCCCATGTGGACGATCCGCACCAGCAGGTACCCCGCCAGCCGCACGCCCCAGACGATGACCATCGCGGCCAGCGCCAGTTGCGGAAAATGGGCCGCGTTGCCACGGGCCAGCAGGAGGCCGGCAATCACGATGAACGTCAGGCCGTACGACAGGTCGGTCACCTTGTCGGTCCGGAACGTGGCCGCGAAGGCAAAGAACACCGCCTGGATGAGGAGGCTGACTCCGAGCGTCAGGGCGACGTCAGTCATTGTCGGCGCGCCAGCAGGTCGCGAATCTCGGTCAGCAGCACTTCCTCGCGTGATGGCGGCTCCGGTGCCGCCGGTGCTGCCGCTTCGGCCTTCCTGGCCGAGTTCATGGCTTTTACGAGCAGGAAGAGGGCAAAGGCCACGATCAGGAAGTTGACCACCGCGTTGATGAGGACGCCGTACGCCAGCGCCACGCCGCCTGCGGCTTTCACGGCCGCCAGCGTCGCATAGGGACCGGCGGGCGTGCCTTCCTTGAGCACCAGGAAGTGGTTGGCGAAATCGACGCCACCGGCCAATAGCCCGATCACCGGCATCAGGACGTCACCCACAAAACTGGCGATGATGGCGCCAAAGGCCACACCAATGATGATGCCAACAGCCATATCCACGACCGTGCCTTGCATCGCGAACTTCTTGAATTCCTGGAACATGGGTTCTCCTGGTCGAGTGTCAGCGCAACTCCGGTATCATGGATCACGGAGGCCTCTGCTCATGAGCACATTCGTCGTCACGGTCCTGGTCGTCGTCGGCGTCGTCGTGATCCTCGCCGCTTGGCTGGCCGGGGTTTTCAACAAACTCGTGCTGCTGAAGAACCGTTACAAGAACGGGTTTGCGCAGATCGAGGTGCAGCTCAAGCGGCGCTACGACCTCATCCCGAACATGGTCGAGGTGGCCAAGGGCTACATGAAGCACGAGCGCGAGACGCTTGAGGCGGTCATCACCGCCAGAAACATGGCGGCCGGTGGGCTGCAGAAGGCGGCGCAGAACCCGGGTGATGCCGCGGCGATGCAGGGGCTGGCCTCCGCTGAAGGCGCGTTGACGGGCACGTTGGGACGGCTGTTCGCCCTGGCCGAGGCCTATCCGGACCTCAAGGCCAACCAGAACATGATGCAGCTCAGTGAAGAACTGCGTTCCACCGAGAACAAGGTGGCGTTCTCGCGTCAGGCGTTTAACGACGCGGTGACCGAGTACAACACGTACAAGCAGACCTTCCCGCCCGTCATTTTCGCGGGGATGTTCGGGCACGGTGCCGACGCGAGCCTGCTTGAGTTCGACAGCGCGGCGATAGCGGAAGCCCCCAAGGTCGCGTTTTAAGCCACACCGGTGGCTACCGACTTCTTTCAGCAGCAGGACGTCGCGCGGCGAAGTACGACCCGGCTGATCGTACTGTTTGCGCTGGCGGTTCTCGCCATCATTCTGTCGATCGAGGTCCTGCTCGCGACCACGATGGGATACGTCGGCAGGGATCCGGACACCGGCGCAATCAACTGGGCGGCGGTGACAGACCTGCGACTGCTCTTTGTCTCCGCTGTCGGCACGCTCATCGTCGTGGGGGGCGGCAGTCTGTACAAAATCGCCGAGCTGCGCGCGGGCGGGCATGTGGTGGCCGAGCAGCTCGGAGGGCGGCTGCTGACATCCGGCACCGCAGATGTGGTTGAGCAACGGTTGCTGAATGTGGTTGAGGAAATGGCATTGGCCTCGGGAACGCCGACGCCGCCTGTGTACCTGATGGATCAGGAAGAGGGCATCAACGCGTTTGCCGCGGGGTTCTCGCCGCAGGATGCCGTCATCGGTGTCACGCGAGGCACGGCCACGCGCCTGGACCGCGACGAACTGCAGGGAGTGATCGCGCACGAGTTCAGCCACATCCTCAACGGTGATATGCGGCTGAATCTCCGTCTAATGGGTCTGCTGCACGGCATCCTGATCATCGGGATGCTTGGCTACTTCATCCTGCGAATGTCGTTCTACAGTGGCGGGGGACGCAGATCCCGGGACGGCAAGGACAGCGGGTTGCCGATATTGGCGATTGGCGCGGGTCTGGCTGTCATCGGGTTTGCCGGGACGTTCTTCGGCAACTTGATCAAGGCGGCGGTCAGCCGCCAGCGCGAATTCCTGGCTGATGCCTCCGCGGTGCAGTTCACGCGGCAGCCGGACGGCATCGCTGGCGCACTCAAGAAGATCGGTGGGTTCGTCAAGGGCGCGTCGATCCAGAATCCGAATGCGCCGCTGGCCAGTCACATGTTCTTTGGCGAGGCCACATCGGGATTCACGGCGCTCTTCGCCACGCATCCGCCGCTCGAAGAGCGCATCCGGCGCATCGACCCCTCGTGGAATGGTGAGTTCCCAGAGAGTGCGGATGTTGGTGAGGCCAGCGGCACACCCGCAGTTGCGTCGGCAGGCGCGTCGTCATTTTCCGGCGCCGCAACCACCGGCGGGCTGCCGGGCGCGGTGGCCAGCATCGGACAACCGGGGCCTGCGCACCTTCGGTATGCCGCGCAGCTGATCGAGAGCCTTCCCCCTGATCTGGCCGCTGCCGCGCGGGAAACCTATGGCGCGCGCGCCGTCGTTTACGCGTTGCTGCTGGATTCGCAGCCGTCCGTGCGCAAGCAACAGGTGGCGCACCTTGAGACGGACGCGGACACCGGTGTCTACGAGGAGACGCGTCGCCTGGAGCCGCTCCTGGAGCACCTTCCACCGGCGATGCGTTTGCCGCTGCTTGAGATCGCCCTTCCGTCGTTGCGCGCGCTGACCCAAGGGCAGCGGGTGGCGTTCGACCGCCATGTGGTCATGCTGATTGAGGCCGATAGCCGAATCAACCTGTTCGAATGGTCGCTCCATCGCATCCTGGTGAGGGACATCGAGATGGCGCTGGGCCGGGGAGTAGCGCCCGGGGTCACGTATCCGTCGATCGGGTCGGTGCGGTCCCATTGTGAACTGCTGATGTCCACGCTGGCGTACGTGGGGCAACGCGACGAGCGCGCCGCTACCGGCGCATTCGGCCAGGCGATGCGCGTACTGCGGCTCGACGGGGCCCACATTCTGTCGAGGAAGGACTGCGGGCTGGCGGAACTCGATGGGGTGCTTGCTGAACTCGACCAGGCGGCACCGGAGGTCAAACGGGTGATTCTGGAAGCGGCCGTGGCGTGTATCGCCGCCGATCGGCAGGCCACTGCTGCCGAGGCCGAGCTCCTGCGCGCGATCTCAGCGTCAATGAGCTGCCCGATGCCGCCCATCCTGCTCGGCTGAGTCGCTTCGTGGCATCATGGCGGGAGCATCTGTATGGCCATTACAAACAAGACCAACGCCCGCTTTGAGTGGAGCGACCCGTTCCTCCTCGACCAGCAACTGACCGAAGACGAGCGGATGATCCGCGAGACCGCGCGCGCCTACTGCACCGACAAACTGGCGCCGCGTGTGCTCGAGATGTTTCGCCACGAAGGCGTTGACGAGCGCATCTTCCGCGAGTTTGGCGCGCTCGACATGCTCGGCATCGTCATCCCCGAAGAGTACGGCGGCGCCGGGCTGGGCTATGTCGCGTATGGGCTCGTGGCGCGCGAGGTTGAACGCGTGGACTCGGGTTTCCGCTCGATGATGAGCGTGCAGGGCTCGCTCGTGATGGTGCCCATCAATGAGTTTGGCACCGAGGCACAGAAGCAGAAGTTCCTGCCGAAGCTTGCCACCGGCGAGTGGATCGGATGTTTCGGACTGACCGAGCCGAACCACGGTTCCGACCCGGGCGGCATGACCACTCGCGCCATGCGGGTGGACGGCGGGTATCAGATCACCGGCACCAAGTCCTGGATCACCAACAGTCCGATCGCCGATGTGTTCATCATCTGGGCGAAAGACGATGAGGGCGAGATTCGCGGATTCGTGCTTGAAAAGGGGATGAAGGGCCTGAGCGCCCCGCCGATTCACGGCAAGGTCGGGTTGCGCACGAGCATCACGGGCGAGATCGTGATGGACGCGGTGTTTTGTCCCGAGGAGAACGCATTTCCCGATGTCAAAGGACTCAAGGGGCCGTTTACGTGTTTGAACAGCGCGCGGTACGGCATCGCGTGGGGCGCGCTGGGCGCCGCCGAAGACTGCTGGCTGCGATCGCGCGCCTATGTCATGGAGCGCAAGCAGTTCGGCAGGCCGCTCGCCGCCAATCAGCTGATTCAGAAAAAACTTGCCGACATGCAAACCGAGATCGCGCTCGGCCTGCAGGGCTGCCTACGCCTGGGCCGGATGAAGGAAGAAGGCATCGCGTCGGTGGAGATCACGTCCCTGCTCAAGCGCAACTCGTGCGGCAAGGCGCTCGATATTGCGCGCATGGCCCGCGACATGATGGGCGGCAATGGCATCACCGATGAATTTGGCGTCATCCGTCACCTGGTCAACCTCGAAGTGGTGAACACCTACGAGGGCACGCACGACATCCACGCGCTGATTCTCGGCCGCGCGCAGACGGGTATTCCCGCGTTCGCAAACTGACAGGCCGCCGGGCACCATGGCACAGGAGATCGAACGGAAGTTCCTCGTCAGGCCTGGTGCGTGGACGCCGAGGGACGCCGGCACACAGTTCACACAGGGGTACGTGCCCACAGAGGAAGGGCGGGTGGTGCGGGTGCGGATGGAAGGACGCGAGGCGAAACTGACGGTCAAGGGGTCTACGACCGGCATCTCCCGACTGGAATTTGAATATTCGATCCCGCTGGCCGATGCCGAGGTCATGCTCGACCAGTTATGCGGCCATCCGCTGATCGACAAACACCGGTACCTGGAGCGGCACGGGGATCACACCTGGGAGATCGATGTGTTCCACGGCGACAATGAAGGGTTGGTCGTCGCCGAGGTCGAACTGGCTGCCGAAGCCGACCAGCCGGTTTACCCTGCCTGGCTGGGCGACGAAGTGACGGACGACCCGCGTTATTCCAACTCCAACCTGCGGCTGCACCCATTCAAGAACTGGCGCTGACTACTTCATCGCGTTGAATGCGTTCAGCACTTCAAGCAGGTCGGCGGCCAGCGATGGCGCGAACGCCATGGCCATCGCGGCGATGGTGATCGGCGTGAGGCGGCGGATGCGAGCGCGCAGGCCCTTAGGTGTGTTCATGAGCCGGTGCTGCCTGATCCGACTCGATGGCCTTCGCCTTCCGACGCAGCAAGTCGATGGTCAGATCGATCGTGTCCAGGTGCGTGCGGAATGCCAGCACCGCCAGTCGGATGATGAAGTGGCCGTCCACCTTGGAAGACGACAGGAAGACACGGCCGTCTTCGCGGATGGTCCGCACCAGTCGAGCGTTAAAGGCGTCCGCGTCGCCGGATGTCGGCACGTACCGGAACGTGCACAGCGACAAATCGGGCGCGGGGCCCACTTCAAATCCCGGCACGGTCTGGATGGCGTCGTGGAAATAGCGCGCGAGCAGCAGTTTTTCTTCGAGCGCCGCCCGAAAGGGCGCCAGGCCGCAGAGTTTCAGGGGCATCCACACGCGCAGGCCGCGGAAGTGTTTCGACAACTCGGGCGACAGGTCCGCCGGCGAGTCTTCGTTGCGCGGGTCGAACGTGTCCTGCATGTAGTGCGCGTCGTAGCGGTGGGCGTGGAGCACGGCCTTCCGGTTCTTCACGAGCACAGCCCCGGTGCCGTACGGCAGAAACAGCCCCTTGTGGGGATCCATCACGATCGAATCCGATCGATCCATGCCCGCCAGAATGCGCCGACCCTCGTCGCAGAGTGCGAAGAAGCCCCCGTACGCGGCGTCGAGGTGGAACCACAGGCCGTGCCGGTCGGCGACGTCGGCGATGGCCGGCATGGGATCGACCGCGCCGACATCCGTGCTGCCCGCTGACGCCACCACGAGCCACGGGCGCAAGCCGGCCGCGATGTCTGCGGCGACGAGGCGCTCGAGGACATCCGCGTCCATACGGTAACAGTCATCCATGGGGACATGCCGAATCGGACATTCGCCGAGGCCCGCGATCCGCAAGGCCTTATCGATGGAATGGTGGGCATGCCGAGTCAGGTAGATCGGGGCCCGCTCGATCATCGTCGACGAAATGCCCTGCGCGTCTCTGGCCGAGACAATTCCGATGAGATTGCCGATGCTGCCGCCCGACGTCAGGTTGCCCACGGCGGTCGAGGGATAGCCGACGAGGTCGCCCATCCATCGCAGCAGCCGGTTCTCCATGCGCACCGCGCCGGGCGATGCGAAGAAGACGCCTGAGTACCGATTGGTGACGGCGGCAAGAAAGTCGCCCAGCGCCGAGTGAAACAGGCCGCCGCCGGGAATGTACCCGAGGTGGCCGGCGCCGGCGGGATTGAGGCCCGGGGTGTCGACTTCGGTCTCGACCACGTGCAGCAGGTCGTCGATCGCAGACGGACCTTCAAGAAAGGGCGCGTCGAGTCCAACCGTGCCACCGGTGGCCGGTTCGACGAAGATGGGGCGCGTGGCAAGGCTCTCAAGAAAACGATCGCCGTACTGAATGACCGGGTCCACAAGCGCTGCGCGCTCAGCGGCTGGGGGGTCAAGGCGGCGGGCCTCGACCTCAAGCGAACGGATTCTTGCGGTGAGCGGATGCACGAGTGGCGTGACGCGGACGCGGCTAAGCCGGCTTGACCTTGAGAACGCCGGCGAGGACCAATGCGCCGGTAAAGTCGAACAGATGCCGGGCGCTGATGATGCCGTCCGGGGACACGATGTACTCGGCGGCGCCGTCAAACTGAACTCTGGTGCCCAGGTGAACCTCGCCGAAAAACTGTCCGGCGACGGTGCCTGCGAAATGCCAGAAAATCGCCACGCGCGTGCCCTCGACGACGGGCGCGGACCAGGTGAAGTTCATGTCTGGAAACGCGGCCAGCCAGTACTCGTAGACTTTCTGAATTTCGTGGCGTCCGGTCACGGTACCGGCGGCCGGGCTGTAGAACGTGCCGTGTTCGATGTGATCGCCGGCGAGTGCTTCCGCCGAACGGCTTCGAAACGACTGTTGGTGTTTGTCGAGCAGCGCATCGACGTCTGACCGGGTCATGGCGGTGAAACCTCCGTGGTAGAGCCCATCATACGGCAGGCGTCAATCACACGCGCGCGCGTCCAGCCGGCCGCACGCAGATCGCGGACGCCCGTGTCGCCATCCGACTTGCTCAGTTTCTGGGTCGGCGACTTCATGATGAGCGCGTGGTGCCAAAATTCAGGTGGCGCGGGGCGGCCGATGAGGCGGCCCAGCAGCACCTGACGACCCGTGGATGCCAGCAAGTCCACGCCGCGGATGACGTCGGTGACCCCTTGCAGGTGGTCGTCCACCGTGACAACGAACTGATAGGTCCAGTTGCCGCGGCGGTCGCGAATCAGCATGTCGCCACACTGGTCCGCGGGCGTTTGCACCTGCGGGCCGCACCGCCGGTCGACGAAGGACACCGTGTCGCTGGGGAGCCGCACGCGCCAGCCGACATCGGGCGCGTCCATTGCCAGCCCCAGGTCGCGGCACGTCCCTGGGTAGCGTTGTTCCCTCTCGAAAAAGACGTCGGGTGTCTTTTTCGACGAAAAAGACACCCCACCTCTTTTTCGAGAGGGAACAACGCTACCCAGGGACGTGCCGCGACCTGGGGCTGGCAAT
>JBKJQX010000196.1:0-17275 GCA_046594875.1 Vicinamibacterales bacterium
CCGTTGCGCGCGAACAAGGCGTTTTTCTTCGCCAGTGTTCAGCGGTACGCCATCACGCAGGATCCGGATGGCCCGCGTACGCTGCGCACGGAAGTGAGCCCGCGCTTTAATGGCAAACTCACGTTCCAGCCGACGGCGTCCGATAACCTGGTCGCGTCCTTCCAGTACGACCAGTACAACCAGGGTGGACGACCCGGCCTGGCTGGCGTCAACAGCACCACCGACGTAAACGTGGTGCAGCAGGATTCACCCGAGTGGACGTGGAACGGCCAGTATCGCCGTGTGCTGGGCAACAGTGGGCTCTTCGAGGCGAAGCTTCTGGGCTACTGGGGCTACTTTGACCTCGATCCCCTGACGCCGACGTCGGCGCGTCTTGACGGCGATTCAGGCGCGTGGAGCGGTGGAGCCGGCTATAGCGCGCAGTACGACCGCACGCGCAATCAGCTCAACGCGTCGCTGGCGAAGTATGTGGAAGCGAAGGGCACACACGCGTTCAAGTTCGGCGTGGAGATCGAGCGCAGCAACATCCGCAACCGCTACGCCTATACCGACGGCTTGTTCTTCTACGACTACGGCGGCGCGCCGTACCTGGCGTATGCGTACCAGTACGACGTCAAGGGCCGCAACGACCGCATGTCTTTCTTCGCTCAGGATCAGTGGCAACTGGGCCGGCTCACCGCCAATATTGGTGCGCGGATGGACCGGATCAAGGGTGTGGGGACGTCGGACAACAAGACCTACTACGACGTGGCGCCGATCGCGCCGCGGCTGGGTCTGGCGTTTGACGTCGGGGGCGATGGCAAGTCGGTGCTGCGCGCGTATTACGGGCAACTCTACGACGGCGCGGTGTTTGCGTCGTGGTCCAACGCCCTGCCAGGCATCGGCGACTACATCATCTACGAGGCGACGGGAACCATTGCCAACACCAAGGTGACGGAGATCGACCGCATCTCGGGCGCGAGCAAGTACTCCGTGCTCAAGGATCTGGACCATCCCCGGACGGATGAAATCAGTGTGGCCTTTGAGCGCGAGCTGGCTCGGGGCCTGAAGGCCACGGCCACGTACATCAGGCGCGATGCGAAGAACTTCATCAACTCCACGGTGGTTGGTGCCCAGTGGACATCAGCCAACTACACGAATCCGTTGAATGGGAAGGTCGAGACCATTTACCGGTGGGCGAACCGCACGTCCGATCAGAAGTTCCAGATCGGGAATGTGGACAACTTCGCGTTCAACGGCGCGCCTGCCGCGAACGCCTACCGCACGTACAACGGCGGCATGTTCGTGCTGACACGCGCGTATTCCAACCGGTGGCAGGCGCAGATTTCCTACGTCTACTCCGAGACGAATGGCACTGTCACGAATGGAGCGACGTCGGGCATTGCGAGCGGACAGTTCCAGACGCCGAACACGGTGCACGTCAATGCCGACGGCCTCGTGGGCTTCGACCGGACACATGAATTCAAGGCCTTTGCCGGCTATCAGATTCCTGTGGTCGAGGTCTCGGCCAATATCTACTACCGCGCGTTGAGCGGCGTGCCGTGGACGCCGTTCCAGCGTGTCTCCGCCAGCACGTTTAACTGGACCGGGAGCATCGATCTGTTGCTCGAGCCGCGGGGCAACCGCCGTCTCGAAAAACAGCAGTTGCTCGATCTGCGGCTGGAGAAGGTGTTCAACGTGGGCGCGAATCGCTTCGGCCTGTATGTGGATGCCGAGAACCTCTTCGACACCGGGTTCCAGACGGGTGTGCAGGCGCGCAATCCGTCGGCATCCATCGCCGGGACGGCCGTGCTCCTGGGTGGCGTCACGGCCCTCAATGCGCCGCGACAGTTCACCTTCGGGGGACGCTGGAGTTTCTAGGGTCCAGAGTCCAGGGTCCAGGGTCCAGGGTTCTGGTCCTGGAGTCCTGAGGACCGAAGCCGTACACACATCGGGGGTGGCAGTTTCAACTGCCACCCCCGTTCTTTTTTTGGTTTCACACGAGTCGTGAAGGGCTGAAGGTTCTTGCCTGAAGCAGAAGTCCCTTCAAGTCCTCCAAGCCTCGTGTGCCTGCCTATTTATACAAGACAGCGCTTTCGCCTTGTTCCGCGATCCGTTTCTTCGCCAGCGCGAGGATGGCATCGCGCCGGTTCAGGAGCCGGTCGATTTGTCCCGATGTGAGGTACTTGCCCACCTGCTTCTGCAAGTCTTTCTTTTCGAGTTTCGCGAGTCCTTCAAGGAGCGTGCGCGAGAACCTCGTCAGCAGTTCCGGCTTCGCCGGAGCCCTGTTGACGCGGAACGCCCTCGAATGGTCAATCAACCGGAGTTTGAACTCCTTGGTGACCAGAATGTTCTTGAGGTGACGGTCGACATTGGCGATCAGCTGATCGAATAACCGGGTCGTCAAGATTTGCTCATTCCAGTCTTCCACGTCCGGGGGGTTCTGTTTTTGTTCAAGGCGCTCGGCTTCGGTGGACATCACCTCCACAAACCACTGCAGAGAGCCGACCTTGCCATCCACGACGCGACGCTCAACCGTTGCCGGCACCAACCCAAGCCCGATGATCCGGTCTATGGTGTAGGCGGCAATTTCGGTCTGCCAGCTGTCCTGGAAGTCGATATCCGATGATCCATCGGCCAGGACCGTGACGCCTGCCTTGCGGACGTCGATGGACTTGAAGATTGCCGACCGCGTGACGCCATCGAGCTCCAACTCGACCTTATAGGGCCGCGTGACACCTTCACCGAGCGGGCGCGTCGACACGATCTTCGCCTTCGTCAGGAAGTCTTCTGCGGCCTTGCCCTGGTAAACGTCCGCGGTTTCCTGCCTGGCGTGAACGGTGAACACGGTGGCCATGGCCACCGCAACGAAGCTAACGTAGGCAACAAGTCTCCTCATTCATCCTCCCCGAACCAATTTCGAAAACAGTCCCTGCAGCAAGTCCGTGTGGTCGGCCAACAGTTCAAACAGCTCGTCCCGGTCGAGCTTCAGCAGCGTGGCCGGCTCAACGACCGTGACGGTCGCCTCGATCCGGGTGCCGGCCAGTGTCTCATGGACGCCGATCACGTCGCCGGCGGTGGCGACGTCGGCGACACCGCCCTGATCCACCTTCAGGGTGCCGGTCAGCACAAAGAGCATCGACGGCCCGGCGTCGGCCTGAAGGGGTTCTGCACCGGCCGCAAGCGTCACCTGCCGGGCGATCTGCGACAGACTCCACAGTTGAGCCGTGGTGGCGTGGGCCAGAAGGGGACTCGACTGCAGCACGAGCAGTCGGTCCACCGCACCGAGTTCGCCGGGTGTGGCGCTCTGGCCTGCGGGCCGCTGGCCGCGGACCAGGGTGCGGCCTGTGCCCAGGCCTCGAGCACTGATCGCCTGGCGGAACAGGCCGCCCGCCAGGCCGACATTCTCGGACAACACCGCCAGGAACTCATTGGGAGTCATCGACAGGGTGGCGGTCCGGCTCGTAGCCGTGATCGTCGTGGCCATCGGCGACCCTTCCAGAACCTCTTCAAAGGCCAGCGCCGCGGGCGCGGCCATTTCCAGTCGTCCTGTCGGGCCGTCGGCGGCCACCTGGCCGTCGAGGAGGAACTGGAGCGATGTCGGCGCGGCTGCGCGTTCGTACATGACGTGGCCCGGTTCGTGTCGTGACTGCCGCCCCACGCGCGCCAGCCTGAACAGTTCATCCACTGACGTGAAGGCGAACAACGGCATGCGCCGCAGGCGATCGGCGAGTTCGACTGACGGAAGCGCCTCTTGCCAGAGGTCCCGGCGCCGTTCGGCTTCCAGGCGGCTCGCCGCGAGGGCCCACGAGGCCGCCTCGAATACGTGGAGGTCACGCACGTCCCGATGCTCGAGCACGTACTCCAGATCTCCGGCCAGCGCCCAGCGCCGGCTTGATTCGATCAGCAGGATCGCGGCCGACGCAATGGATTCGTCTTCGTCGTGAATCAGTTGCGCGAGCGTGTCATCCACATCCCGGATGCGGGTGCCGAAGATGGCGTTGCCCTTGCGAATCCGCTCGTCGAGCGGCATCTCTTCCACCTGCACCATCACGCGTTTGCGCACCTGGCCGGTCAGCAGATTATCGAGGTACTCAATCGCGCCGGACCTTGCGCGCGAGTCGCTGCTCTTGAGCGTGTGCCGCACCGCCGCCATGTCGCCCGACGGCGTCATCAAGCCCAGCAGTTGGAGGGTGCGGCTGAACGTGCGTAGGTGCCGCTCGGTCAGCGCGCGCGCCAGCAACGCGTCAGGATTCAGCCCACCCGCGACGAACAGGTTGTAGTGCAGCGTGAACGCGTCAAACGCGCGTGCGGCTTCATGGCTCACATGACGCGAGATACGTTCCGCATCGATAGCCATGCCGGGATCGGTCCTTCGGAGTCGCTCCAGCGCCGATACGGCTTTGGACCGCAGGAACTCATCCGGGTCGTCGAGCGCGGCTTCGAGTGCGGCCACCGACGCGGCGCAGGGCAGCAGCGCCAGTGCAGACGGCACGTGACGCCGGATCCACAGGTTCTCCTCGCGGTCCTGCATGAAATACGCAAGGGGCGCCACCACCGGCTCGCCATATCCCACCAGCACCCGGCGCGCGGCAGATTTTAATTGCCTGCTTCCCAGGAGCGAGACCAGGGCCGGCACCAACAGGAAGTCGCTGCCGCCCAGCCGGCCGGCGCTTTCGATGGCGGCCCGGGCCACGCCGATGTTCACGTCGGCGAAGAGCGGAATCAGGTACGGCCTGAAGTCCGCATTCTGCACGTCGCCCAACGCACGCGCCACGAGGCGGCGTCCTTCAGCCCCCTGGTCGCGCATGTCGCCGCTGAACGCGCGCAAGGTACTTGCCGCGCGGTCGATATCCGTGGCGTTGCCGCAATCGGCCAGTGCGCCGGCCGCCATAATCGCGAGCGCGGGGTCGGCGTGGGTGAGGAACGGTCGCATGACATCGGCCACGGCCTCGCCACGCAACGTCGCCAGCGCGCCCACCGCGGCCACACGCACATCCGTTTCGGGATCGGTCAGCGCGCGCTCCACGCCAGGCAGCCACCGGTCAGCCATGTCAGGCCCGGCGGATTCGGCCACGCGAAGTGCCCGCGCCCGCACCTGGCAGGACGTGTGCCACAGCAACAGCGGCGACACGAGCGCACGTTTGTCCATCGCGTCAAGCAGGTCGATCGCATACAACACACGTCGCGGCTCCGGGTGCGCCAGTTCGCTGACCAGCGTTTCCACGGTTCGCGGGTCCGGGTTCGTGAACGTCACCTCGGAAGGCAACACGTTCTGCTGTTCCAAGTTGTTGCGGAACGTCCGCACGTATTCCTTGCGCGCGCGAATGGTCGTGATCACCCACAACCCCACCATCGTCAGGCTCGCGTAACTCAGCTGTTGCCAGGAGAGGCCCAGACCCCAGTCCTTGATGAGCACCAGGATGAGCAACGCGCCAATGCCTTTGGATATCCGATCGACCGTGACGTCGATAAACGGCTTGGCGCGGTACTTCAGGTCCGCCGGAAGCGGCAGGAACAGGACTTCGCGAGAGGTCTTGTCCAGGGAGTAGCGCAGCGACGTGTCCAATACGCGCGCCAACGCCGGCGCCCACAGCCCGCGATTGAACAACATGACCAGGGCCGTAGATCCCAGGCTGATCGGGAGCACGAGCAGCGCGAAGCCGATGCCCATCACACGATGGATCCGGCTCGTCAGTGCGAGGTTGATCACGAAGCCGATCATCGAGGTGTAGAGCCCGACTTCGGCGAGGAAGGCCGCGATGCCGGTGGTGTTCTTGACGCCTTTGGCCAGCGCCGTCGCCATGTTGAGTTGCTGCTCGATGATGGCGGCGCCGATGGCCGCAAACGCAATCACGAGCGCGATGACCTGCAGGTGCCGCGACGAGCCCAGCAACTGGATCGCCTCGCCGCTGGACACTCCCTCCTCTTCGACGGCTTTGGCCGCGTCGCTCGTGCCGGCGCCCTTCTCCCGTTGCAGGATGAACACGACGATGGCCAGGCAGAGCGCCAACGTGCCGGCGCCGATCAAGAGCATCGTGTTGGTGCCGACCTTCTCCACCAGGAATCGCGTGAGCCCGCTCCCCAGGGCGCCGCCCAGGCTCGAGCCGGCACCCACGAACCCGAACACACGCTTGGCCTGACGCGGGTCGTAGATGTCATTGGCGAGCGTCCAGAACTGGCTGATGAGCAGGATGCCCAGAATCAATGTCAGCACGTAGAACGCCGCCGGCACCCAGGGCTGGGACAGGGTCGTGAACAGCAGCCAGAAGACGAGGATCAGCGCCATCAATCCGGCCTGCGTCGCGGGAATGGTCCAGCGCCGGGGCACGAGCGAGATGGTCTTGACGTAGGCGTGCATGATGAACCCGATCAGGATTCCCATGGCGAGCTGCACGTACGGAAGGTTGTCGGCGCCCCAGGTGGTCATGAACGTCGACCGGCCGAGGGGCTTGATGATGTTGTAACTCGTCATCGCCATGAACGAGTACAGGAACATCAGGAACGTGGTGGTGGCTTCGCCCTCACGGAGCTGGACGATGGGGCGCATTAAACGCGACAAGAGGGGTTGGCGCTCGGACATGGCTTTCGGTGCGGGAATCCTATCCCAATTGGAGGGGGAACTTAGGAACTGGGGAACTGGGGAACTGGACCCCGGGACCCCAGGACCCCAGGACCCCAGGACCCTGGACCCTGGACTCTATAGCACGCTGGCGAAGACGCTGTGGAGCAGGCTGCTGTGGTCTGAGAGCACCTCGAACAGCTCGCGCCGGTCCAGGCGCAGGGCGCGGCCCTCGTGGGACACCACCGCACGCCGACCGGCCGAGGCTCCGGCGAGCGTCTCGGCGCCCCCAATTGCCCGTCCGGTGCCGGCGAGGACCGGGGGGCCGTCGCCGCCCTCGATTCGGACCTCGCCAGAGAGCAGGTAATAAAGCGCCGGCTCCCGGCCCTCGTCCCACAACACGGTTCCCGGGGTCAGCGGGACCTCCCTCGCCGCGGCCACCAAGGCCTTGAGTTGTGCCGCCGTGGCGCTGCGGAACAGGGGAATACGGCGCAAGTGCAGCCCCAGGGCGATCGCTTCACCCCCGGGTTCCACCCGCGCCTCGGTCGCCGAGTCGGCCCACTGGCTGACGTAGGCTCGGTCCAGCGCCGCGCGAGACCCCAGGAGCATGCGGAACAGACCCTGGGCGGCCGCGCTGTCGTCGGAGAGCAGGGTCAGGAGCGCCGAGGCGTTGAGCGTCAGGCCCACCGTGTCCTCGATGGCCGTGACCGTGGCGGCCACGGGCCGGCCGACGAGGGCATCTGCCAGGCCCACGACGGCCGGGGCAGCGACGACGGCTTCGGCACTGCCGGGTTCGGCCGTGCGCACGGACCCTGTGAGCAGAAACACCACGTCATCGGCCGGGACGCCGTGCCGGACGATCTCTTCGCCCGGAGGATGGCGAAGCAGCTTCGCGCGGGCGGCGATGCGAAACAACTCGTCCACAGAGACAAACGTAAACACCGGGATGCGGCGCAATCGGTTGACCAGCTCGACCATCGGCACCGTGGGATCGGCCAGGTCAGATCCGCTGCGGGTCCACGTGGCCACCTGGCGCACGATGGCAGGTGTGGATGCGTGGGTGGCCAGGTAGTCCAGGTCATCGGCCAGTACGGCGCGCAGACCCCGGTCGCCGGCAAAATGCACCGCCGACGCTGCCAGGATGGGGTCGTTGTCATGAAACAACTGCGCCACCGTATCCGGGATGTCGCGCGCCCGGGTCTTGAGCATGCTGTTGGCGTGGCGCACACGCTCGGCCACAGGCGCCTCGTCGATGATGGGCATCACGCGCTTCCGGATGAGTCCGGTCATGACATGGTCGAGGTACTCAAGTGCGGCGGCGCGTTCACGTGGGTTGCCACGTTCGAGGGCGTAACGGGCCGCAGCAATGTCGGTGGCGGAGTAGCGCAGCCCGAGCAGCCGGAAGATGCGGTCGAGGCTGCGGGTGAGTTTGTCGTCGAGTGCACGAACCAACAGTGTGCCGGCGCTGTCGGTATCGCGCTCAATCAGGTTCTGCCTCAGGGTGAGGCGATCGCAATAGTGCGCCGCCTCGCGCAGGAGCCGGGCCTCAATGACCCCCGGTGGCACCTGCAGTTCCGGATGCGCCCGTTGCAGGCGTTCGATCGCCACGACACTCTTGAAGCGTAGAAAGCTGTCGGGGTCATCAAGCGCTGCCACCAGCGCGTCCACCGACTGCTGGCACGGGATGCCCTGCAGTGTGGCCGGCACATGACGCCGGACCCACACGTGTTCGTGCGGATCGGCCATGACGTGCGTGAGCACACCCACGACCGCTTCACCCGACGCCGAGAGCGCCTCACGCGCCGGCTGCTTCAGCGTGCGATGCCCGAGTCGTGAGACCAGGGCAGGCACCAGCAGTGCGTCCACGCTGCCTCGCGCGCCCGCGCTCTTGATCGCCTCGCGCGCGACCGATTCATCGGAGTCATGAATGAGGGGCACGAGCAGGATCCGGAACCCCGGATTGCGGATGCGCGCCAGGGCTGCCGCGGCGTGGCGGCGGCCCACGGGGTCATCCGGGTTCGCGATGATCCGCGCGAGCGCCGCTTCAGCGGCCGACTCATCGTCTGCCACGCCCGACTCGGCAAGTTCCACTGCGGCAGCTGCCGCCACGGCCGGCGAGGGATCGGCCAGGTGTGGACGGAGCGATGACCGTTCGGAAGTATGCTGCAGCGCGGCCAGGGCCCGCACCGCAGCCGCGCGCACATCGGCTTCGGGGTCGGTCATGAGCCGGCGCACGATCGGCAGTATCGACTCGGTGTCGGCGGACTCGCTCCGTTCCAGTGCCAGGAGCGCACGTGCCCGCACGTTGCCCGACTGATGCGAGAACAAGGACGCCGGCAGCACATCGGGGCGGCCCACCGTCTCGAGCATGTCGATGGCGTACACCACCGATGCATCTTTCGGCGACCACAATTCACTGACAAGCAACGCGATGGTGCGACTGTCGGCGATGTCGAACCTCACAGCCGCGGGCTGGATGGCGCCCGTGTGCAGGTTGCGCCGGAACATGTCGAGGTACTCGCGGTGTGCCGCCAGGGCGAGGCCGATCCACGCCGCCACGATGATCAGGTTGGCGTAACCCAGTTGCTGCCACGCAAGCCCGAGGCCCCACGGCTTGATGAGCACCAGCAGCAGCACCGCGCCGAGGCCTTTCGCAATCCGATCGACGGTGACATCAACGAAGGGTTTGGCTCGTTGGGTGAGGTCTACCGGGAGCGGCAGGAACAGCACTTCGCGGGTAGTGCGGTCCACCGTGTATCGCAACGACGTATCGAGGACGCGCGCCAGAGCCGCTGCCCAGACGGCGCCGGTCGTCAGGATGACCACGGTGCTGGCGCCAAGAACGATCGGCAGCAGCAGCAGCGACGCGGCCAGGCCATACGTCCGGTGCAGCCGGCTGGTGAGTCCCACCTGCACCACCAGTCCCGCCATCGACAGGAACATCGTGACCCGGCCGAGGTAGCGCGTGATGTCGTCGGTCGTGGCCCCGCTTTCGGCCACGGCCATGTTGAGCTGCTGTTCGACGAAAACGGCGCCGAGCGCGGCCACACCGACGACGAGCGCGATGAGCTGGAGGTGCCGCGAGCCCAGCAACAGTCGCCACGCATCGTGATCGGCGGCGTCCGCGTCAGCCGCCTTTGGGGCGTCGTCCACGACCGGCTGCCGGCGACCGATCGCCATCACGATGGCCGCGCACAGGATCAGGACGACCGCACTGATCAGGGCAAGATAGTCGGATCCGAGGGAGCTCACGGCGAAGGTCGTCACGGCCGCCCCGGTGATGCCGCCCAGGCTCGCACCGCCGCCGATGAACCCGAAGAGCCGACGGGCCTGCCGTGAGTCGTAGATCTCGTTGGCGAGGGTCCAGAACTGGCTCACCAGGAGCAGGCCGAAGATGAGGCCGAACACGAAGAACGCGGCCGATACCCACGCCGCTCCCGTGCGGAATAATACCCAGAACGCGACCAGCAGCGCGGCCAGGCCGGCCTGGGTCACTGGGGCCACCAGGCGCCGCGACAGTCGGGCGGTGCTGCGGCCGTACAGGTGCATCAGCGTGCCGATGACGACCGCCGCCACCATCAGGACGTACGGCAGGTTGTCGGCCCCAAGGGCGCTGATGGCTTTCGACCTCGTGATGGGCTTGACGATGTTGTACGCCGTCATCACCAGGAAGGAGTAGGTGAACATCAGCCACGCCGTCACTCCTTCACCAGGGCGAAGGATGACGATTCGGCGAAGGAGCTGTTGGGAGCGGACGCGCATAGTGAGCCGAGGCTGCCCTATCTTGCCATGGGCAATCTACAATGACGACATGACCGTTCCCGCCGAGGCGCCGCGCCTCGATTTCATTCGCGACATCGTTTCGGCCGATCGGGCGGCGGGCACCAATGGGGGGCGCGTGGCCACCCGGTTTCCCCCGGAGCCCAACGGTTATCTGCACATCGGGCATGCCAAGTCCATTTGCCTCAACTTCGGGGTGGCCCGTGACTTCGCGGGGGCCTGCAATCTCCGGTTCGACGACACGAACCCGGAGACCGAAGAGACCGAATATGTCGATTCCATCCAGGAGGATGTCCGGTGGCTCGGCTTCAACTGGCAGGATCGCCTGTTTTACGCCTCGGACTACTTCGAGCGTTTGTTCGAGTGTGCGGTGCAGTTGATCCGGGACGGCAAGGCCTACGTGGACGGCCTGACCGCGGACGAAATTCGCGAGTATCGGGGCACCCTGCGTGAACCGGGTCGTGAGAGTCCGCACCGTAATCGACCGGCTGAAGAAAGTCTGGACCTGTTCGCGCGCATGCGGGCGGGGGAGTTCGCCGATGGCGCGCTGGTCCTTCGCGCGAAGATCGACATGGCCTCGCCCAACATCACGATGCGCGACCCCATCCTGTATCGGGTGCGGCGCGCGCACCACCACCGCACCGGAGATGCGTGGTGTCTGTATCCGATGTACGACTACGCGCATCCGTTGTCGGATGCGTTTGAGCGCATCACGCACTCGTTGTGCACGCTCGAGTTCGAAGACCATCGTCCGCTCTACGATTGGCTGATCGCCAACGTGGCGGGGCTGCCGGCACAACCGCGGCAGATTGAATTCGCACGGCTGAATCTGACGTATACCGTCATGAGCAAGCGCAAGTTGATGCAGCTCGTCACGGAAGGGCACGTAGACGGGTGGGACGATCCGCGCATGCCGACGATCTCGGGCCTGCGGCGGCGCGGCGTCACGCCCGAGGCGATTCGCCGGTTCTGCGAGGAAATCGGCGTCGCCAAACGCGAGAACATGATCGACGTCGGCCTGCTGGAGTTCTGCGTGCGCGAAGATCTGAACGCACGCGCGCCTCGTGCGATGGCGGTGCTGCGTCCGCTGAAGGTCGTCATCGAGAATTATCCTGAAGGGCAGGCCGACACGTTCGAGGTTGCGAGCCACCCCGACAATCCGACGATGGGCGCCAGACATGTGCCGTTCGGGCGTGAAATCTACATTGAGCGTGATGACTTCATGGAAGAACCGGCGAAGAAGTTCTTCCGGCTGGCGCCGGGCCGGGAAGTGCGGCTGCGCGGCGCGTATCTCATCACGTGCCGCGAGGCGGTCAAGGACGCGGCCGGCCATGTTGTGGAGCTGCGGTGCACCTACGATCCTGCGACACGTGGGGGCGATGCGCCGGATGGACGCAAGGTGAAGGGCACACTGCACTGGGTGTCGGCCGCGCACGCGGTGGACGCCGACGTGCGGCTGTACGATCGGCTGTTTACGCACGAAACGCCGGGCACTGGCGATGCGGACTTTCTCACGCAGATCAATCCGAACGCCATCGACGTGCTGACCGGCTGCAAGCTCGAGCCGTCACTGGCCTCGCCTGAAGTGGGAGCGCGATTTCAGTTCGAGCGGCTGGGCTACTTCTGCGCGGATAAGGACAGCACGGCCACGCGTCCGGTCTTCAATCGCACGGGCACGTTGAAGGACAGTTGGGGCGCGCAGGCTGCAGCGCGCTGACCTGCGCTCGGGCACGCAGGTCTTCACACGAGGCATGAAGAGCTGAAGGTCACGCCGTGTAGTACGTAGCTCGGCCTGGTTCTCAAGGCCGAGAATCGCGGTCCTGGTGACTTGCTTCCCGCACGACGACGATGCCATCGTCGTCGTCGGGGAATCCCAGATGAATAGCGAACCGCCGAAGCTCCTCGATCAGGTGCGCGGAGCCATTCGCGCACGGCATTACAGTCGCCGGACGGAGGAGGCGTACGTATATTGGATCCGGAAGTACATCCTCTTTCACGGGAAGCGGCATCCGCGCGAAATGGGCGAGGTGCAGGTGACAGCGTTTCTGACGATGCTGGCGGTGAAGGAGCAGGTGTCGGCGTCAACGCAGACGCAGGCGTTGAGCGCAGTGGTGTTCCTCTATCGAGCCGTGTTGCAACAGGAGATTGGGGCGATTGCTGGCGTCCCGCGCGCACGCGCATCGCACCATGTGCCGGTGGTGCTGGGTGTGGCGGATGTACGGAAGGTGCTGGCGGTGTTGGAGGGCGTGCCGCGACTCGTGGCGTCGCTGTTGTATGGCGCCGGCTTGCGGTTGCAGGAGAGTCTGGAACTGCGGGTGAAGGACCTCGACTTCGACCGGCGGGAGATCACGGTGCGGCGCGGGAAGGGGCGGAAGGATCGGCGGGTGATGCTGCCGGAGGTGGTGCGTGAGACGCTTGCGCGGCATCTGGGTGAGGTCAAGAGGCAACATGAGAAGGATTTGGCGGCCGGGTTCGGGCGGGTGGTGTTGCCGGACGCGCTGGAGCGGAAGTTTCCGGCGGCGCGCATTTGTCGCGATCCGCAGTTCGGACCGCCGTCGCGTTTTCATATCCACGAGTCGGTGATTCAGCGGGCGGTGACGACCGCGTCGCGCCAGGCTGGGGTGACGGCTCGGGTGACGTGTCATACGTTCCGGCATTCCTTCGCGACGCACCTGCTCGAGGCGGGGAGCGACATCCGGACCGTGCAGGAGCTTCTGGGGCATGCGGACGTGTCGACCACGATGATCTACACGCATGTGCTCAATCGGGGTGGACTTGGCGTGAAGAGTCCGATGGATCGGCTGTGACGGCGGTGTATGGCTGCGGCGTGGCCGCAGCCATGCCGCCTTGCCGAATTCGAGTGTCGTTCGGAACGTGTTGTCCAATAGGCGGTTACCCTGATCGAACTCGAGATCCTTCTCGTGCATGGCTGCAGCGCGGCTGCAGCCATGGAGCGGTGCCTGCAGCGATGCACTTGTTGAGGTTTTCCCGCTCGACGGCTATCATGCGGTGGGTCAACGAGATAGGGAGAGATGGGCTCGGACTGGTCCGTGCATAGCTGCGGCGGTCGGTTTGGCGGTCTACTCCATGACTTGTTAGGCAGCGGATCAAACTCGAAACACTAGGGCTCAGGAATTCCCAAGTTCCGACAGATCTTCTTCGCCAGGATGTTTGCGATTTCAGTGTGTCTTGGCACGGCTTCAACGGCGCCGGTAGCGGGGTTGGTCCACAGGGAATGGGCGCCTCCCTCGCGCTTCAAGATGCAGCCGTGTTGGCGGAGGTGTCGGAGGAGCGAGCTCCTCTTCACCGCACGGTCACCGTTTCGCGTTCCGCCTCGTCCGGTACGCCGCGCAGGCCGTCCTCGCGGCGATCCTCAAGAATAAGGCTAATCGCAGCGGTCAAGCTCTCGCGAGCTTCGTCCTTGGTGCGCCCCTGACCATTCGCGCCGGGAATCTCCGGGCAGTAGGCCACGAACCACTCGCCGTCGCGCTCAAACACGGCCGTGAACTCGTTATGCATATCGGCTCCCGCTCCTACAGTAGCGTCGTCGGGGGGCCGCTGTCTAACACGCGTTGCACCAGACGGCAGCCGGTGCAATCATGTGGCCGCCGCTGGTGAACGCGGGCGTTATGCCGATCTCAAGATCAATCCTCAATTTGCCCTGCCATGCGCCATTGGCGTATAGTGTCCCGTGGTCATTGTTGAGACCCCGATCTTTACGAAACGCGTTCTCCAGGCGCTGAACGACGACGAGTACCGCGCCCTCCAGGCGGCCTTGATCGCTTCGCCCAGTGCCGGCCCCGTCATCCCTGGCGGCGGTGGACTCAGGAAGCTTCGTTGGTCCGGCAGCGGTCGTGGGAAGCGGGGCGGCACGCGTGTGATCTACAGGTGGTCCCTGAGCGTGAGAGGCTCCTGATGTTGTTCGTGTTCCTCAAGCAGGAGCGGGACAACTTGAGCGCGCTCCAATTGAAGCAACTGCGACTGGTTGCAGAAAGTGAACTGAAATGAAAGCGGCCGTGTTCGAGGAACTGTTGGAAAGCGTACGACAAGGCGGCGAGATCCTCCGGGGGGAACGAGCCCCTAGTCGAGCATTCGCAGCCGGTGAGCCAGATGCGCAAAAAATTCGCCGGTCCTACGGACTCTCGCAGGACAAGTTTGCCAAGCTCATGGGCATCAGTGTCGCCACGCTCCGCAATTGGGAACAGGGTCGACGGAACCCAGAGGGGCCAGCGAAGGTGCTGCTTCGCGTTGCTGCAAAACACCCGGAGGCCGTGCTCGACGTTGTGAGTGGGCGCAAGGCGAGGAAGACGGCATAACATCCAAATGGAGCCGACGCCCTTGGCCCGCTCTCGCGTGCCCGCGGCCGCGGCTCATTTGGACCGTTAGCCGGACCAGCCAGTACCCGAATGGACGGATAAAGATGTGCAACCTGCCTGATGCTTCGCGGCGCTTTCAACCAGTCCTGCAATTCCTGGCGGTCATTGTTTTGCTCAACGGGCTCGCCCTGCTGCCCCTGTCGGCTCAAGTGAAGCCGAATGAGTTGGAGGTCGTCGTTGAGGCAGCGCGAACGGCCGGCGATGCGACACACGGCATTCGGTTTCAGATCACTTTGCGAAACACGGGCTCAGCGCCGCTGTTGCTCAATGGCGGGGCCCTGCTCGGGAATGGCCGGCAAGGGTGGAGCGCAGTCACTTGCGACTTGCAGTCCGCCGCAGGAGCCACCGTTCCCCTGGGACTCCACTGGCAGATGGGCGGAGTCGCCGGCCGAGTATATTTCCTTGGCGTTCCACTCCGGCCGGGCGACTCACACACTTTGACGGTCACACCAGCCGATTACTTCGTGGGCACACCGTTGCAGCCCGGCCGATACCAACTCCGTTGCACGTTCACAGGGAAGCAGTCCGAGTTTCGTGACGCGACGCAGTTGCCAGCGTCGTGGGAGGGTGTCGCGACGTCGACGGCTGTACCTATTGAGATCGCAGCCGCAAGGTAGGCGCCAAAGGCGGGCTAACACGCCGTGCAGCCGACGGCGGCGCGTGTAATGATGAGCGCCGCCGCGGCTGACGCCGCACGTTAGGCCCGCCAACACTCAACTGTCGAACTCATCGCAAGAGCGAAACCAAGAGGACACTCACATGACAGAGTCGAGCAACATGGCAACGGTCCGCCGCTTCTATGCCAACCTGGACTCGCCAGAGGTTCTGATGGAGGTGCTGTCGCCGACCATCCAGTGGGAGATTACCCCAGGATTCCCGTACGGCGGCATTTACAATGGAATCGGAGCCGTCTTCAATGACTTCTTCGGCCGCGTCCTCGGAGAGTTTGATGACTGGAAGACCGAGGCGTCGGAACTGCTTGATGCCGGAGACCGCGTGATCGGTCGTGGCGCCTACTCGGGTCGGTGCAAATCGACTGGCAAGAGGTTCACCGCACAGTTCGTCCACGTGTGGACAGTGGCGGGCACGCAGATTGTCCGTCTTCAGCAGTGTGCCGATACTGCTCAAGTCAGTGCGGCTCGCATTCCGTAGATCAGCAGGTGTGAACGGCCTAACACCGCATGCACCCGACGACGCGGATGAGTCGCGCAGCGCTGCGGGTGATGCGCTGACGTCAGGCTGACCTGAGAACCCATTCGAAAGGCACCGCATTGATTCGATCCTTTCCCCTCCTAATTGGGCTACTCCTTCTTCTTTCGCCGGCACTTGGCGCGCAGGCCGCCTGTAGTCGCCCCCCTTCCGACAACCTGGTCGGTACCTGGGAGATGGTTGAGGAACAGGATCTTGACGCGGAGGGCCAGGTCAGGGCAACGGACCGGGAAGTCATCGGCATGCTCGTCTATACGGCCGAGGGGCGCGTTGCCGTACAGATTATGTATCGACGTGGGCGGCCGACCGTATCGACGGCGAATGATGTCGAATCCACGGGACTCGGTTTGGGCCATGTCCGCTGGAGGGCCGAAGCATTACAGGCCACCATCGATACTTACGATGCATATTTCGGTACCTATGTAGTCGACGTACCCAAGGGGCTCGTCACGCACCGCGTGATGGGGGAACTGCGGCCGCCCGGCCTCGATGCGCAGTACGAGCGCCGGTTCGAGTTTCACGGCGATGAACTTTGGCTATCGTCACCTGACCCGAAGCAGCATTGGCGAATTGTGTGGCGACGCGTCAAGCGGTAGCCGAGGGCCAGCCTAACCTCGGCTTGCAGCCGACGGCGGAAGGTGCAAGCATTCGTTTCCGCCGCGGCTGAAGCCGGGCGTTAGACCGCTTGCCCTGGTCGCAAGGGCAGTGCTGAAACTGGGTGTAGAATCCGGCCATGGAGTGGCAGACTCGAATCGAGGTCAAGCCGGGCGTGCGCGGCGGGAAGCCGTGCATCAAGGGGACTCGAATCACCGTTTACGACGTACTCGAGTATCTGGCTGGGGGGATGCGCGATACCGAAATCGTCGCGGACTTTCCTGACCTGGCGCTCGACGATATTCGGGCGTGCCTGGCGTTCGCGGCCTCTCGTGAACGCCGACTCGCCAGTTCCGTGGCGTGAAGCTCCTCTTCGACGAAAATCTGAGCCCGCGCCTGGTCCGCCTGGTGGCCGACGGGTATCCAGGCAGCGTGCATGTTCGGGATGTTGGCCTGAAGGGCCACGTTGACGACGACCTCTGGCAGTACGCCCGAAGTGCTGGTCTGGTGATCGTCTCGAAGGACACGGATTTCCGCGATCGCAGCTATGTGGAGGGCTTCCCGCCGAAAGTCATCTGGCTCGACGTTGGCAACGCGGGAACGGAGGCCATCGCTCGATTGCTGACAGCCGAACATGACCGAGCGAAGCTGTTCGAAGCGGACAAGGAAGCCTCGATGCTGATTCTCTCTCTGTCGAAGGACGCGGTCTAACACGCGTTGCACCGGACGTCGGCCGGTGCAATCATGGGGCCGCCGCCGGTGAACGCTGGCGTTA
>JBKJQX010000255.1:0-6771 GCA_046594875.1 Vicinamibacterales bacterium
GGCCACTTTGTTTTCGGTGGAGCGCAGTTCCTCGCTCAGTTGCATCATGTTCTGGTTGGCCTTCAGATCCGGGTAGCTCTCGGCCAACGCAAAGAGGCGTCCGAGCGTGCCGGTCAACGCGCCTTCAGCGGACGCCAGTCCCTGCATCGCGGCCGCATCACCCGGATTCTGCGCGGCCTTCTGCAGTCCACCAGCCGCCATGTTGCGCGCCTGGATCACGGCTTCGAGCGTTTCGCGCTCGTGTTTCATGTAGCCCTTGGCCACTTCAATCATGTTCGGGATCAGGTCGTACCGGCGCTTGAGTTGCACCTCGATTTGCGCGAATCCGTTCTTGTACCGGTTCTTCAGCATGACGAGCTTGTTGAAGATCCCGGAGACCCAGACGGCAAGCACGACGGCTACGCCGACAAGAACCAGCAATGTGATGACAGTTGAACCCATGAGCGGCGGCCTCCATTTTCCACGCTGTCACATCGCCATCCGTGTCATGTGTACCTTTGGGCACATCGCCAGCGTCGTGCTGGCAGGTGTGTTGGGAGTTGTTCAGGCTCCGAGTCCACCAGAGGCCCCTCAGCGGTGACCGCGGCGCTGGTCGGACAACAGTCGTACACGCGGGTGTCCACGGGCTGGTGAGCAACTTGCTTCCCATGGCCATCACACGCTCAGTATCGCTACGTCATCGCCCCCCATTGCCCCAGGCCGGCATGCCAGTGAACGGAATGCCGTGCTCAATGACGTAGAACAACTCCCCATCGGTCATCGCCTGGCTGCGGCCGCCGCGCATGTTCGGCGCTGGCGGATAGACGGTCTTCCCAAGTGACGTATTTCCGCTGCCGTCGTTGTCGTGGCACGTCGCGTAGTGATCGGCCCAGTGCGCGATGGCGTCCTTGATGACCTCCGGCGTGGCCATCGGCGAACTCCGTACCAGGCTCGTCTCGATGGACGATGGCGTCATCCTTGTCGTGAGCCCCATCGCACGAGTCAACAGCGCCGCACCGAGTCCTACGGTCGCGATGACCAGCAGACCGATTCAGACTGAACGAGGCCGCATCTACTTGCCGTCGGCGGGCAGCAGCTTCGTGGCGGGCGTAGTCCCCACTCGGTGCCGAGAGACTGCACCACACCTGTCGAGAACGACGCGAGGCAGAACGGTACGATCACGAACCAGCCAACAAGTTCCATCGCAACGTATGCGGCGCGCACGGCTTCGGGATCCTGCCTCGTCAACCCAGCAGTCGCCAATGCCAGGAAAGCGGCGACGGCACCCAGCCAGCCAACCGACGACGTGACGTGCGCTGTCAGCACGAACTTGCGAAAGCCCGAGGTCATGGCCATGGTCTTGTCATCACGTCCGCCGCCATTGTCGATGAGTTCGACTGAACGGAATCTGAACAATCTCGAGACCAATCAGATCAACCGAAGACAACGTGGACCCACAGTGGACCCACAACAGAAACGGCCCGCTGAGGGCGGGCCGTGAATCGTGCAAATTGCTCAGAAGAAAATGGTCGGGATGCCGAGATTCGAACTCGGGACCCCTTGACCCCCAGTCAAGTGCGCTACCAGGCTGCGCTACATCCCGCCGAAACCGCTTTCTTCTTCCTACGTCCAGCAACTGGCGCGGCTGACCGCCACGCCCTCCTATCTTACTTCGCTGCTGTCCTACTTCTCCATTTTCCGACTTCGTTTCTTTGCCCCTTGGGGGGCAGCCGCCAGGGCGAACTCGCTGTCGCCCTCGAGCGTCTTCAATATCCATTGCAGGCCCTGCTTGACCTCCTGCAGATGTGCGCGTGCCGCCTGATCCACCACCGGCGCTAGTGAGGCCGGCGAGGTCGTTCCTGCGCTGCCCTCACTCCCCTGCTCGACTTCGGCTTCCTCTTCCAACCGCCGCCTGGCGCCCGACAGCGTCAGCCCCTCCACCTGAATCAGGTGCTTGAGCCGTAACACCCGCGCCACATCCGCGCGACGATACACGCGCGGACCATTCGGCGTCTTGACCACACCCAGGTCTGGAAACTCCGCCTCCCACCCGCGCAAGACATACGGCTGGACACTGGCGATTTCACACACCTCTTGTGCCCGGAACGCGGCGCGATTAGGGATCACATCGGCAGGCACTGTGACGGGCCAGTATAACAGAGGGCCCATGGTAGTGGAGCCTTCTGCTGGTCCCGCGTAATGGCCAAATGTCACAATGTCCGAAATGGCGAAATGCGGATAAACCAATGCAGGGAGATGGCGCGGAATAATGTGCGAATGTCATGGGCGCAATGAATGAATGACCCGGTTCGCAGAGGATTTGACCATTCAGCGGATTGGACATTCAGCCAGTTAGCCACTCAGGCAATGTAGACACTTCGCCATTTCGGGCATTTGTGACATTTCGCCATTTCAAACGACAGCAGGCGGCGTCAGCGTGCGCTGTCGGTGCGCTTGGCGCGCCGTCGCACGCTGATGCGAATCGGCGTTCCGATGAAGCCAAAATGTTCGCGCAGCTGGTTCACAAGATACCGCTCGTAGGAGAAGTGAAACTCGGTCGCCACGTTGGTGAAAAACACGAACCGAGGCGGCGCGCTGGCGGTCTGCGCCGCGTACATGATGCGCACCGCTCGCCGGTGTTTGCTCGTGGGGGGATTCGCCACGGTAATCTCTTCCACAAACTTGTTCAGCGCCGACGTGGGCACCCGTTTGGACCGGGCCTCGGCCACACGCACGGCCATCTCGATGACCTTGCCGGTGCGATCGCCCGTCAACGCCGAAATGTGCAGGATGGGTGCGTACTCCAGGAACTTGAGCTGGAACCGCAGCCGATCGTCGTAGTCCTTCACGAACTGCTGATCGGACCCGGCCATCAGGTCCCACTTGTTCACCACGATCACCACACCGCAGCCGGCCTCCTGCGCTTCACCCGCAATGGCGGCGTCGCGATCGGTGGCGCCTTCCGCCGCATCGATCAGAATCACGGCCACGTCCGCCTTTGCCATCGCGCGCTTGGCCAGCACCACGCTGATTGATTCCACCTGCCCTGCGGTCGCCACCTTGCCGGGCCGGCGCATCCCGGCCGTATCCACCAGCCGCAGCCGCTTCTTCCGGTACTGCAGCATCACGTCCACCGAATCGCGCGTGGTGCCCGGCATGTCGCTCACCATCACGCGTTCTTCGCGCAGGAGCCGATTGACCAGCGACGACTTCCCAACGTTCGGACGGCCCACGATGGCGATGGCGACTTCCGGCTCGGCCTCAGGCTCAGGTGCGGTGGACTTGACGGGAAAGAGCTTGAGCAGTGCGTCGAGCAGGTCGGCTACGCCGTCACCGTGTTCGGCCGAGACCTCCATCAGGTTGAACCCGAGCTGGTGAAACTCAGCCGCGCGCGCCTTCGCCCGCTTGTCGTCGGCCTTGTTCACCGCCAGAATCACCGGCCGGTTGAGGGCCCGCACAGCCTGGGCAATATCCAGGTCGCCAGGCACCAGCCCCTCACGCCCATCCACGAGGAACACGACGATGTCGGCCGACTGCATGCCGCGCAGGCCCTGCTCCACCACCATCGAGTGCAACGGGTCGGTCGTGGCGCCGAACAGGCCCCCCGTGTCGGCCAGCATGAACTGGTGATTGAGCCACTGGGCAGGCGCCGACACCATGTCGCGGGTGGTGCCCGCCACCGGGGCCACAATGGATCGGCGGGTGCCCGCAATGCGGTTGAAGAGTGTGGATTTTCCGACGTTCGGCCGGCCCACCAGCACCACGCTGGGACCGACGCCCTGCTTGGCCATCGCTCATCTCAGTGTACTCGCACAGTTAGCCCGATACTTGACTCCGTAAGTATCTTTTTTTATAGTCACTTACGGATACCGGTTGGCCCCTAAGTCATGATCAAAGTCGACATCGTTAATGAGGTGTCGCGCCTCGCAGCCATCACCAAGGTCAAGGCCGAAGTGGCCGTGGACGCGGTGTTCGATGCCATGCGGGCTTCGATGATGAAGGGCGACCGCATCGAATTGCGCGGATTCGGGGTCTTCCAGGTCAAACCCAGGAAGCGCGGGATTGGCCGCAACCCCAGGACCGGCAAGGAAGTGAAGATCCCGCCCGGCCGGACAATCCGATTCAAGCCCGGCAAGGAACTGCAGAACATCCCCGGTGAATGAATTCGACCCGGCCGTCCCCCCGATCGTTGTCCCGCGCCGCAAGTTCGACCACGGATGGGCTGTCCTGCCCGTCACGTTGTTCCTGCTGACCGCGGTCACCACCACGTTCCTCGGCGCCGGTCCCTGGTACGCCTTGGCGATTCTGACCATCCTGGGCGCCCACGAGTTCGGCCACTACTTCGCCTGCCGTTGGCACAACGTGGACTGCACGCTGCCGTATTTCATTCCGGCGCCGATCCTGCTCACGGGAACTCTGGGGGCGGTGATCAAAATCCGCGAGCAATTTCCGTCCAGGGCCGCGCTGTTCGACATCGGCGTGGCCGGCCCACTCGCCGGGTTCATCACGCTGCTGCCGTTCCTCATCCTCGGGATTTGGCTCTCGGATCTGATGCCGCTGCCCGACGACCCTGGCACGCTGCTCCTGGGCGAGCCGCTCCTCTTCAAAGCGCTGGCACGCCTCGTCCACGGCCCCCTTCCCGAAGGCACCGACATCGTCATTCACCCGATGGGGTTTGCCGCGTGGTTCGGCATGCTGGCCACCGCGTTGAACCTGCTGCCATTCGGGCAACTTGACGGCGGCCACATTGCCTACGCGGTGTTCGGCTCGCGTGCGGTTCGGCTCTCGGTGATCACGCTCGCAACTGTAGTGGGCCTGTCATTTCTCGCCACCAGTTGGATCGCGATGGCGGTGATGCTCACGGCCATGACGTGGATGGTGGGCCTGCGACATCCGCCGCCGCTCGACGACTGGACACCCCTCTCACGCGGCCGTCTCGTGATCGCGTGCATCGCACTCATCATCTTCATCGTCTGCTTTACTCCGACGCCGATCACCTTCGCCTGGGAGTGAAGAGTCCAGGGTCCAGGGTCCAGAGTCCAGAGTCCAGAGTCCAGAGTCCAGAGTCCAGGGTCCTGGGTCCTGGGTTCTCTCAGAGGACGGAATTCGGGTCGACGTCGATCGTAGTTCGGCGCTTGAGTTCAGGCTTGAGGTCGAGCGCACGCAGGAGGGCCTCGCGCATCGAGCGACGCTGGTGACCCTTGAGGAAGAACTGTACGCGGTATTCATCCTTGATCTTCGACATCGGCGCAGGTGCGGGCCCCAGCAGGCGTGCCTTGGGCCCCTGGTGCCGTACCAGCCCCGCCAGCGCAGTCGCATCGTCCATCGCCTGGCCCAGTGATTTGCCTCGGACGATGACGTTGATGAGGCCGACACGGGGCGGATAGTCCATGCGTGTGCGAAACTCGGTTTCCTTTTCGAAGAACGCGTCGTAGTCTTGCGCCGCGGCGGCGCGGACGCTGTAGTGATCGGGATACAGCGTCTGCACGAGCGCTTCGCCGGCCATGTCCCCGCGGCCGGCGCGCCCCACCACCTGTGTCAGAAGCTGAAACGTGCGCTCGGCTGCACGAAAATCCGCCATGCCCAATCCGACGTCGGCCGAGATCACGCCCACAAGGGTGACCGAGGGAAAATCATGTCCCTTCGCAATCATCTGGGTGCCGACGAGAATGTCCACATCGCCGCGCGCGACATCAGTCAGCACGCGGGCAATCGCGCCACGCCGCCTGATGGTGTCGCGGTCCACCCGCACCACGCGTGCGCCCGGAAACCGCGTACGAATCTCGGCCTCGAGCCGCTCGGTGCCCACGCCCGACTGTTCGAGGAACTCTCCCCCACAGGTGCCGCAGGCCTTCGGGATTGTGGTCGCATAGTTGCAGTAGTGACACCGGACCCGGCGCGCCGTGCGGTGGTACGTGAGAGTCACCGAACAGTGCGGACACTCCAGGGTCGCCGCGCAACTTCGGCAAAATACCACGGTCGCAAATCCGCGGCGATTGAGGAGCACCAGCGATTGTTCACCACGCGAGAGCCGCACCTCCAGCGCCTCCCACAACGCCTGACTGATCACGACGTCGGCTCCATGGGCTGCAAACTCGGGCCGCATGTCCACCACCCGCACGTCGGCCAGTGGGCGGTTCATCACTCGCTGCGTCAGCCTCAGGCGGTCGTAACGACCGGCAGCCGCGTTTGCGGCCGACTCCATCGACGGCGTGGCCGACCCCAGCACCACCACAGCGCCTTCCATCCGGCCGCGCACCACCGCCACGTCACGCCCCTGGTAGCGTGGTGATTCCTCCTGCTTGTAGGCGCCGTCGTGTTCTTCGTCCACGATTACGAGGCCGATGCCGGCGAGCGGCGCGAAGACCGCCGACCGCGTGCCCACAACCACGTCCACTTCGCCGCGGCGGATGCGATGCCACTGATCGTGGCGTTCACCATCCGAGAGCCCCGAGTGCTGGATGGTCACGCGACGGCCGAACCTGGCTCGAAACAACCCGGCCACAGCCGGAGTCAGGGCGATCTCCGGCACCAGCACCAGCACCCGTTTGCCGCGTGACAACACCAGCGCCGCCAGGCGCACATACAGTTCCGTCTTCCCGCTCCCTGTGACGCCCTGCAGCAGCATCGTCTTGAACTGCCCTGCCACCACGGCCTCTTCAAGATGACGATACGCCAGCGCCTGCTCGGGCGTGAGATCGCGTGACCCTGGCGTCTCTCCACCCAGCGTCCACAAGGACTGCGCGCCGTCGGCGGCGCCCTGAAACGGATCGCGCTCGACGACTTCGTCTC
>JBKJQX010000109.1:0-38935 GCA_046594875.1 Vicinamibacterales bacterium
CACGCCGTACGCCTTCACTGGCGGGAAGAAGATGTCCATCGACGAGGTTGCCGGCGCCGTTCGTGCCCTCAAGTGCAACCTCGTGGAGTTGACCGGCGGTGAGCCGCTGCTGCAGCCCGGGACCATCCCGCTGATGCAGCGCTTTCTGGACGACGGATTTGAGGTGCTCGTCGAGACCGGCGGCCATTTGCCGATCGACCGGCTCCCGAAGGGCGTGCACGCCATCATGGACGTGAAGTGTCCCGGCAGCGGCGAAGCGGGCAAGATGCACTGGCCCAACCTCGACGCGCTGTCGAAAGACCACGAAGTGAAGTTCGTCATCGCCGACCGCGCAGACTACGAATACGCGCGGCGCATCATCACCGAGCACGACCTTGCAGCGCGCGCCGGCGCGGTGCTGCTCTCACCGGTGCACGGGGTGCAGCGCGCTGACGAAGTGGTGACCTGGATGCTCGACGACCGCCTGCCCGCGCGCTTACAAATCCAGGCGCATAAGTTCATTTGGACGCCGGAGACACGCGGCGTATGAAGCGCGCCGTCGTTCTACTCTCAGGCGGCCTCGACTCGGCCACCGCCGCCGCCATGGCCCGGCGCGAGGGCTGGGAGTTGTTTGCTCTGACCTTGCGGTACGGCCAGGTCCATCAGGCCGAACTGGAAGCCGCACGGCGTGTGGCCGCCGCCCTCGGCGTGTCGCGTCACGTGGAGCTCGACGTCGATCTCAAAGCCTTCGGCGGCTCGTCGCTGACCGGCGACGGCGACATCCCGAAAGATGACGTGGATGCGCCGGGGATTCCGACCACCTATGTGCCCGCGCGCAATACCGTGTTCCTCTCGCTCGCACTCGCGTGGGCTGAGGTCCTGGGCGCCGAGCGCATCGTGATTGGCGTGAACGCCATCGACTATTCGGGGTATCCCGACTGCCGTCCGGAGTACATCGCCGCGTTTGAGTACCTGGCGAGCCTGGCGACCAAGGCGGGCGTGGAAGGGCGCGCGCTCCGGCTCTACACGCCGTTGCAGCATCTCACCAAGGCCGGCATCATTCGACTGGGTACCGAACTGCGCGTGGACTTCAGCCTGACTCACAGTTGTTACGACCCGCTCAAGGACGGCAGGCCGTGCGGCCACTGCGACAGTTGTCTCCTGCGCGCCAGAGGCTTCGCCGAGGCCGGAGTAGTTGATCCCGCATGACCCATCGCCTGTATTACACCGACGCGCTGCAGACCGCCTTCGAGGCGAAGGTGATCTCGGCATCGCCGCTCGACGCAGGCGCGTCGAGCAAAATTGACGCAGGCGCGTCGAGCCAGAACAATGTCGTGCTCGATACCACAGCGTTTTACCCCACGTCCGGCGGGCAACCCTTCGACACCGGATCGCTGGGCGGACACGCGGTGCTTGATGTCGTGGACGGCGATGACGGCGTCATCACTCACGTGGTGGCGGGACCAGTAGAGCCGGGACAGACCGTCACGGGCGTGGTCAACTGGCCGCGCCGGTTCGACCACATGCAGCAGCACACCGGACAGCACATTTTGTCGGCGGCGTTTGAACGTACGTGTGGCGTGCGCACCGAGAGCTTTCATCTGGGCAGCTCGTCCTGCACCATCGACCTTGCCCGCGAAGTGACCCCGGCCGAAATTGCCGCGGCCGAGACCCTGGCCTGCGATGTGGTCTTTGAAGACCGGCCGGTGTACGTCCGCTTCGTGAGCGAAGAAGAGGCGGCGGCGTTACCGCTGCGCAAGGACCCGACCCGCACCGGCACCTTGCGGCTGGTCAATATCGACAACTTCGACCTGTCCGCCTGCGGCGGTACGCACACACCGACCACCGGGCGTGTGGGCGTGGTCGCCGTGTCCGGCTGGGAGCGATTCAAGGGCGGCAGCCGAATCGAATTCGTCTGTGGCAACCGCGCCGTCGTGTCGCACCGGACCCTGCGGGATGTCGTGACCGGGCTCGTGCGCCAGTTGACCGTGGCGCCACCAGAGATTGGCGCGGCGATCGAACGCTTGCAGACCGACTCGCGCGCGAACCAGAAGGTGATTCGGCAGTTGAGAATCGCGGCGGCCGAACACGAGGCCGCGCAGTTGGTGGCCGCAGCCGAAGACATGGGACGGTTCCGTCGAGTGCTGGTCAGCGGTGCGGGCGGCGATATCGACGTGCTCAAGACGCTGGCGTCAGCCATCGCGGCTCATTCCGGCTGCCTGGCCGTCGTCATCGGGGACGGTACTCCGGTACCGGTGCCTGTACCCGTGGTTGTGGCGCGCGCGACAGACGTGGTGTTTGACGCCGGCGCGTGGGTGAAGCAACTCACGGTCGCGCTTGGAGGCAGAGGCGGTGGACGTCCGGAATCGGCGCAGGGTGGAGTGGCGGCATCAGTCGCCGACATCCTCGCGTTTGCCCGCGACTCTGTCAGGTAGCCGGGATACAATTCGATTTCCGTGCTCGCATCTGTCTCTCAATTCTTGTTCAAGTACCAGCCGCTGGTCTTCGAGCAGGCAGACTTCGTCTGGGGCAGCTCCCGTTGGATGGCCGGTCTCGTACTGGCAGCCACGGGCGCGGCGGTGTACGCCCTCCTGACATATCGCAATGTGCGCGGCCACGGCGCACGCGACCGCACGGTCATCGTCGGCTTGCGGACCGCGGCGCTCGCACTACTTGCGGTGTGCCTGCTGCGTCCCATGCTGGTGCTCAAAGTGGCGGTGCCGCAGCAAAACTTTGTCGGCGTGCTCCTCGATGATTCCCGCAGCATGCAGGTGGCGGACCTCGAGGGCGATCCGCGCGGCAACTACGTCACCGAGAACTTCGGCACCGCGGCCGGCCCCATGCTCGCCAAACTCTCTGAAAAATTCGTCGTCAGGACGTATCGCTTCTCGTCTTTCACCGAACGGCTCAATTCCGCCGGTGACCTCACCTTCGACGGCACGGGCAGTCGCCTCGGCGACGCCCTGGGGCGCGCGAAAGACGAACTGTCGGGGCTGCCGCTCTCGGGCCTCATCGTCGTCTCGGACGGTGCGGATACCTCTGAAACCACGCTCGACTCATCGATCACCGAACTCAAGGCCGAGTCCATCCCCGTCTTCACGGTGGGCGTTGGAGAAGAGAAGATGACGCGCGACATCCAGGTCAGCCGCGTAGAGACGCCGCGGCAGGCGCTGAAGGGTTCGTTCCTGGTGCTGGACGTGGTCATCACGCAAACCGGATTCGCGGGACAGACGCTGCCATTGATTGTCGAGAGCGAAGGCCGCGTGGTGGATACGCAGGATGTGCCCATGCCCGACAACGGCGAAGCGGCCACCGTGCGCGTGCGGTTCAAGGTGGACGAAAGTGGCCTGCGCCGGTTCAAGTTCCGTATCCCCGAGCAGGCGGGGGAACAGGTGCCCCAGAACAACGCGCGCGAAAGCGTGATCGAGGTCCTCGATCGCCGCGTGAAGTTGCTGTATCTCGAGGGTGAGCCGCGGTTCGAGGCCAAGTTCATCAAGCAGGCGCTCGAGGCTGATCCCAACATTCAAGTGGTGCTGCTGCAGCGCACTGCGGCCGCCACGCCATCCTCGCCCACGAAATTCCTTCGCCTGGGAATCGACTCGCCGGACGAACTCATCGAAGGGTTTCCGCTCAAGGAAGAAGATCTTTTTGCGTACTCCGGGCTCATTCTCGGCAGTGTTGAGGCGAGCGCCTTCACCGTTGAGCAGTTGCGAATGATTGCCGACTTTGTCGGCCGGCGCGGTGGCGGGTTGCTGACGCTTGGCGGCCGTCGGTCGTTCTCAGAAGGCGGGTGGGGCGGCACTCCCGTCGCCGAGGCCATGCCGGTGGCGCTCAACGCCGCCACCAACGCGCGGTCGACCGACTATTTTTCGCACGTCGCCATTGAACCGGCCCGGGCGGGGCTGGCGCATCCGCTGGCACAACTGGCGTCCACCGAGAAAGGCTCGCTTGAAGCGTGGGGCAAGTTGCCGCGCCTGACGAGCGTGAACCCGATTGATGCCGTCAAGCCCGGCGCCACCGTGCTCCTCAAAGGTGAAGACGAGAACGGCCGCCAGCAACACATCCTGTCGGCACAGCGCTACGGCCGTGGCAAGGCCGTTGCCTTCGCGGTGCAGGACTCGTGGCTGTGGCGTATGCACGCCACGATGGCCGCCACGGACCTGACGCACCATCAGTTCTGGCAGCGGCTGCTGCGCTGGGTGGTGGATGGCGTACCCGGCGTCGTCGAAGTGTCGAGTTCGCCCGAACGCGTGGAGCCGCGGGAGCCCGTCACGCTCACCGCCCAGGTAGGCGACAAGAAGTACTCCGATGTGAACGACGCCAGGGTTGTCGCGTCCGTGCGGTCGCCAACGGGGGTCGTCAGTGAAGTGCCGATGTCCTGGACGGTGAAGCGCGACGGCGAGTACCAGGCGACGTTTGCGCCGGCCGAAGAAGGCACCTACGAAGTGCGTGTGACGGCCACCAAAAATGGCGAGACGCTGGGGTCGTCGGTCACGCACCTGCGTGCGGCGCCAAGCGAGCGCGAGTATTTCGACCCCGCCATGCGTGGGTCGCTGCTGCGGCGCCTGGCGGAGGAGACGGAAGGCAAGTTCTTCAAGTCCGCTGATACCTCAGGGCTTTCAGACGCCTTGACGATGAGCGGGCGGGGCGTGACGGTCGTAGAAGAGAAAGACCTGTGGGACATGCCGGTGTTGTTCCTGCTGCTCGTGGGCCTGACCGGCAGCGAGTGGCTGTATCGCCGGGCGAGGGGGTTGGCATGAAGCGGACAAGCCATCGGGCGGCGTGGGCGCTGATCCTGGGCGCCGTCATCGTGTCTCTGGGCCTCACGGCGCAGGCCCAGCGTGGCAACAACCGCCAGCGGGGCGGAGGCGACGAGCGTTTCCAGACCGGCGGCCAGATTCACGGCAACGTGCCGTACGACGGCCGGTTCACCTTCGTGCGGCTGATGTACCGCGGCTTCGGCCGGGGCGGGACGAGTTGGATTCACGACTACCCGCGCGGCGATGAACACTTCATGAAGATCATCAACGCCGTGACGCTGTTGAATCCGCACATGGATGGCGAAACCAACATCCTGGCGCTCGACGATCCCGAGTTGTTCAACTACCCGGTGGCGTACATGGCCGAGCCGGGCTTTTGGCAGATGTCCGAGGCCGAGTTGGCGGGGCTCAAGGCCTACATCGAAAAGGGCGGGTTCCTGATTTTCGACGACTTCCGCTTCGAGCACTGGTACAACTTCGAGGCGCAGATCAATCGCGTGTTTCCCCGGGCCATCTGGCATGAGATGACGGCGGACCATCCGGTGTTCCACTCGTTTTACGATATCAACTCGCTCGACATCATCCCGCAGTATTTTCAGAACTACGGCAAGCCGATCTTCCGGGGATTGTTCGAAGACAACGACCCGAAGAAGCGCCTGATTGCCATTGCGAACTACAACACCGACCTCTCGGAGTTCTGGGAGTTTGCCGACAGCGGCGTGCGGGCCATTGAAGACACGAACGAAGCGTTCAAGCTGGGCGTGAACTACATCATTTACGGAATGACGCACTGAAGGGATCACACGTGAGCACAACCGCGCAAGACACCGTGAGGATGGAATCGGCCGACGATATTGCATTGGCCGACAAGATGAATGCTGCGCGCGGGCAGATCATCGCCGAACTTAAAAAGCTGATCATCGGCCAGGACGAGACGGTCAACCTGATCCTGCTGTCGCTGTTCGTCGGCGGCAACAGCCTGATCGTCGGCGTGCCAGGCCTGGCCAAGACGCTGCTGATCCGGACGCTGGCCCAGGTGCTGGACCTCAAGTTCAACCGCATCCAGTTCACGCCCGACCTGATGCCGTCCGACATCACCGGCACCGACATCATCCAGGAAGATGCTGCCACCGGTCGGCGCCAGATGGCGTTTGCGCCCGGCCCCATCTTTGCGAACATCGTACTGGCCGACGAAATCAACCGCACGCCGCCCAAGACCCAGGCCGCGCTCCTCGAGGCGATGCAGGAACATCGCGTCACCATTCAGGGCCGCACCTACAACCTCGAAGAGCCGTTCTTCGTCTTCGCGACACAGAACCCGATCGAACTCGAGGGCACCTATCCGCTGCCCGAAGCACAGCTCGACCGTTTCATGTTCCACATCGTCATCGAACATCCCCCCGAGGATGAGGAATTCGAAGTGGTGCGGACCACCACCGCGATCCTGGATCCAGAGTTCCACCGGCCCGTGTCCGGCGCGGAACTGGTGGCCTTCCAGCGGCTGGTGCGGCGCGTACCCGTGTCGGAACCTGTCATGCGGTACGCACTGCGACTGGTGCGCACCAGCCGGCCGAAGGCCGCCGACGCGCCCGAGTCGGTCAAGAAGTACGCCGCATTCGGCGCCAGTGTTCGCGCGGCGCAGTACCTCATCCTGGGCGCCAAGGCCCGCGCCCTGACCAGCGGCCGCTACCACGTGAGCTTCGACGACATCAGGGCGCTGGCGCATCCGGTGATGCGGCACCGCGTGCTGACAAACTTCCGTGCCGAGTCGGAAGGCATCACGAGCGACGTGCTCATCGACGATCTCCTGAAGTCGGTGCCGCTGCCCAAGTCGGGTATGTAGGACTCTGGACCCTGGACCCTGGCCCCTGGACCCTATGGAACGCCACGAACAGTCGGGAGCGATGCCGGGGGCGAGGTTTGTCGACCCCAAGGTGCTGGCACGCGTCGGCAACCTGGATTTGCTGGCGCGCAACGTGGTGGACGGCTTCATCAACGGCCTGCACCGCGCGCCACACTTCGGCGCGTCCATCGACTTTGCCGAACATCGGGGCTACGTGGCCGGCGACGACATCCGGCGCGTGGACTGGCGGCTCTACGCGCGCACGGACAAGTACTACGTCAAGCAGTACGAGGCCGACACCAACACCAACTTCGCCGTCCTGCTCGACATCTCCAAGTCCATGTCGTTCGGCAGCAACGGTGGCGTGACCAAGATCGAGTACTCGCGGTTTCTGGGGGCGTGCTTGGCCTATATGGCGCACCGGCAGCGCGACCGCGTCGGAATCGTGACCTTTGACGACGACGTGGTCACCTACGTGCCACCGTCAGCGAAACATTTCGACGTGTTGCTGCACACACTCGATCGCGCGCAACCCGTGCGGGCGGGTCGGCTGCGCGCGCCGCTCGAAAAGATTGCCGAGCACTTCAAGCGCCGCAGCGTGGTGGCGCTGATTTCGGACCTCTACGAAGAGCCCGACGAAATCGTCGAAGCCATCAAGCCCTACCGGTTCCTGGGCAACGACATCATGGTGTTCCACGTACTGGACCCGGCCGAACTCGACTTTCCATATCGTGAGGCGTCTCGGTTCCAGGATCTGGAGACCGGCGAAGAGGTGCCCATCGTGCCCGAGTCGCTGCTCGCGCAGTACCGCGATTTGATCAACGCGCACATCGACGCGCTGCGCACGAAGTTCTCTGAGATCCGCGTGGACTACACGCTCGTGAATACGTCGCGTCCACTCGACGATGCGCTGTTTAATTACCTCGCGAATCGCGAGCGCATGATGCGGGTGAGATAACCGATGACATTTCTCACGCCGTTGTTCCTGCTCGGGCTGGCGGCGCTGGCCGTTCCGGTGCTCGTGCACCTGATTCAGCGGGAGCGCAAGACGCCGGTGGAGTTCCCCTCGCTGATGTTCCTGCGACGGGTGCCATACCAGTCGGTGCAGCGCCGCCGCATCAACAACTGGCCGCTGTTCCTGCTGCGGTCGGCCGCGGTGTTGCTCACGGTGCTGGCCTTCGCGCGGCCGTTCTTCAGCCAGACGGCGGTGCAGGCGTCAATCGCGAATGCCGGCGCCCGCGACGTGGTTGTGCTGCTCGACCGGTCGGCCAGCATGGGCTACGGCGACCACTGGCAGCGCGCGAAGGACGAGGCGAAGAAGGTCATCGACGGGCTCGGCAACGGAGACCAGGCCACGCTCGTGCTGTTCGACCGCAGCGCCGAAGAGAACGTGCGCGCCACGGGCGACAAGACGCGCTTGCGCGCGGCCGTGGATGCGGCGGAGCTGTCGGCCGCAGGTTCCCGATATGCCCCGGCGTTGCGGCTGGCGCAAAGCCTGCTCTCGCGGTCCACGCTGGGACGCAAGGAAGCGGTGGTCGTCAGCGACATGCAGCGCACCGGGTGGGACCGTCCCGAACAGATCCAGTTTCCGGAAGGCACGACGTTTACGCCGGTCTCGGTGGCAGCCACCGATACCGCCAACGTGTCGGTGACCTCGGTCACGTTTAATCGCACGCGATTCGCCAATGAAGAACGTGTGATCGTGACCGCCGCGATTGCCAATCGCGGGCCCAAGCCGGTGGAAGGTGTGCCGGTGGTGCTTGAGATCGACGGACTGGAGGTGGCCACCTCGCGGGCCACACTGACGCCCGGCGTCACAAACGCCGTGACGTTTCCCGCCTTCACGCTGGCGCAGTCGTTTGTGCGCGGGCGCGTGAAGGCCGGCACCGACAACCTCGCGGCCGACAATGTCTTTCAGTTCGTGCTGTCGCCGGCGCGGCCGGCGTCGGTGATTATTGCCGTGCGCGATGGCGCGGCGGCCGCCGAGAGCCTCTATCTCGCCGCCGCGCTTGAGGTGGGCTCACCCAGACAGTTCGACGTCCAGATTGTGCCCATGTCGAAGCTCACCGCGCCGGCCATCGCGCGGGCGAGTGTCGTCATCGTGAGCGACGCGACCATGCCGGGCACGCTCGGGCCGGCGCTCAAGGGGTTTGTGGAACGGGGAGGCGGCATCCTCACCATCGTTGGATCGCGCGGCGGGCCACTGGATGGCGAAGGCGCCCTGCTGCCCGGGACTCTGGCTGAGCCGAAGGACGCCGCGGGTGGCCGAGCCGAAACCCTTGGCGTGATCGACTTCAGCCACGTGGTGTTCGAGCTGTTCAAGACGCCCAAGAGCGGCGACTTCTCCGGCGTTCGGTTCTTCCGGTATCGGCCTATTTCGCCTGCCGCCGGCGACCTCGTGTTAGCGCGATTTGCCGACGGTTCGGTGGCCATGGCCGAGCGTCGTGTGGGTGCTGGAAAAGTGATTGCGTTTGGGTCCACACTGGACGGCAACTGGAACGATTTGGTCCTCAAGCCCGTGTTTGTGCCGATGCTGCATCAGGTGGCGCGGTATCTCGGGCAGGTGGAAGAGCAGCCCGCCTGGCAGAATGCCGGGCAGGTGGTGGACGTGTCGCAGCGTGTGGCGGCGCTCACCGCCGGAGGCACCGACGAACGGGTGACGTCTGCGCTGGTGGTGGCGCCGGGTGGCGACCGACAAACGGTGGGCGGCGCGGCCGGCATGTCGGTGGAGTTGCGCGAACAGGGGTTCTACGAGGTGCGGCCGCAAGGCGCGGCAGCCTCGGGACGGCCGTTTACGCTCGCGGTGAATATCGATCCCGCCGAGTCGGATCTCGCGTCCATGGACGCACAGGAGTTTACGGCCGGGGCCACCGGGAAGGCGTCATTGGTGGGCACGAGTGTGCCGACCGACATCAAGCCGGCGGAGAGCGAACGGCGTCAGTCCGTCTGGTGGTTCCTGTTGCTCGTCGGGTTTCTCTTACTCGTCGCTGAAAGCATCATCGCGAACCGGCTCTCGCAGAAGCCGGCGTTCGGTATTCGGTAGTCGAAGGAGAAGCGCATGAACGCCACAGGTCTTGGAAGCGATCCACGCGCGCAGTTGACCGCCGTCATCAGCGAAGTGCGCAAGCGCTGGCGGATGAAGATGGCGCTGCGTGGCGGCGCGCTGGTGCTCGGCGGCACCGCGATCATCCTGCTGGGCTCGGCCCTTGGCATCGACGCCCTGAGGTTCTCCTCGGGCGCCATCATGGGCTTCCGCATCGCCGCACTGGTCGCCATCCTGGCCCTGGTGGCCGTGTGGCTGGTGGCGCCGTTGCGCCGCCGCGTCAGCGACAGCCAGGTGGCGCTCTACGTGGAAGAGCACGAGCCGTCGCTTGAGGCGTCCATCCTGAGCGCAGTGGAGACGGTTGAAACCGCCGGCTCATCGGCGTCGCCGCAGTTGATTGAGAAACTCGTCGAGCAGGCGATCGAGCGCTGCCGCACGCTCAACACCAGCCGCACCATCGGCCAGCAGGCCCGTCGTCGCTTCGCGATGGCTATCGTGGCCGTGGTCGTGGCACTTGGCGCCGCGTTCAGTTTCGGGCCCGAGTCGCTGCGACAGGGATTGTCGGCGTTGCTGCTGATCATTCCGGCCGAAGCGGCGAGCCCGTATTCCATCGAGGTGTTGCCGGGCACGCTGACTGCGCCGCGAGGGTCAGACCAGAACGTGAAGGCACGCCTGGTCAACTTCAGCTCCGACGAAGTGATGCTGTTGATGCGCACGGGCAGCGAGGGCGATTTCCAGCGCGTGCCCCTCGTGCGTGGGCTCGAGTCGGGCATGTTCGAAGGCATGCTCTTCGACCTGATGCTCAACGTGGAGTACTACATCGAGTCGGACGGCATCCGGTCGGGCACTCACGTCATTACCCTGATCGATCTGCCGGCGGTGAAGACGCTGGACCTTGAGTACCGCTTCCCCGCGTACACCAGGCTGCCTCCGCAGGTGGTTGAAGGCGGCGGCGATGTGGCCTCGCTCAAGGGCACCACGGTCAACTTGAACATCGAGTCCACGATGCCCACGACCGGTGGCCGCATTGTGATGGGCGACGACCGGACGCTGCCGCTCACCGTGCAGCCGGACGGCAAGCTCACCGGCAGCTTTGTGGTGGACAAGAAAGGCTTCTACCGAATCGAACTTGAAGGCCCGAACAAGGAAGCCGTGGCCGCGTCACCGTCCTACACGATCGATGTGATTGAAGACATGGCGCCCACGGTCAAGTTCGTGAAGCCGGGGCGCGACACGTCGGCGAGCGCGGTGGAAGAAGTGTTCCTTGAAGCCCGTGCCGATGACGACTACGGCGTGAAGGCGCTTGACCTGGTGTATTCGGTCAACGGTGGCGAGGAAAAGACCGTGCGGATGTATTCCGCCGGCGAGACGCCGCGCCCCGAAGTGTCGGCCGGCCACACCGTGTATCTCGAAGAACTGGGCGTGAAGGTGGGCGACTCGGTGTCGTACTACGCCAAGGCGTCTGACAACGACAGCGTGGCCGGCGGCAAGGTCACGACCAGCGACATCTACTTCGTGAAGATCCGACCGTTCCAGCAGGCGTTCAGGCCCGGCCAGTCTGCCGAAGGTGGCGGCGGTGGTGGCGGAGGCGGTGGCCAGCAGGAGGGCCCCGGTGCGCTCTCAGAGAAGCAGCGCCAGATCATCTCGGCTACGTTCAACCTCGAGCGGGGCAAGGCCAAGGCGGTGGCAGCGCAGTTCAAAGAAGACGCCGTCGTCGTTGCGCTGTCGCAGTCGAAGCTGCGCGATGAAGTGGCCGCGCTGATTCAGCAGATGACGCAGCGCCTGGGTGGCGATGCAGATTTCCAGCCGATTGCCCAGTCGCTCAAGAAGGCGTCGGACGCCATGGTGCTGGCCGAGAAGGAACTGCGCGCCCAGAAGTCCAAGGAAGCGTTGTCGCCAGAGCAAGTGGCGCTCAAGCACCTGCAGGATGCCGAGACGAGTTACGAGGTGGAAGTCCGCGAGCGACAGCAGCAACAGGGCGGGGGTGGCGGTGGTGGCGGCGGGCAGATGGCCGAGGACCTGGCCGACCTGTTTGAACTTGAGCGTGACCGACTGGCGAATCAGTACGAGTTGCAGCAGCGTGCGAATGAACAGCAGGCAGGTGGTGCGCAGGCCGATCAGGAAGTGGATGAGTTGGCGCAGCGCCTGAAGGAACTGGCCCAGCGTCAGTTGCAGGAGGCCGAGCGGCAGCGCCGGCAGGCGGCGGCCCAGCAGGGCGCGGCAGGTACCGGGTCTGGCCAGCGTCAGCTTGCAGAGGAACTGGAAGAACTGGCGCGGCAGCTCGAGAAGCTGAGCCGCGACCAGCAGCGCGAGCAGCAGCAGCGCCAGCAGTTGGCTGAAGAAGCGCGTCGCCTTCAGGAGGCGGCCAACACCGCCCGGAAGGCGGCAGCCAGCGGCCAGCAGGACGCCGGCGGCCAGGCGGCCGCAGCCGCCAAGCAGTTGCAGGACGCGCAGCGGCGTCTGCAGAACGCGATGAACGGCAATCCCCAGCAGTCCGTTCAGGATGCGCAGCGCAAGGCGCAGGAGCTGGTGCAGGAGCAGAAGGCCGTGCAGTCGCAGGCGCAGAATCTGCCGCAGCCCGGCGCCGCACGCGACGAGCAAGTGAAAGCCATCGGCGAGCGCAAGGATGCGATGGAGAAGAAGGTGGACGACCTTCAGCGGCAGCTCACCCAGGCGGCGGGACAGATGCGCGGCGACCAGCGTGACGCGGCCAACAAGCTGCGCGAGGCGTCCGACGGTATTCGCAGCGATCAGGTGCAGGAGAAGATTCGTTACTCCAAGGGGGCACTGACCGGTAACGCCGAGTACTCGCGCGGCTACGAGCAGGAGATCGCGAACAACCTGAAAGAGTTGCAGGACACGATCGGGCAGGCATCCGAGGCGATGAGCCAGGGCATGCGTCAGAACGCGCAGACGCAGGCACTCGATCAGGCGCGGAATCTGTTGCGCGGCATGGAGTCGCTGAATGAGCGGATGCAGCAGCAGGGCCAGCAGGGTCAGCAGGGCCAGCAGGGCCAGCAAGGTCAGCAAGGCCAGCAAGGTCAACAGGGCCAGCAAGGTCAACAGGGCCAGCAGGGCCAACAAGGTCAGCAGGGTCAACAGGGCCAACAAGGCCAGGGCCAGCAGGGGCGTCAGGGTCAGGGGCAGCAGGGTGGGCGTGACGGCCAGGCCGGTCAGCAGATGACTGATGGCCGTGGCAATCCCACAGGCGGCATGCAGCGTGGTCCGGCGATGACGGGCGGTTCCAGTGGTGATGCCCGCAACACCGGCCAGCAGTACTCGGCTGAGGCCATTCGCCAGTTCCGTCGCGAAGTTGCGGAGCGCACGATGGACGCGCAGGCACTGCGACAGGCACTGCAGCAGGCCGGCGTGCCTGCGAAGGACCTCGAGGAACTGGTGCGGCAACTCCGTCAGCTCGACAACGAAAGCGCATTCCGCGATCCGCTCGGTGTCCAGGAACTGACCAACGCCGCACTCGAGACGCTCAAGAAGTTCGAATTCGACCTGCGCAAAAAGCTGGACCAGTCCAGCAACGCGCTTTTCCTCAACGCCAACGAAGAGATCCCGGGCAATTTTCGGAACCTCATCGAGGAGTACTACAAGTCGCTCGCGAAGAAGGGCGGAGGCAAGTAGCGCCCCTGTAATGGGGAAATGTCAGAAGTGACCGAAATGGCGAACTGCGGACAGATCATTGCAGGGAAGAATGGCCGAATGTCTTTGCCCTCCAATGGTTGAATCTGCTGCTCCAGGGTCATTCGCCGATTGCACGCCTTGAACATTCGGCCATTTATCCACTCCCCCATTGCAGACACTTCGCCATTTCGGTCATTTCTGACACTTCGCCACTACACCGGACGCCCGACGCGCCGAGGCGCGAATTGACAAGGCGTATTATGATTTGTAAGACTGGCACCCATGAAGGTGCCTCCCACCGAACAACTCATCCTGTCCATGCTCGCCAACGATGGCGCGAGCTACGGCCTTCAACTGGTTGAGGCCTCCCGCGGTCGCCTGAAGCGCGGCGGCATTTACGTCACCCTCGGCAAGATGGAAGAGAAGGGCCTCGTGTCCTCGTCGCTCCAGGCCGACGGACGGCGCATCTACGAACTCAAGGGCCTGGGCCACCGCGCCCTGGCGGCGATGGAAATCATGGGTGACGTCAGCGGGGCGAAGTCATGACCCTTCCGCTCTACGCGGTGGTGCGGTGGGCTCTCGGCGTGCTGCCCGTGGACAAGTCCGGTCGGCGTATCTTCGACGAGACATTGGCTGACTGGAGAAGGGAAGCGGAGAGGTCCAGCGGGCCATTGTCCGGGGTCGTCGTCTCCGCGCGAGCGATGTTCTCGGTGCTCCGGTGCGTCACTGGAGTCAGTCTGCGGGAAGTAGCCCTGATCGGCCAAAGCGGCGTTCTCGCTCGAGTGTTCCTGTGGACGGTCGGCTATCTGGTGGTTGCCAATTTGATCGTTCAGTTGTCACCCAACATCTGGACGCTGACGCTGTCGTCACGCCTATACAGGCAGGTGGCGTTCCTTGCGTACTTCCTCCCGGTCGCGGTGTTACTTGCGACGGCGCTTGGCAGTAAACAACGCCCTGCGCCCAGCCTGGGTCTTGGTCTCTCCACACTCCTCGTGGCTGCCGCGCTGCTGGGGTGGGGCGTGCCACTGACCAACCGTGCATTTCTCGAGGCCAATCCTGGAACGAGCACCGCACGCTCTGGTCAGGTGGAAATCGTCCCCAACCCGCCCGGTGAGGGCCTGCGGATGGCTTCCATGGGCATGTGGAAAACCGGACCCGGACCGTACCTGCCAACCCGTCTGTTCATGAACGATCTTACGGTAACGCAACTCGCCACGAGGATTGTTCGGGGACCAGAGTTCGACGGCTGGTCTGCGATTCGCTGGACGAGCTTCTTCTTCGCGTACCTCGTAGCGTGTGCGCTGATTCCAGTGCTGGGGACGCTGCTTCAGCGCAGCAACGTCCTGGTCCGCTCCGCCATCCTCGCGACAACGGTGTTGCTTCTCTGGACTCAGGGAGAACTCGCGACGCCAATGGGAGAGTTTTCGATTATGTGGTGGTTAGGCGCCTGCTGGATTCCGGTCGCGTGGATAGGCCTGTGCGTCGTAGCGGCCACTCGCCGATGTGAGACACCCAAGGTGTTCGCGTGACTCGCTTCGCCGGATTCCTGCTCGGCGCGCTGGCGCTCGATGAGCGCGGACAGCGAGCGATTGATGCAGCCATGGCGGATTGGCGACACGAGTTGAACCGCGCTTCATCGCTCCGCCGCCGGCTCCTGGTGAACATCCGGTCGGCGATGGGTCTGGCTCGCACCATCGCAAGGGTGGGCATCGCGGAAGCGACATCGGCTGCAACGTGCTCGTTTGTCTGGAGGCTTGCCGTTGTCGCCGGCCTTTGGCTGGCCTGGATGCTGAGCAACGGCGTACCGCCAGGCACCGATCGGTTCTTCCTCGTCACCTCTGACCTGAAATCCTGGTCGCTGGTGGCCGCCTCTCTTCTGCCGCAGGCACTCCTGGTTCTTCCGGTGATGGTGTTTCTGGCAGAAGCCGCTGGCCGTCGCCGACGGGCCACACCCGTGGCTGGAACGATGGCCCTGCTCTCGATGATCGTCGTCGTCCTTGGTCTGGTCGTTGTACCTCTGAGTTCGACCTACCTGCGCTACCAGACCTGGCGCTACTTCGCGAACGCAGCCGTCCCGGAACCAGCCCTCAACACCCTGCTACTCTCAGCCATCAGCATCGTCTCCACAATGTGGGGGATTGCCGCGCTCTGCGCGATCCTGGTGTTCGCCAATCGCATTCGCCGGGTCGGCGGCGTCACCGGATGGGCTATTGGGGTTTCAACGTTGGCCACTGTTTACCTCGTGGGCGTGCTGATGCAGTTCGTTCCGCTTGTTGGGGTCCGAATCGCGGTGATGCTCGCCAGCCCACTGTTGAGCCTGGCTGCGATTCTCTGGGCGACCACACGTCTCGCGAAGCTTGAAGACGTACGCAAACGCGCGAGCGCGTAGGGAGAATCGCTTACGCCGGCACGATATCCGTGTGCGTGAAGTCGTCGCCAGTGAACAGGAGCGTGTCCTGACGGACCGCCGCCGTCGCGTACGCCAGGCAGTCGCCGAAATTGAGCGCCGCCGCGTGGCGGCCGCGTCCGAAACGCTGGAAGGCGGCGACTGCTGCATACCACTCGGGTTCGCCAAACGGTACGACGGTGACGCCCAACTCGCTGATCAGGTCGTCAACATCGCGCTTGGACTCGGCACCCTTTCGGGAGGAGTAGACCATGGAGGTCTCCACCAGCGTCGGTGCACCAACCCTGACCGCGTCACTTTCCAGAATGCGATCGACCAGGTCGAGACTTCCGGACTCTGAGAGGAGAATCGCCACCAGCGCCGAAGAGTCGAGCGTCATACGCCCGTGGGCCCGTACCCGAGAATCGCGTCCTCTTCCTCGCGCGTCAGCCGACGCCCGAGCTGGTGCTGTGGAATGGTCGGCCAGACCTTCGTCTCCAGGAATTTGATGACGCGGGTACGGCGGTCAGTCACGGAGGCGCCCTTCAACCGGCGCCGACGCTCCAGCAACGCCCGACGGATGGCCTCGGTCTTCGACTCGCCCGTCATCCGCGCGACCTCCGCCGCAAGGCGTTCGACCTCGGCGTTCTTGATGTTCAACGGCATGGTTACACCATGGTATATCAGGCATGGTGTAACGGTGTAAAACGCGAACTATCGTGACTTGACCAACTTGACCAACTCCAAAACGATCTGATAGCGTCGTCCCATGATCCGTTCCCTGAACATCTACGCGGCCAAGGCCCAGTTGTCAGCGCTCGTGGAGGAGGCCGCAGGCGGTACCGAGATCATCATCGCCAAAGCCGGAAAGCCCCGAGCCAAGCTGGTGCCCATCCGCCCAGCCGTGCGACGGAAGCCAGGCCGCGCCAAAGGCAAGATCTGGATCGGTGCAGACTTCGACGCGCCGCTTCCAAAGGCGATTGCCGACGGCTTCGCCTGCGTCACCGAATGACGGTGCTGCTCGATACACACGTGATTCTGTGGTGGCAGTGCGACGACCGGCGCCTGGGCCGCGCGGCCCGAGAGGCCATCGCTTCGGCTGACATCGTCTGGGTCAGCACGGTGTCTGCATGGGAGGTGGCGATCAAGTGCGCCCTTGGCCGTCTTCGTCTTGATGAACCGTTCGCAGCCCTGATCGCCGCCGACGACTTTACCGAGCTGCCAATTCGACTGGCCCACGTCGCCAGTCTCGAGGCGCTGCCCCCTCACCACAGCGATCCGTTCGACCGCATGCTGGTGGCCCAGGCGCTCGCCGAACGCGCCACCATCGTCAGTCACGACCGCGCTCTGGAGTCCTACGGGGCTCAGATGATCTGGACGTGAGACGCGCGCCCGCGTGTTGGAATGTGTTTGGGTCGCGGGCAGAAAACTCCGGCGCAACGTTGCGACGAGCCCGAGCTGCGGCGGGCCGTACGTGAGCGTGTTGCCGCTGTTGCTGCCGGACGTCAGGGGAGCCGTCTGCTCCGCTGAGATCGATGAATGGCTTCGAGCGATGCCGCCGGCCGAGATCGCGCCGCGCGCCGCGATAGCCTTCGTGCGTCGAGGGTAAAACGCGCGCGACACGTGAAACCGCGAAGAACGTCTGCCTTTATAATCTCCCCATGAATGTGCCGCTGACGGTTGGCGATTTTCTCAATCGAGCCGAGCTCGTCTATGGAGATCGCGTCGGGATTCTTGATGAGCCCGACCAGCCGGGGGGAAGTTGGGGCGCGATCACCTACCGCGAGCTGGCTCGCCGAGCCCGCGCATTTGCAGTCGCGATGGATGGTCTCGGCATCGCCAGAGGCGATCGCATCGCCATCGTCTCGCCCAATGGAGGCCGCTTTGTTGCCGCGCTCTATGGCGCGTGCGTGTCGGGCCGCATCCTCGTCCCGATCAACTTCCGTCTGCATGCTCACGAGATCGAATACATCCTGCAGCACTCAGGCGCGCGCGTGCTGCTGGTCGATCCGGATCTGGACGCAGTGCTCGCTGCGCTGACAATCGATCACCGGTTCGTGCTGGGAACGGGGACAGACAGCGCGCTGTTTGGATCGACGAATGTGCCTGCGGCTGTCGACATCGCGGAAGACGATGTGGCGACGCTGAACTATACGAGTGGGACGACCGCGCGGCCCAAGGGCGTGATGCTCACCCACCGGAACCTGTGGCTCAACGCGACCACGTTCGGGTGGCACGCGGGCATCACCGATCGCGACCGGTTCCTTCACGTCGTACCGCTGTTTCACTGCAACGGTTGGGGCATGCCGCTTGCGCTGGCGGCCATGGGGGCACAGCAAGTGTTCCTGCGCAAGTTCAGCGGCGCCGAGGTGCTCAACCGCGTGGAGGCACACGGCATCACGTTCCTCGGTGGGGCGCCGGCCGTGGTGAACGCTGTGCTTGATGCCCAGAAGGTGCGAGGCGGTCGGGCACCCGGCCACGGCACCACGCGCATGCTCATTGCCGGTGCGCCTCCGCCGACCAGCACCCTCGAACGCGTCGAGACCGAACTGGGATGGGAGGCCATTCAACTGTACGGACTCACCGAGACGTCGCCGCTGCTCACGATCAATCGGCACCGCGCTGAATACGATGCACTCTCCTCCGGCATGCGGGCCGCGAAACTGGGCCGTGCCGGTGCGCCAGTCATTGGTTCGTACGCCCAAGTCGACGGACAAGGCGAGGTGCTGGCGCGATCGAACCACGTCATGGCCGGCTATTGGAATGACAAGTCCGCGACCGATGCGGCGATCGTAGACGGCTGGTTTCACACAGGCGATGGCGGCGCGATGGACGACGACGGCTACATCTCGATCTCCGACCGGAAGAAGGACGTGATCATCACCGGGGGCGAGAACGTGTCATCGATTGAGGTGGAGGACTGCCTGATGTCGCATCGCGCCGTGGCTGAAGTGGCGGTCATCGGGATTCCCGACGACAAGTGGGGCGAAACCATCATGGCCCTGGTGGTGCTGCGCCAGAATATTGCCGCCACCGAACAGGAATTGCTCGAGCACTGCCGCACCAAGCTGGCACACTTCAAGTGCCCGACCTCTGTTGAGATGCGCGATGTCCTGTCGCGCACGGCCACGGGCAAGCTGCAGAAGTTCCTGCTTCGCGCGCCCTACTGGGAAGGCCGGACCAGACAGGTGAATTGAGGGCACCCGCACCGGCACGTGCGCGTGTACGGTGTGCGACAACGTCAGTGCGTGTGCCACAGCGGACTTACCCCAGGCAACCTGGTGTCAATACAACGGTATTGACGGATGCGCTGATGCCCCCACCTACCATGGACTGGTAATATGTAATAATATATTTTATTGTACTTAAGATATATTATGACAAATCAAAAAGCCTCTAATCTCAAGCGCTTGATCGCCGGTCTCAAGCAGGGCAGGGAGGCCAAAGGCCTGAGTCAGCGTGCGCTTGGGGCCAAGATCGCGGTGCCCCAGAGTCACATCTCACAGATTGAAGGTGGCAAGGTGGATCTCCAAACGTCCAGTCTGATCGAATTCGCGCGAGCCGTTGATCTCGAGGTCATGCTCGTGCCGAGAAGTCTGGTGCCGGCGGTTGAGGCGTTGAGCCGTCCGAATGCACACACGCTTCCCGCATACCGACTGAGCGATGGGGACGACGATGCCTGACGTTTCCACACTCAATGTCGAACTGCATGGCATCGTCATTGGGACCCTGACGCGGCTTCCCGACGACCGAGTCCTGTTTGCATTCACCCAGGACTACATCGACGACAACCATCGCCCCACGCTGAGCCTCTCTTTCAAGGACATCTATGGCGGTCTCGATGCCGACACCAAACCCACAAAGACGCGCGTGCCGCCGTTCTTCTCGAACCTGCTGCCCGAGGGTCATCTCCGAAAGTACCTGGCCGAGCGGGCAGGCGTGAATCCGAAGCGCGAGCTTTTTCTGTTGTGGGTGTTGGGGGGCGACTTGCCTGGCGCCCTCCGCATCGTCCCCACAGACGGCGAGAGTTGGCCGCCTGATGCCGTTGCGGATGTCGACGAATCGGCGGATGGTGAACCGGCCCTCCGCTTTTCACTCGCTGGAGTGCAGTTAAAATTCTCTGCGGTGAAAGGCGCACGAGGCGGCCTCACGATTCCGGCCAACGGGAGCGGCGGGTCGTGGATCGCCAAGCTGCCTTCCGACACGCACAACGATGTTCCCGAAAACGAATTCTCCATGATGGAACTCGCACGGCGCGTGGGCATTGACGTGCCCGAGACGTCCCTGGTGGACCTCACCGACATTGCCGGACTTCCTGCGGAGATCACGGGCCTGGGCTCCAAGGCGTTTGTGATCAGGCGATTTGATCGGTTGGAGAGTGGCACGCGTGTCCACACTGAGGACTTCGCCCAGATTTTCGGCCTGTATCCCGAACGGAAGTACGAGCGGGCCAGCTACGAGAACATCGCCAATGTATTCGCAGCCGAAGCCGGCGAAGCCGGCGTCGCCGAATTCATTCGCCGCTTCACCTTTAACGCGCTCATCGGCAACGGCGACATGCATCTGAAGAACTGGTCGGTGTTGTACGGCGACACCCGCACGGCGTCGATCGCTCCGGCCTACGACTTCGTGTCGACCATTCTCTACATCAAGAACGACAGACTCGCTCTGAGCTTCGCGGAGACCAAGTCGTTTGCCGACCTCGACCTCGAGCGATTTGAACGCTTTGCCAACAAGGCAAGGCTCTCATCCACGCTGGTCAGGCACACGGTCAGAGACACTGTCGCGCGTTTTCACGCGGCGTGGGCAGGCCGGGCTGACCTGCCGATCTCGACTGAGCTGGCCGAAGCTATCGAAGCCCATTTGCGACAGGTGCCGATCGCAACGCAATCGGCCTGATCAGGGCCTACCGCTTGAGTGCTGCGAGGTGCGTCAAGGCTCTTTCGACCACCGCGTCCACCTGCGCGCTGGTCGCCGTGAAGTGATTGGCGATCATCGAGAAGACCAGACGCTCGCCCGACTCGGTCACGAGGAATCCCGAGAGCGACCGCACGTTCGAGATCGTACCGGTCTTGGCCTGCACGCGACCGGCGAGTACGGTGTTACGCATGCGCAGACCGAGCGTGCCATCCTGTCCACCCACAGGCAGCGCCGCCAGAAGCGGCCCACGCAGGCGGGCATCATTCCACACATGTTTCAGCAGCAGGACGATGGCGTCGGCAGAGACGTAGTTGTAGCGCGAGAGGCCCGACCCGTCATACATGACATACGCGTCTGCGGGAATACCCCAGGCGGTGAGTGTCTCGGTCGCCACCCGCTTGCCCGCTGCCGTGCTGCCAACCTTGGCTGCGCGCTGGCCCAGCGTCTTGAGAATCACCTCGCCATAGAAGTTCTGGCTCTCCTTGAGGAAGTACGCGCCGAGTGATGACAGCGGCAGCGACCGCCGCGTCGCGATGGTGCGCCGCGACGTGATGGCCGGTGGCGCGGTGAGCGCGTCGATGTCCCACGCACCGCCACGCACGAAGATGCCGCGCGCATCAAGCGCCGCCTTGAGTCCGTTCACGAAGAACTGGGTCGGATTCTCGACCGCCGCTGTTCGAATGACCACCGCGCGACCGAGAGGAATCGTGCCGCTCAGGGTGAGCACGTCGCCACCAGGCTGGCGAAACTGCGACATCGACGGGGTGCCGCCGGCAGGTGAGGTGGTGACCGAGGCCGAGAGCACCAGTCCGTGGCCCGCCGGGCTGACTTCCACTCGAGCTGGCGCACCCACCGTGGCGCCAGGCCAGATGCGAATCACCGCCGTGTTCTCGTTGTAGTTGAGCCCGCTCGAACCTGCGGCGTAACCGTCGCCCAGGTAGTCCCACGCCCAACCGGGTCCGGCGATGGTGTCGTCGAAGATGTTGTCGTCGCCGATGAGCCTGCCCTCGACGCGGCGGATGCCCGCGGCCCGCAGGCGTTCCGCCCACTCGTCAAACAGCGGCGCCGCGTCGAAATTCTGCGCATCAATCGACGGGTCGCCGCCGCCAACGACCACAAGGTCACCGGTGAGCGTGCCGTCGGCCACCGTGCCCGCAGCTTCAAGCTTCGTCTCGAACGTGAAGTCCCAGCCCAACTTCTCTGCCGCCACTGCCATCGTCAACAACTTCATGTTGGATGCCGGTATTACGAGCTTTTCGCTGTTGCGCGTGTAGAGCACGCGCCCATCGGCGAGGGACTCGACACGCACGCCGAACGTGGCGCGCGCGAAGAGGGGATCGTTGAAGATCGCGTCGAGCGCATCGCGGCGCTCGATGGGGCCGGCCGGGGTGGTTGAGGCTTCGGGCGCGGTGGCCCCCGGCTGTGTTGATGTCGTTGGCGCGGTCGCACAGCCGGCGAGAAGGAGTAGAGCCGGGAAGATCGGCGGCCTTGAGACCCAGGCCGCCCTACGAGGACAGACTCCGGACTCTGGACTCTGGACCCTGGACTCTGGACTCACTTCGCGCTCGTGAGTTCCCTGAAGAGCCCCAGCGCGCGGTCGAAGTCGGCTGTCGAGACGACCGCCGCGCCCGGTTCGCCTGCGCGAACTGCGTGCACGACCGTGCCGACTCTGCGCAGGGTGACGGTTTCCGTCTGCGGAGCTGCGGCATCGCCGAAGCGCGCCGTGATGGTGATGGCCTCGCCGCCGGTGTGGGCCGTCGTCGCAAAGCTCTCGGCGCGCAGGTTCGACATGGTCATCAGGAAGTCGTCGAACTTGGCCGACTCCAGTTCCTTTGATGCCGGAGCGGTCTGCCACCATTTTTCGAGCGAGTTTTCACCCTCGGCCTTTTTCTTGGCGAAGGTGTAGGTCTGGCCGCCGAAAGCGACGTCCATGCCGGTTGCGGTGAACGAGCGGTACGCAAAGACGTCTTTCACGCGGAAGTCGTCTGCCTTCTTGAGCAGTTCATCCAGCAGCGTCTTGTCGACGCTGAAGACGAGCGGCCGCGAGAGGTCGCGCGCGAAGAAGTGCGTGTCGTCTTCCTTCTTGCCGATGGCGAGTTCCGCCTTGGACGAGCCGGTGCCGACGGTGACCACCACCTGCGGTTTGTCGAGGCCGTGATCGCCAGGTTTCGCGGCCGAGTCGGAAGGCACAATGCTGGTCATGCGCGCCTGAGCCAGTTGGCCGACGAGCGCATCCACAGCCGCCGCGTCCGCACGGGCGCCGGTGGGGCCGGAGAAGCGCCAATCGTTGCCGGTCTTCGCGAGTGAGACACGCGTGGTTCCCTGCGCCAGCGTGATGCTGTCAACCGCTTCGCGGGTGAACTTCAGCGCCGTCTTCTCGCGCAGGTCGAACGGCTTGCGGTTGAACGTGTCTTCAAGGAACGCACCGATGAGGAATACCGCTGGCGAGCCCTCAACGCTCGCGTACAGGTCTCCGCCCGTCGGCGTCTTGTTGCCGATGAGCAGGACTTTCTGGGTGGCATCGCCAGCGGTCTTGAAGGCCACCTTGATCCGGGCGGGTGCGAGACCGAAGGCCGCGGCCGACGGGGGATTGTCATCGATGACCTTGACTCGCTCGAGCGACTCGAGGGACGAAATCACCGTGGTGACTTCCGCCGTGTCGGCTTCGACCGCCTCAGGGGCGACGAGCGACCAGGTCGTGTCCTTGCGCGAGACGCGCACGACCTGGGACGTGGCGTTGGTAATTTCCACGTCCTCAATCGTGCCCGCCTCGATCGTAAACACCTTTTCGCGAGCTGGCGTGGCCGTGTCGGCCGCCGGGTCGCGCTTCATCTCCACGAAATAGATGTAGGCGCCGAGGCCTGCGGCCACCACGAGCATGAGTAGAAAAGACCGGCCGCTGCGCATGGCGCCTATCGCCTCGTCCACCAGACACGCACGCCGACACCGATCAGCGCGAGCGGGATGATCACGAGCGCCAGCCAGAAGATGCGGCTGCTCTGGTCTTCGGTCAGTTGAATGCGCCGGTCTTCGGGGTCCTTGGCGCGGATGGCGATCAGGTTCTCCTGCTGCGCCAGCCAGTTCGACATGTTCAGGAACAGGTCGCGATTGCCCTGGATGCCGAGCGCGCCGTTGGAACCGAAGTCGGCGTCGCCCACCACCACGAGCCGCGCCTCAGACTTCGGCGCGTCTGGTTCGGTCGGAGCCAGTGCAGCCGTGGCCTCACCTGTCACTGCGGCTGCGATGGAAATCGGGCCCGCCTTGTCGCCCGCCTCGGCCGGCACGGGCTTACCCGTCGCGAAGAGCGCCTTGATGTCGCTTTCGGCCCAGCTGCGCGGGCTGGTCTGCACCAGGCTCTGCGCCGTCTTGCCCGCCGTGCCGCCTTCGATCGGCGTCACCGATCGTGTCATCGGGAACGCGGTCATCACCCGGAATCCGTCTGTGATCGGGTGCGCGGGATAACTCATCGCGAGCGGGACTTCCGGCCCCGCGCCAATCGCGCGACCCATGCCGCTGGCATCCAGCACGATGTCGGTGCCGACGGTGATTCCCCATTCATTCGCCAGTGCCACCAGGTTCGGCACGGTCATGCCGCCGGTGGCGTCGGGCGGATCAAGCAGGAGCATCACTTTGCCCGCCTTGCCAAGGTAACCCCGGAGCAGGTCCATCTCACCGGCCATGTAGTCGCTGGTTGGTCCGGCGATGACGAGCATCGTGGCGTCTTCAGGCACGGTCGCGTCCTGAGCCAGCGCGAGCGGTGCCACCTCGAAGTTGTCGCTCTTGAGTGCTTCGGCGATCTGGCTGTAGCCCCGTGGGTCGGCGCCGGCCGAATCACGTTCGCCATGACCCTGGATGAAGTAGACCTTCTTCGCTTTGCCTTCCACCACCTTGATCAGGGCGTTGGTAATCTCCTGCTCGGTGTCGGTGTTGGCGCGTTCCCGGCGCCCGGCGTATTCGAAGATGATGGTGCCGAACTGCGCCACTTCGTACTTCTGCGCTTCGAGCGGCTGCTTCTCCACGTCGAAGAACTCCACCTGCAGCTGCGACGAGAGGTACTGATACTCGGCGAGCCGGTCGCGGAATCGCTGCACGTCGGCCGTGCTGTGAAACACCCTGACCGCCACCGGCTGTGTGAGTGACGACACAACTTTCTTGGTCTGATCCGAGAGCTCGAACTGTTTGGTCGAGGTGACGTCCCAGCGTTTGTTCTGGCGGTTGCCGATCCAGTTGACCGCGATCAGGATGCCGAGAAACACCACCACGCTGCCGGCCGCGATCGTCCCGTATTTGACGTTGCGCCCCTGGAACGAGCGGGCGATGTCGCGCCACTGGCCCAGCGTGTAGAGCAGGGTGACCACGAGGCCCGCAATGGCCAGCCGCTGCGACCATTCCATTAATTCGGGTCGCGTGAAGCGAATGACCACCGCGGCGGCGACCAGCGCCACGCCAAACCAACCAAGGAATCCAATGAGCTTTTTCACGATCAGCCCCTCCACCGTTCAGTGTCCACGGACTTCAGGGTGAGGAAGAGTCCGAAGGTGATGAAACTCAGATAGTAGATCACGTGTTTGGTGTCGATGACGCCCTTCCCGAAGTCGTCGAAGTGCCAGACGATCGAGAGGTAATCGAGCAGGCTCGCCACCGCCGGGCCGGCACTTTGTCCGAGCCAGCTGATGATCCACAGCAGCAGGAAGACCACGAACGTGGCCGCGCCGGCCACGACCTGATTCTTCGTCGTGCTCGAAATGAAGAGGCCCACCGAGAGGAAACATCCGCCCATGAGCAGCAGGCCGAAGTAGCCGGTCAGCACGGGTTTCCACTCGGGGTTGCCGAACCAGAACAGGATGCCGATGTAGAGCATCGTCACTCCCAGCAGCGCCGCGTAGAAGCCCAGCACCCCGAGGAACTTGCCCAGGATGATCTGCACGTCGGTCACCGGTGAGGTCAGCAGCAGCTCGATCGTGCCAGACCGCTTCTCTTCCGCGTACGCCCGCATCGTGATCATTGGCAGCAGGAAGAGGTTGATGAGCGCCACGTTCTGCAGCAGCGGCCGAATCATGAACTGGTTCACATTGATCGGCCCGCCGCCCTGCTGCGCCTGCATGCTCTGGCCGACGAAGTAGTCCAGGTGCGCAAGGAAGAAGTAGCCGAAGAGCAGGGCAAACAAGCCCATCACGATCCAGCCCATTGGGGAAGCGAAGAAGCCGCGCAATTCCTTGCCGGCGATGGTCATGACATTACGCATTGGGAGTGGCCTCGCTTTCCGACGCGGCGCCAGCCGCGTCGCCCTGAGCGGAGTCGAAGGGCTGTGCAGCCGTCGGCCCGCTGGCGGAAGTATTCGCATTCTCATCCGTCGTCAACTGCAGGAAGATGTCCTCCAGGCTCAGGCGCAAGGGCCGCAGTTCGAGCAGGCCCCAGCCTTTGTCCACAATCATCCGGGCCACATCGCGCCGGATGTCGCGCTCGGTGTCGGAGGCCACTTCAAAGCCCACCAGCTGTTCGTGACGGTCGTGCTCAGAAACCTGGCGCACACCAGTGATTGCCGAAAGAGCCGCGGCGGCGTCAGCACCGGCGGCGTCCACCTGCACATACAACGTGGCCGATCCCTTCAGCTGCTGCGTCAGGTTGTCGGGCGTGTCCACGGCCACCACGCGGCCCCGATTGATGATGACCACGCGCTGGCAGGTCTGTGACACCTCGGGGAGGATGTGCGTGCTCAGCACCACCGTGTGACTGCCGGCGAGCGCACGAATGAGGTCGCGCACTTCGATGATCTGCTTCGGGTCCAGGCCCGCGGTGGGCTCATCGAGGATGAGCACTTCCGGGTCGTGAATCAGCGCCTGCGCCAGGCCGACACGCTGCTTGTAGCCCTTTGAGAGCTTCCCGCAGTGGCGGTTGGCCATGTCGGTGATGTTGGTTTTCGTCATCACGCCGTTGACGCGCGAGATCCGTTCGGACTTCGTCACCGAGGCCGGCAATTTGAGCTTCGCCACAAACGTGAGGTACTCGCGTACCGTCATGTCCGGATACAGCGGCGGCGTCTCCGGGAGGTAGCCGACCCTGCGTTTCGCCTCGATGGGATTCGCGAAGACGTCGTACCCGGCGACCGTGGCCGACCCTTCGGTGGCCGGCATGTAGCCCGTCAGTACCCGCATGGTGGTGGTCTTGCCAGCGCCGTTTGGCCCAAGCAGTCCGAGGATTTCGCCCTTTTCGGCGCGGAAGCTGACATCGTCCACCGCCGTGAAAGGCCCGTAGCGTTTCGTGAGGTGTTGAACCTCGATCATCAGTACTCTCCGCGTTGTCAGACGCGACGGCGAGGCCGTCGGCCAGTGAATTAAGAGGTTGATCGTATGCGAAAAAGACGTCGGGTGTCTTTTTGCGGCCGGCATCAAAAAGACACCCGACGTCTTTTTCTGCGCATTGACATATGAGCAGTTACTCATATATCAATGGGTGGTGACCGCCACCTGCGCCGAACCCCACCCCTCAGATCCCGAACTGCTCGACCGAATCAGGGCCAAGCTGCTGGCCGGCCCCGTGCTGATGTCGGTGGCCGAGGTCTTCAAGCTTCTCGGAGACCCCACCCGGGTGAGAATGCTCGACGCTCTTTCCCACGGCGAACGGTGTGTCTGCGACTTGGCCACCCTCGTCGGCCTGTCCGAGTCGGCCGTTTCGCATCAATTGCGGCTCCTGCGTACGGCGAGGCTCGTCCGGGTGCGCCGCACCGGGCGCCTGGCCTTTTATTCACTGGATGACCACCACGTGATCGGGCTGCTCCAGGACACACGGAAACACGTGATGGAACCCGCACACTCGAAGAGGGGACACCGTGAGTGACGCCTGTTGCGGCAGCGACGTATGCACGCCAGCGGCGCCACCGCCACCGGCCGCGCGCCTGACTGCCATTATGGCCGGGGCGGGCGCGGCCATCGCCTTCGGCGGCGGCCTCTCCTGGATGGGATATGGACGCTGGGCTCTGGCGCTTTACGCCATCGCCATCGTCCTCACCATTCCCGGCCCGGCTCGCAACGCGTGGCGTTCAGTGCAACGACGCGTGCTCGACATTCACGTCCTCATGGTCATCGCCGTGGCGGGCGCCCTCATCCTCGGTGAATGGCTCGAGGCCGCGACGGTCATCTGGCTGTTCGGCGTCTCCGAGTGGCTCGAGTCGCGGACGATGGCCCGTGCCAGACGCGCAATTCGCGACTTGATGACGATGGCTCCCAGCGAGGCACTGGTGCGCAAGGACGGCGGCGTCGTCACGCTTCCCGTCGCGCAACTGGTGCTTGGCGACATCGTGCTCGTGCGGCCAGGCGAAAAGGTCCCGGTCGACGCCATTGTGGTTTCCGGCGAGTCCGCGCTGAACCAGGCTCCCGTGACCGGCGAGTCGTTTCCTGTGGAAAAGACGACGGATGACAGCGTGTTCGCCGGCAGCATCAACGGCAACGGCTCACTCGATGTGCGTGTGACCCGCCTGGCACAGGACAGCACCATCGCCCGCATCGTCCACATGGTGGAGCAGGCGCAGGCCCAGCGAGCGCCCATGCAGACGATGGTGGAAACGTTCGCGCGGCGGTACACCCCTGCGGTGGTCGCCCTGGCTGTGTTGATCGCCGTGGTGCCGCCGGTGATCGGCTCGGTGGAGGCGCTGTCGCTTGCAGGCGGTGAATGGGGTGCCTGGGCATACCGCGCACTGGTGCTGCTCGTTGTGTCATGCCCCTGCGCGCTGGTGATCTCAACGCCGGTGACCGTGGTCTCGGCGTTGACGGTGGCGGCGCGGGCCGGCGTGCTCATCAAGGGCGGCGCCAGCCTCGAACGGCTGGCGGCGGTCCGCTGTGTGGCGTTCGACAAGACCGGTACCTTGACCGACGGCCGCGTGGCCGTCACTGATGTGCTTGGCGTCAACGGCGCCAGCGCAGACGATGTGCTGTCGGTGGCCGCGGCGCTTGAGGCGCGGTCGGAGCATCCGATCGGCCGCGCCATTGTCGGCCGCGCGCGCGACGCCGGTCTGGATGTCACCGCTGGAGAACGGTTCCGCGCGCTGCCTGGCCTTGGCGCTGAGGCGCTGGTGGCCGCGTCCGTGGCGGTCATCGGCAGTCACAGGTTCTTTGAATCGCGCGAACTCTGCACCGATGCCGTTCACGCGCGCATGGCCGAGATCGAAGCGGGCGGCAGCACGCCGGTGTTCATTGGTCGCGACGGCGCCGCACTCGGCGTCATCGGGCTTGCCGACCAACCGCGTGCCGGCAGCACCTCAGTGGTGCAGTCGTTGCGTGACGCAGGCGTGGAACATGTGGTGCTGCTCACCGGCGACACACGGCGGTCGGCCGAGATGATTCGCAAGTCGTCGGGCGTTGACGAGGTGTACGCAGACCTGTTGCCGGCCGACAAGGTGACGCTCGTGCAAATGCTGCAGCGCGAGCACGGCACGGTGGCCATGGTCGGAGACGGCATCAACGACGCGCCGGCACTGGCCACCGCCGATGTCGGCATCGCTATGGGCGCCGCCGGCACCGATGTCGCGCTTGAGACAGCGGACGTGGCGCTGATGTCCGACGACCTGTCGAAGTTGCCGTTTGCCGTCCGGCTCGGTCGCGCCACGGTGCAGACCATTCGAGTCAACGTGGCCATCGCGCTCGGTCTCAAGCTGGCGTTTGTCGCCCTGGCGGCGGTGGGTCTCGCCACGCTCTGGATGGCGGTGCTGGCCGACACCGGTGCGTCCTTGCTGGTTGTAGCCAACGGCCTGCGCGGCACCGGCCTGCTCTCGCGCCGCGCTATGTCAATCCGTCAATGACTTGCTGATCCCCGGAGGACAGGAACTCGAACTGGATGCCCATGCCGACGGTGCGGTCGGACCACACCACGCGCCCGCGTGCTTCGATCTCGGACCTGCCCGGCACCCTGAACTTCAGGTCGACCAGGGTCCCCGGACTGAGGGGACTCAGCGTGCGTACGGCCAGCCCGCCTCGTCCAAGGTTCAGCGTGACAGCCGTCGCAATCGTCTGGCCGGCGCGGTACGACACGGGGATACCCAACGGTACCCGCGCGCTCAATCGGCGATCGAAGCTGGCTGGAAACAGATGGGGCGCGAGCGCCGGTAAAATCTGCGCCGGTGACGCGTGTTCGTTGATGTAACCGGCAATAGGCACGGCCAGCAGGGCGCGGGCGTCGGCCGACGACGCCACACTGCCAGCAAACACGAGCACCGGCCGCCCCGAGTCTCCGCGCAAGGTAAGAATCCACGCCGGCGCGTCTTCGCGCAGGCCCGCATCCACCAGAGCCAGGCTGACAGGTCGGGCCGAATCCCGTGCGGCCAGGTCGGCCGCCGCCGCGGTGGCCGCCATGACGGGCGTATGACGCGCCCCGGCCAGCGCCGTGGAAAATCGGTGACGCACATCGACATCGCGATGTGCGATCAGAATAATCTTGTCCAGCATCATTTATAATCGCGGTCTGAAGTCGGAGGAGAGTGTATGGTGACCTGCCCGGAATGCGACATCGAAATCAAGATCGACGAAACGGACCTCGAAGAGATGGAGGTCGGCGATCCCTGGGTCTGTGACGGCTGCGCCAGCAATCTTCGGCTCGCGTCCCTCGATCCGCTCGAATTCGAGTCGGAAGATGAAGACGATGACGACGACGAGGAAGAGGCAGAGGAAAAGGCCGACGCCGCCGAAGGCGACGATGACGTTGTCGATGATGAAGACGACGACGCCGACGGTGACGACTGGGACGAATAGTCCGTCGCGTTCAGCTCCGGTGCGCCAGACACATCAGGGATGTGCCCACAGGCAGGTTCACGTAGCGCATGACCCGGGCCTCGGCAGCCAGCGCCAGGTTCAGGGTCCGGTTGATCGGCGGTGACGGCACCCGCAAGTCGGCGTCCGATGCCTGCGCCACGCGGCCCGACCACCGATCGAATGCCCGTACGACGAGCGTCGCGGGGAACGTCGAGAAGTTCGTGAACGACATCCGGTCAATCGTGAATCCCGCACCTTCCAACCGACCGCGCAGCCGGGCTCGGCTGTAGCGCCGCAGTTCCCGCGTCAGCGTGGAATGGGCGCCGTGCAGCATGTCGAGTGCGGCCACATTGACCAGCGCCAGCCCGCCCGGCCGAAGGACTCGAGCCATTTCGGCAAGGGCCGCGCGTTCGTCGGCGTCCGGCAGGCAATAGAGGACATCAAACGACGTGGCCAGGTCCACCGATGCGGACGGCAGTGGGAGCGCCGCCACGGTGCCCTGCACGATGAGGCGCCCGTGTGCCCGCGCCACCCCAAGGCCCGTGGGCGAGCGCTCAATGCCCACGACCGGTCCGTACTCGCGTAGCCAGTCGAGGTTGCGGCCGGTTCCCGCGCCACAGTCCACGATCCGCCCCAACCGGCGGCCCTTGAGGGCCGCGTCGAGCATGACTCGCGCGGAGCGCCGAAGGCCCCTGAACCAGAAATGGTCGTCCTCGGCGCGGGCCGTGGCGGTGAGCATCGCGTCCATGGCGTCATGCGGGTCCATCGAGGGCATTGGGCTCCATTGTAGGGGGGAGGTCGAGATTTCGCTTCCGTTCGTCGTTGACACATCTGGCGGGGGTTTGTAAGCTCGGCAGGACTGAAAACCTCAATGACGACGTCACGGGAGAATGTGGATGTATCGAGAATCTTTTAGAATCACCTCGGGGGTGCTCGCGGCGGGCGCATTGGCTGTCACCGTTGCCTGCGGCGCGAAGGTTGTGCCGCCGACGCCCGCGCCGCCGCCTCCACCCGCCGTTATCGCGGCCCCGCCTCCTCAGGCGCCGCCGCCCCAGACACCGCCACCACCGCCGCCGGTGCCGCAGGCTGCGCCTGTGCCGACTGAGGACGAGGTGTTTGCCAGTTGGTCGCTCGATGCGCTGAATCAGCAGAAGCCGCTCGATACAGTGTTTTTTGCGTACGACAGCGCTGACCTGAGCGACGCCGGCAAGGCCAGCCTCCAGAAAAACTCCACGTGGTTGATGCGCTGGGCGTCAACGCGCGTCACGGTGGAGGGGCACGCCGACTCGCGCGGCACGAACGAATACAACCTCGCGCTCGGCGAGCGCCGAGCGGCGTCAGTGCGCGACTATCTCGTGAGCCTGGGCGTGCCCGCCGCGCGCGTGAGCATCGTGAGCAAGGGCGAAGAACAGCCCACGTGCATGGACGAGACCGAAACCTGCTTCCAGCAAAACCGCCGGGGACAGTTTGTGATCACGGCGAAATAGGCTCTGCCTATTTTGCCGTGCCTCCATTGAGGATTGAGGATGGAGAACTGAGGATCGGGATTTTCGCGCATTGCTGATGTTGGAATGCGGATCGGTATGGGGGATTGGCTGGATTGCACGGGGTGCGATCCGCCAATCCAATCCCACCACCCGGCCATCTCAATCCCTCCACCCGGCCATCCCAATCCCACCACCCGGCCATCCCAATCCGGAAATCGCCCCATCCCACAATCTCGCGATCCCACAATTGCCCCATCGGGCAATTGCCATCAGCGATCAGAGATCAGTAATCCGTCCCATCCCGATCCTCAATCGCTAAATCCTCAACCCTCAATTTCCGGCGGGGCGTTAGCCGAGGTGGGCGCGGGTCTCGGCGGCAATATCCTGTGCGGCCCGCCGCGGATCGGGCGCGCCAGTAATCGGCCTGCCCACCACCAGGTAGCTCGCCCCCGCACGCATGGCGTCACCCGGCGCCATCGTGCGTGACTGGTCCTGGCGGCCGCTTGTCTGCTCCGCGCTGCCTCCGCGGATTCCAGGCGTGACGATGAGGAAGTCGGGGCCACAGGCATCGCGAATCGCGGCCGTCTCGAGTGGCGAGGCCACCACGCCGTCCATCCCGGAGGCTTTCGCCATCAGCGCGAGATGCACCACCTGCTCGGCAGGCGACCGGTGGACACCTACGCTCGCGAGCACTTCCGCGCTCATGCTCGTCAGCACCGTCACGGCAATCACCAACGGGCGGGGGCGCCCGGCAGTCGCCGCGCGATCGGCAGCCTCCGCGGCTGCGCGCATCATCGCCTGGCCACCGGACGCGTGCACGTTCATCATCCACGCGCCCAGATGGCTCGCAGACTCGATCGCTCCCGCCACGGTGTTCGGAATGTCGTGAAACTTCAGGTCGAGGAAGACCTTGTCGCCGCGCCCGGCGAGCGCGCGCACGATGGACGGTCCCTCTGCGGTGAACAACTGGCTGCCAATCTTGTAGCCGCCCACGCTGCCGCGCAGCGTGTCCGTGAGGGCCAACGCGGCGGTGGCCGACGGCACGTCGAGCGCAATCAGGATGGGATTCATCGCTCCATCTTTCCGACGAGATCGGCAACACGCGCAATCCCGTGCCGATCGAGATACTTGTCAATGCCGTCGATCATCTCCGCCCACAGCGTGGGATACACAAAGTTGGCCGTGCCCACCTGCACGGCATCGGCGCCCGCGATGATGAACTCCAGGGCATCGGTCGCATTGGCGATGCCGCCCATGCCGATGATCGGCAGTTTCACCGCCTGCCGGCATTCCCACACCATGCGCACCGCGATCGGCCGGATCGCCGGACCCGACAGGCCGCCCATCACGTTGGTGAGTTTTGGCTTGCGTGTCTCTACGTCGATGGCCATGGCCAGAAACGTGTTGACCAGCGAGATGGCGTCGGCACCCGCGTCTTCAGACGCGCGCGCAAAGGACGCCGGGTCCGTCACGTTCGGCGTGAGCTTCGGCACGAGCGGCAACGATGTGACCTTCCGCACCGCGCTCACGACCTCGTACGTGCCCGTGAGGCTGCAGCCAAACTGGATGCCGCCCTCCTTGATGTTCGGGCAGGAAATATTGAGTTCGATCGCGCCCACGCCTTCGGCGTCTGACAGCACACGGGAGACTTCGCAGTATTCGTCGATCGTGGACCCGCAGACATTCACGATGGTCGTCGCGCCAAGGCGCTTCAGCTCGGGGAGCTTCTCCTTGACGAACCTGTGCACGCCGATGCCCTGCAGGCCGATCGCGTTGAGCATGCCGGCCGGAGTCTCGACAATGCGCGGGGGAGCATGGCCTTCGCGCTCGTTGAGAAAGAGGCCCTTGACGGCAACGCCGCCCAGGGCGGAGATGTCCACCGCTGACGCGTACTCCAGGCCGTAGCCGAAGCACCCGGACGCGGCGATGACGGGGTTCTTCAGAGTGAGCGAACCGATCTTGACGGAGAGGTCGGCCATCAGTGCCCTCCCTTCAGCGCGTCCCACACGACCGAGGCCGCATCAAACACCGGCCCCTCGATACACGAGCGGACGAAGTGTGTGCCGCCCGGCCGCGTGACCCGCACCACGCAGCTGTAACACCCGCCCATGCCGCAGCCCATCACGGGTTCGAGCGAGACGAACGTTGGCCGCGCGTGCGTGGCGCCCAGGGCTGCCACGGCGCGCATCATCGGGGTTGGCCCGCACGCGTACATCGTGACCGGGCGGTTGGCTGCGCGCGCCGCAAGCGCGCGTTCGAGCGGCAAGGTGACGCGCCCGCGTTCGCCGCGACTGCCATCTTCGGTCGTGATCACCAGCGTGGCGCCAAGACCGGTAAAAAACGATTCGTGGAACAGGTCGGTCGCGCTGCGTCCGCCGTAGAAGAGCGTCATCGACGTGCCACGTGCCGCCAGGGCCTGGGCCAGCGTGGCAAAGGGCGCCAGGCCGACGCCGCCGGCCACCATCCAGGCTTCGGCAGGTGGATCAACCGGCTCAAACGGTTTACCGAGCGGGCCAAGGCAGTCGATGCGATCGCCGTCGCGCGCGTCGTAGAGCAGCGAGGTGCCGACGCCCACGCGTTTATTCAGGAGGCTGATGCCCACTGGTGCGCCCGAGGCGTCGCGCAGGATCTCGAAGATGGAAAACGGCCGCCGCAGCAGCGGGTCCAGGCCCGGCGCGGTCTTCACCATCACGAACTGTCCCGGGGCGGCGTGTTCAGCCACGCCAGGCGCGGCCAGTGACAACACGTTGTACTCGGGTGTCAGCCGCGTGTTGCCAATCACTGCGGCCGGGATATCAACAGGCATCAGCAGGAAAGTATACGACCATGGGTTCCGGGACTAAAATTGGGACGCCCATGCGCTACCTGAGGATGTTGACCAACGCCATACTCGGTGGCGTACTCGGCGCGGTCTATCTGGCCGTGGTCGTCCTCCTGATCAATCCGCAGGTTCCGTTGTTTTCCCGAACATCCGGCCAGTGGTTTCTGGCTCTGGTGGCGTACTACGGGCTGCCTCTGACGGTGGCTGTGTATCTGGTGATCCTGATCCGGGAGGTCCTGGCGTCGCGACCGCTGAAGCCCGGATGGCTGAGTGTTCGGATGCTGGCCTGGCTGGGCGCCGCGTGTGCTGCGGCGACGGCGTTCGTGATCTGGGGCAACCTGCAAGGCTTCAGGGCGGTGCTCGGCGAGTTGACTGCCGCGCGCATGTGGAGCGCGGCGGTGGCTCAGACCGTGATTGCCGTGGTCCTCGTTGGCGTGGTGGCGTTGCGGTATTCGTTCGGGCGGTCGGGCACACGTGCAGCAGGCGTACTTCTGACGGTGACGCTGATCGCGTCAGTGGTGGTCCCGCTTTGGTTCCGCGGTCCTGGGGATTTGCCCATGCCGTCGGTGCCGCGTGCCACGTCGCCGCCGCCGCGCGGGGGCACCGTATTGGCGCAGATGGGACCCCGGGTCGACATGATTCTGCTCGACGGCGCCTCCTTGAGTCTGGTGCGGGAACGCGTGGCGGCCGGGCGGTTGCCAAACTTCGGCCGCATCCTCGATCGCGGCGCGGTCATGGACCTGGCAACGCTCAAGCCGACGCAGGCCGAGCCGGTGTGGGCCGCGGCGGCCACGGGGAAGTACCCGTCCAAAAACGGCGTGCGCTCGAACGCGGTGTTCCGCATTGAACCCGACGAAGACGATCCGGTGGACCTGCTGCCCGACTACTGCTTTGCGTACGGCCTGATTCAGCAGGGCTACGTGATCGAAGGCGCCGCCACCGCCGAGTCGGTACGCGCGCGCATGTTCTGGGACATTGCCGCCGACTATGGTTTTGCGTCGGGGATTGTCCGCTGGCCGCTCACGTATCCCGCCCGGCTCTCGCGGGGGTACCTCATTTCCGATCGCTTCCATCGCGGCACCAGCTCGCCGCTGCGGCTTGCCGACGCGCGCGCCGGCGTGCCATCAAGCGCCGTGGAGATCGCCCGCGAAGTCTTTGACGCCGAGGAGTTTTCAGGGTGGGCCAGCGCCGACTCGCCGGTGACGCCCCCGGCCGACGTTGAAGCCGACGGCGGACTGCCTGCGCGGTGGGATCGCGTGTACCGCGATGTGGCCAGCCGCCTGGAGCCGCAGTTCGCGCCGCGCGTGACCGCGCTCCGGTATCAGGGCATCGATCCACTGTCGCACATGCACTGGGGCAGCGCAGGCCCGGGACGCCCCGCCCGAGTGACGCCGGAGGCCGCGGCCGGCGTGGCGCTCCTCGATGCCTACTACGATGAGATTGATGCCGACATCGGGCGCGTGATCGATCGCCAGGTGCCCGGCGACCTGCTGCTCGTGGTGTCGGGCTTCGGGATGGAACGCGTAACCCTGCACAAGCGGCTATTGGCGCGCCTCCTTCGGCAGGCGGACCTGACGGGCAGCCATGAGAGCGCGCCAGACGGCTTCCTCCTCGCGCACGGTTCTCAGGTGATCCATGCCGAACTCCTGCGCGGGGCCATCGTGGACGTCGCGCCCACAGTGCTCTATTACCTTGGCCTGCCGGTGGGGCGCGACATGGACGGCTTCGCGCGTTCGGACCTGTTCGTCCGTTCGTTCAGACGAGAACATCCGGTGACGTACATCTCGACGCATGAGCGGTAGTTGGCGGGGAGAGGGTTCGCAGGTCCGCGGGTCCGTTGGTTCTCGGTGCGCCCTTCGCGCGGTCATTTTCACTGTTCCCTCGGGGTTTCCGCACGGCACGCATCCTTAGCGAAAGAACGCGCGAAGCGCGCACCGCGACCCACGGACCCACGGACCCACGGACCCACGGACCCACGGACTGGAGCAGGGCCGCGTGTTAGACTAGCCCTGCTCTTTAAGAGTGGTCCCGAGAGGCCGCAAAGAGGTGAAGATATGCCTATCGTGATGGATGCCGACCGCGTCGGGCGAAGCCTGATGCGCATCGCGCACGAAATTCTCGAACGAAATCGCGGCGCCGATAACCTGGCCCTCATTGGGATCCGTGCCCGTGGTGTGCCGCTCGCCGAACGACTGGCCGCGAATCTCAAAACCGCCGGTGGCCATGACGTGCCCACCGGCACCCTCGATATCACCCTGTACCGCGATGACCTGATGAAACATCAGGTGGGGCCCCAGCCAATTCTGCGGCGCACCGACATTCCGTTTTCAATCGACGGCCGCACCATCATCCTGGTCGACGACGTGCTCTACACGGGACGGACGATTCGCGCCGCGCTGGATGCGCTCATCGACTTCGGGCGGCCCAACGCCATCCAGTTGGTCGTCCTGGTAGACCGCGGCCATCGCGAGCTGCCAATCCGTGCCGACTACGTCGGTCGCAACGTTCCGACGTCACGGCAGCAGAGCGTGCAGGTGCGGCTGCTTGAGATCGACGGTCGCGATGAAGTGGAAGTAGATGAAGTGGAAGGTGCGTCATGACCGCGGTCACACGCCTTCGCAGTCGCCACCTGCTGGGTATTGCAGACCTCGACCCCGCCGAGATCGAGTTGATTCTCGACACCGCTGTGGCGATGAAGGAAATCGGCACCCGTACGATCAAGAAAGTTCCGGCCTTACGCGGGCGCACCGTGGTGAACCTGTTCTTCGAGGCAAGCACCCGCACACGGCTGTCCTTCGAACTTGCCGAAAAGCGGCTGAGCGCCGACACGATGGGCATCACCACCGCTGGCTCGAGCGTCACCAAGGGCGAAACCCTCGCTGACACGGCTCGCACACTCGAAGCCATGTCGCCCGACCTCATCGTCATTCGCCACGCGGCGTCGGGCTCGCCGCATCTGCTTTCCACCATCTGCAAGGCGGGCATCGTGAACGCCGGCGACGGCACCCATGAACATCCGACTCAGGCGCTGCTCGATGCCTTGACGATGCGGGAGCGGAAGGGGCGATTGGCCGGCCTCAAGGTGGCCATCGTTGGCGACCTGCTGCACAGCCGCGTGTTGCGGTCCAACGTATTGCTGCTGACAAGGATGGGCGCCGAAGTGCGCGCGTGTGGGCCGGCGACGCTGATTCCGCTTGGCCTGAAGGCGCTGGGAGTTCACGTGACGACCTCTATCGACGAAGCGGTCAAGGACGCCGACGTCGTGATGATGCTGCGCGTGCAGCACGAGCGCATGCATGGGCTATTTCTGCCGTCGCTGCGCGAATATTTCACGCTGTTCGGGTTGACGCCCGCGCGGCTGGAGCACGCGGCTTCCGACGTCATCGTCATGCACCCAGGCCCGATGAATCGGGGTGTGGAAATTGACTCGGCTGTGGCGGATGGGCCGTGGTCGGTGATTCTGGATCAGGTGGCCAACGGCGTGGCCGTGCGCATGGCCGTGTTGTACCTGCTGGCGGGCGAGGAACTGACGTAATGGCTCACGCAACAGACGCGTACGTGCTCAAAGGCGGCCGGGTGGTGGACCCCCGGGCGGGTCGTGACGGTCACTTTGATATCCGCATTGAGAACGGCCTGATCGCGGCGATCGGCAAGGACCTCCCCCTCGACGGCGCTCGTGTCATAGACGTGCCTGCCGGCTTCGTGATCACGCCGGGGCTCATTGACATGCACGTGCACCTGCGCGAGCCTGGCCAGGAACACAAGGAGACCATTGCCACCGGCACCTGGTCGGCGGTGGTCGGCGGATTTACCGGCGTCGCGTGTATGCCGAACACCGACCCGGTCAACGATTCGGCGTCGGTGACCCAGTTCATCCTCAAGCGCGCCGCCGAAGCGGGCTTCGCGCGCGTCTATCCCATCGGGGCGGTGTCCCTCGGCTCCATGGGCGATCAGATGACCGAGATGGGCGACCTTCGAGCGGCCGGCTGCGTGGCGTTTACAGACGATGGCAAGCCGGTGGCGACGGCGTTGTTGATGCGCCGTGCGCTGGAGTACGCCGGGATGTTTGACGTGCCGATCATCGAGCACTGCGAAGACCCGTCGCTCAAAGGCGATGGGGTGGCGCACGAGGGCGCGGTGGCGGCGATGCTCGGGTTGCGCGGCATTCCAGGTGTGGCTGAATCGATCATGGCCGAGCGCGACATCAGCCTGGCGGAACTGACCGGCGGCCGCATCCACGTGGCCCACATGAGCGCGCGACAAACGATGAGGGCGGTGCGCGATGGGAAGTTGCGCGGTGTCCGGGTGACTTGCGAAGTGGCG
>JBKJQX010000168.1:0-21764 GCA_046594875.1 Vicinamibacterales bacterium
GTGCCGGCCTTCCGCATCGACTCGGGTTTCCCCGTGGTGGCGGTCGTCGGGATCTTCCGCCCCACGCTGGTTGTGGACGGCGCCGTCACGCCCGGCAACGCGAGAGGCGCGGCGCCTGCCAGCCAGGACGACAGCAGGCGGCGCGTCTCGATCCGCATCCGCCACAGCCGCGTCAGGAAGAGCAGCAGGAGCCACGCGCCCACGGCTGCGGCGCCGAGTACCGTCCAGCCCAGCGCTTCGTCCGAGTCACGCGACTCAAAGCGCCACAGGCCGATGATCGCAAATACACACGTGAGCGCCGCCGCGCCCGATGGTGTGAGGCGCAGGCGCAGCAGAGCATCGGCACGAGAGGCCGCGGACCCAACCGGCACCTTCCTCCACCACGTCAGCGCGATGATCACCGATGACACGAGGGCGGCGACGCCAAACGCCGCAAGCGCCAGCACGAGGCATCGCACAAGGAATGTCATTCAGCGTTCTCGCGATGTGCGCGGCGCGCGCGCACCAATGTTTCCAGTTCACTGAGCAAGGCCTCGTCGTGATCGCCGAGCGCCTCAACAAAACACGACAGGACCGGCGTGGCTGACGGTCCGCCTCGGGCAACGGCCGCCAGCAGGGCCTGTGTGGCCCGCCGCGAGTCGAACGCGGCCCGGCCCTGTACCGGCTCGTAGGCGAAGGCCCGGCCTTCCTTGGTGCGCGTGAGCACCAGCTTTCGATGCAGGCGGTCCAGCGTCGTCATCAGCGTGGTGTACGCGATGTCAGGGAACCCAGGCTGGAGGTCGCGCACGGTCGCGACGGCGCCCCGGGCCCAGAGTGCCTCGAGCACGCGCCATTCCAACGGTCCCAGCAGGGTGGAGGTCTTGTTAACCATTGGTGCGGAATACTCCCCAATCCACCCCGCCAGTTTACCGTAATGGCGAAATGGGGGAAATGTCAGAAATGGCGAAATGCCGCCTGTCGATGGCGGACGCGGGCGGCAACGAGTTGGCACGGTTGGTGCAACAACTTATGACTAAAGGGAGCGTGTTATGAAGAAGTTCGTTGCTGGATTGACGGGGATGTTACTGGTCTCGGGTATGTCGTTGGTGGCCGCCGGAACACCTGGCGCGCAGGACGCGGCCAAAATTGAAGCGGGCAAGAAGGTGTACGACGCCAACAAGTGCATGACCTGCCACGCGATTGACGGCAAGGGTATGAAGAAGTATCCGCTTGATGGCGTTGGCACGAAGCTGACGGCCGATGACATCAAGAAGTGGATTGTCACGCCGGCCGAGATGGAGGCCAAGCAGGCTGTCAAGCAGCCGCTCAAGATGAAGGCGTTCAAGCTGGCGCCGGCAGACCTCGACGCGCTGGTCGCCTACTTGGGATCGCTCAAGAAGAAGTGAGCCAAGCGGTCACGCCGGATTACAGGAGGTACGGAGACGGGGAGGGCTTTCTCAGAAAAGCCAAACTCTCTGCGCCTCAGTGTCTCCTGTGATCCGTCGTCATTGGCTCATTCTCAATTATCTAATCTCATGACAGAGGTCGCATGACTGGCTGATCACCCGGCCGTCGGCGGCCTTGTGGTTGTCGTCGTGGCACCGGAAGCAGCCGGGGAAGTCCATGTGGCCGATGTTGTTGGAGTACTTGCCGAAGCCCACCTTCATGCTCGGGAACACGTTGCGCCGATAGAGTTCCTGCGTCGCGTTGACCACCCGCTCCACGTCCTGCCTGCGCCCCATGTAGGCGGCTGGGACATCGGTCCGGTAGAAGCCGCGCAGTGCGACGGCAATGGCGTCGAGCGCGGCATCCTTGGAATCGTAGGTCGCCGTGAGGGCGGCCACGGATTCGCGACGCGCATACGGCAGGTCCAGCGGCATTTCTCCTGCGGACAGCGCGGCATCGACGGCGCGTTCAGGCGTGTTCGCGAAGGGGTGCCCCGCGCGGTTGTGGCAGTCCACACAGTCAAACCGGCGTCGTTCTCCTGCGGCCAGCGCGTCGGCGGGTGTGCCCTCTGCCACGTACTCGCGCACCGTGCCGTCCTTGTAGCTCACGCGCACCCAGGGAATCACATCGCGTTTTTCGTCCGTCGCGATGTACTCGATCGTGCTCGACGCACTCGTGTGCCAGTGAATGCCCGTCGCCTTCCGCAACTGGTCGCTGCCGCCGCCCACATGCAACTGCAGCGTGGTTTCGCTGACGGTGTTTGTTTCGTCGCTGGCATACTCGCGGCGGGTCACCACCTTGTCGCCGTGGAATTTTTCAGGCCAGTGGCAGGCTTCGCATGTTTCGCGCGCCGGGCGCAGGTTGCGCACCGGTTGCGGAATGGGCCTCGAGAACGTGTTGAGCGTCACCGCCACGATCTGGCGTGTGCCCGACAATTTCGACTGCACGAACCAGGACGCGCCCGGCCCGATGTGACACTGCACGCAGCCCACACGCGCGTGGGCGCTGTTCTGGAAGGCCACGTGTTGCGGCTCCATCACTTCGTGACAGACCGTGCCGCAGAACTCGGTCGAGTCCATGTAGTGCAATCCGGAATACGCCGCGAGCGATACGATCACCACATTCATGAGGGTGAGCACCATCACGATGGCCGTCACCTTCCGGTGCCGGGGCGAATTGAGGTTGAGTGTCGGCCACTGCAACTCGCCCTTGCCGGCCGCCACTCGGCGATGCTGCCGCCACACGCCGACGGGAATGAGCACGAGTCCCGCGATGAACGCCATCGGCAGGATGAGCACGAACACCATCCCCATGTAGGGATTGGAGTGCCAGCCCATCGAATCGGCGACGAAAAAAATCAGAAACAGCGTGGCGCTGAACAACGAGATCAGCGCGCCCGAGTAGGAAATGGGGTGACGGAGAAAGGGGAGTCTTTTCATAACAAGGTGTCTTACGTCAGTACAGCATACAGAATCAGGCCCACCAGCAGCAGGCCCACCGTCACCGCAATGGTGCCGATGGTGGTGCCGAGGCGCACAAGCCAGTCGGGCGGTGGACTCGTGCGAATCTGCTCGAATCCCCCCTCGCGGACCAGGCGCGCGTATTCATCCGGGCGCTCCTCCTCCAACTCGGCTTCAGACACACGGCCGGTGAAGATGACCCGGTCCATTGGAAACTTTTCCGGGCGCAGGTGGCCGTTGAAAAAGTGCATCGTGAAGATGAAGCCGACCGCCAGCAAGGCTTCTTCGCCGTGGATCAGCAGCGCGACGTTGAAGATCCATCCCGGCATGAACTGCGAAAAAAAGACCGGAAACCACAGGATCAGCCCCGACGCGCCGATGATGCCCATGCCCCAGAAGACCGCCCAGTAATCGAACTTCTCCCAGTACGTATACCGGTCGAAGCGCGGGCGCGGACCGCGGCCAACAAACCAGCGCATGTGGCCGACCAGGTCGGTGAGATCCCGCGGCTGCGGCACCATTGAGTACGGCCCCCACAACACGCCCCAGTCCTTCTGTCCGACGATGCGCCGTAACAGGCGTGTCAGGTGCACGGCAAACACGATGATCAGCAGGGTGGCGCAGACGCGGTGCAGCCAGCCGGCGACTTCGAACGAGCCGAGCAGCGCGGCCATCCGGCGCGCCCAGGTGGCATCGCTGAAGACCAACGGCAGGCCCGTGGCGGCGAGGCCGAGAAAACTCAACATCAGCAGGCTGTGCAGCACCCGGTCGGGCGCATCAAACCGCCGGACGAACCGTTGGTGGGCGCCAGGAGTGGGAACGTCGGCAGGCGTTGTCATTCGGGCGCGGTCTCCTCGGGCGGGGCCGGCCGCGATCGGCGCCGGCGCTCGGCCATGCTGCGTGGCAGCCAGAGGACCGCGTGCAGGCCAAAGAACCCGAACACGCCGATGAGCAGCCAGTGCATGAACCGCGATGCGTAGTACAGCTCCGGGTTGCGAACACGGTCGTCCTTGTCGGCGTGCGGGTCGTATTCGGCAAAGCCCGCACTGGCACCAGCATGACAGGTCTGGCACGTGGACAGCACGCGGTCTGGGGCCACCATGGAGCGCGCATCGGACTTCGGATGCACCTCATGTGCGCCATGGCAGTCCGAACACTTCGCCACGCGCACAAAGCCCAGGGACGTCACCTGCCCGTGAAACGTGTCGCGATAGGTCTTGATTTTGTCGAGATGGCACGTGCCGCACTCGTTGATCGTGTCGAGCCGCCAGGAGCCCGAGTCGACGCGTTGAATGGCGTGGGCGGAATGGCAGTCCGTGCACACCGGCGCCGTCGTTTTGCCGGCCGCAAGCGCCGCGCCATGTGACCCGCGCTCGAACTGTGCCTGGATACCACCATGGCACGTTGCGCAGACCTGCGGGATGTTGGCGCGAAACACCTTGCTCGCCGGATCGCTCTTGGGCAGGATGTCGTGCGCGCCGTGGCACGAGGTGCAGTTGGCCGACACCAGCAGACCGCTGCGGCTGATCGCACGGCCATGAATGCTGTCCTTGAACAAATCGCCCACGTTGCCAATCGCAATGTGGCCCTTGGCGATGATGGCGGGGTCACCGTGGCAGGCACTGCAGGTGGCCGGCAGGTTCAGCGGGTAGGTGCGCGACTCCGGGTCGCTGGCCGGCCGGATGTCGTGCGACGAGTGGCAGTCCACGCACGTGGCGGCTGCCGTGTTGGCACCCTGCCGCCGGGCGGTGGAATGGATGCTGGCGGCGAATTTCCCAACCGCGTCTTCGTGGCAGGTGGCGCAGTTGACCTTCGCCAGCGTCGCGGCGTGCGGCAGTTCCGCGCTCGCGAGATCCGTATGGCACGCCGTGCAGGCCAGCCCAAGCGCCCCGTGAATCGACCCGCCGAATCGCGACGCATCCACGGCGATTGACCGGCCGTTCTCCGCCTTGGCGTCCGCCTCGCCATGGCACATCAGACAGTCTTCATTCGAAGGTGCCTGAGCGGCTGTCGCAGCCGGTGCCTGGATTGCCGCCCGGTTCGCCGCCCCGGGAGGTGAGGGTGGGCGATCGGCAGCCATCGGCACCATGCCAAGGGCCGCCAGCCAGGTCAGCAAGCCAATAAAGGGGAGCGCACGGGTCGTCATGGATGCATCGCTGTTCGTTGTCTTTGCAGGATCCTTGCCGCAATTGTTCTGGAGACCTGCTCTCGACAAACCCCGTAAACGCCGTCCCCGCGTCGGGTTCAATTTCGCGCGATCACCGCAACACTGGGGAAAAATCCCCGCTCACGATATCCGCTGGCCGTGAGTGTAGACGTTGAACCGTCCGTCGCGGGCGAATCCGAGGACGGTAATGCCGCACGCGCGCGCCGCGTCCACCGCAAGGTCCGTTGGTGCCCCGACCGCCACGATCATGGGCAGCCCCGCCATGGCCGCCTTCTGGACGATTTCATACGCTACGCGACCGCTCACGGCGAGGATGAGGTCGCGGGCGGGCAGGCCGTTGCGGCGGACCAAGGCGCCGACGACTTTGTCCACCGCGTTGTGGCGGCCCACATCCTCCCGCACGTCCACCAACGAGCCCTCTGACGTGAAGACCGCGGCCGCATGCAGCCCACCTGTCTGGGCGAACGCGTGTTGAGCCTCGCGAAGCCGGGCCGGCAACGACGCAAGAAGTTCGGCGCTGACGCGCGGCGCCTCGGCTGCCAGCGGCGCGCCCAGACGGTCGATCTGCCGCATCGACAACCGGCCGCACAGCCCACAGGCGCTGGTCGCGGTGCCCACGCGGTCACTGATGGCATTGACGTCCGCCTCTGGGCCCACCCAGACGTGGATCACGTCGGTGCGACCGGCGGCGCCACTCTCGCGCGCGTCATCGTAGTGCACCTCGATCGCCACGAGATCGTCGGCGCGCGCGACGACGCCCTCGGCCGCCAGCACCCCCGACGCCAGATCCTCATCATGCCCCGGTGTGCGCATGAGGAGGCCCAAATCGCGTTCGTGACCAGTGTGCGCGTGCAGACGCAGGGAGATGGGCGCCTCGACCGCCACCAGATCCTGATCGTGCGTCAGCCCACCCGCGACGTAACGCGTCACCGTGCGAATGGCCACCGGTCGTGTCATTGGCGTCTCCACGCGAGCCACACCCGCCACGCTTCGACGAACAGGCTGGCGGCTGCCCATGCCACCAGGGCGGCCACGGGCCAGGCCACGACCCACGGCTGCCAGACCGAGAGCGCGGCCACGATCATGCCGGTCAGCCCCAGCACCACCAGCGGCGTCACTTCAAAGTCCTCGAGCGGCCGGCTTGCGGTCAGCGCCGCGCCGACGCTGCGCGCCACACCCGTCACCTCGCGGACCGCACGCCGTGCCGATCGCCGCGCCCGGCCGGTCCTTCGGCTCGGACCTGATGCCAGCAGTCGGCCCTGTTCCGAGAGGGTGATCTCGGTGGCGTGGGCGATATCCTCCTCAAACTGCGCCTCCATGGTCCTGGCCACGCCCTCGTCGTCTATCGCGACGTCGAGTTCCCAATTGCCGAGCCAGCTGTTGATATTCAGGTTGGTCGAGCCAACGCGGCTCCAGCGCGAGTCGGCGACGGCGGTTTTGGCGTGCATCATCGACCCGGTCCACTCAAACACCCGCACGCCGGCGCGGAGGAGCGATCGGTACAGGCTGCGAGACACAGGCACCGTCCATCCGACATCGCTGCCCTGCGGTAAGAGCAGACGCACGTCCACGCCATCACGCGAGGCCCGGCTCAACGCGTCGGCGTAGGGACCGTGTCCGATGAAATAGGCGTCGGCGATCCAGAGGCGGCGACGGGCCATGGCGGCGACGAGCAGGTCCATCTGGAACATGCTGGCCGTAAACGGCGCCGTGGGGATCAAGCGGACAGTCACCTCGCCCGCGACCGGCGGCGAATCTGCGCACACCAGGGTGTCGCTCTCGTGGCCATGTCCGGCTGCGTCCCAACTGTCGGCAAACGATCGTTCGGCATCCCCCACCACGGGACCTCGCAGTTGCACGGCGGTATCGCGCCAGGGGCCCACCCGGCGGGTGCCTTCCCAGGCCTGCCCGATGCAGAGGCCGCCGATGAATGCCACCTCGGCGTCAACGATGAGGAGCTTCCGGTGGTTGCGCCTCACCCAGCCCAGCATGGCCGCGAATGTTGGAGGGTTGAACACGCGCACGTCGGCACCAGCCTGTCGCAGCGGATCGAACAGGCCGAGGGCAGGCCCGAATCCGCAACCGAACCAGTCATAGATCACCCGCACCGTCACACCCTCGCGCGCCTTGGCCGCCAGCAGATCGACGAAGCGACGCCCGACGGCATCACGATGGAAGATGTACATCTCCAGGTGAATCGTTCGTCGAGCGCTGCGGATCGCGGCCTCCCACGCCGGGTAGTTTTCGATCGCGTCACGCAGGACACGCACGGAGTTGCCGGCCACAAGAGGCGCGCCCGCCGCCCGGCTGAATGCCTGGTCGGCCATTGTCCTCATGGCCTGACTGACGCCTGTGTTGTGCCGGGGACTGCGGGCGACCACAGGGGAAGGATATCCCGGACGTGTCGGAGGCCTACGAGCGGGATTCGCGCGGGCGATTCAGCGTCACGACAAGCAGGGCAGCCGCGACGAGTGCGGCACCTGTGCTGAAGGGAAACTGCGGCCCGGCACGATCGAAGATAAACCCCGCCCAGACGGGACCCAGCACCTGTGCGAGCGACGCCGCTGCCTGCGCGGCGCCGAGCATTACGCCCTGCTCAATGGCCCCGGAGCGGTGCGACACGAGGGCCGCCATCGTGGGCGTGCCAAGGCCCACGCCCACGGCGGTCACGGCGACCATCACGTACAGCATCGCCGGGGAGAACGCGACCGAGAGGCCAGCGAAACCAAGGGCGCTCAGCACCAGGCCCACCACGAGCGTGCCGTGATCGCCCCAACGACGCACGGCCTGCCGCACGAGTCCGCCCTGAGCGACGACCATCATCACTCCAAGGAATGCCATGACGCGATTGGCATCCGACTGGCTGAACGCCAGCACCGCGATCGCAAAAAACGCGAAGTGTGAACGCAGCGCCGCCATGGCGAAATTCGCGAGAAATGTGGCGATGAGGAGCGGCCGAAGGGCCCGGCGTCCGAGGGCCTGCAGAAGAGGCAAAAACGGATTCAGCCCGTGCCCCGCCGCCGGCGTGGCCCGCGTACCAGGCGCCAGTGACTCCGGCAGCCGCCACCATGCCAGTAACGTGCTGGCCAGCGCCAGGCCTCCTGCCGCAAACGCCGGCACGTGCGGGCCGAAGACAGAGAGCCCGATCCCTCCGAGTGGACCCACGATGAACCCGGCGCCGAGTGCAACGCCTGAGAGCGCCAGCGCGCGCGATCGTTGGGCGGCTTCCGTAATGTCGGCGATGTACGCCTGCGACATTCCGACGTTGGCGCCTGTGAGGCCATCGACGATCCGGCCGGCGAAGAGGACCCACAACGCCGGAGCCCATCCGAATGCAAAGTACGCCGCTGCCGAACCCAGGAAACTGAGTAGCAGCACACCTCGCCGGCCATGACGGTCCGACCACGCGCCGAGCAGGGGGGTGGCGACAAACTGCGCGGCCGCATACGCCAGGGACAGCCAGCCAATGGTCAGGGCATCGGCACGAAACTCACGCACGATCAGCGGAATCACCGGCACCAGCAGGCCCAGTCCCATCATGTCCAGAAAAACGATGATGAGGATCCAGCGCAGGGCACCGGGCGGCGCATCGGGACGGGACAGCGGGCGCCGCGCAGGCGAAGACATCCGGTCAAGTCTAGCGCAGCAAATTCGCGAGTATGCGATACGCGCCTGGCGTTCCGGCCGGCAACTGGCGCCACAGGCCGAGTCCCACGTAGGTCCACGTGCCTTTGCCCAGCTGCGCCACGGTCAGCATGCCTTTCTTTTCACCGGGGTTGAACGCCCATGGGTCGGTGGCGGCCAGGATGTCGGTGTATCGCGGGTCGTTGGCGCCGAAGAAGTAGAGGCCGCGCTCCTGTACCCAGCCCTCGAAGTCGGCCGCCGTGATGCGATTCGGGCGGCTCATCTCGGCGGTGCCGTCTTCAAGTACCCGCACAGGGGCCTCTTCCACCGTCACGCGGTTGCTCGTGATGCCCCCTGGATACGGTACGTAAGGACTATTCGGGGGCGCGCCGCCGCCGCGACCGCCGCGTCCACCGCCAGGTCCACCCGGGCCGCCACCACCGAACGCGCCAGCAGGAGGACCGGCCTGGCCACCGCCGAGCTGATTCATGGCCGTCTTGTTGTACTGCACGACGAGGTGTCCGCCGTTGCGCGCGAAGTCGAAGAGGCGCTGGTTGTAGGCGCGCACGTCCGGCCGTTTTTCATAGGCGCGAATGCCGAGCACGATCGTCGAGTACTTCGACAAATCCCCAAACGCCACATCGTCGGGCGACAGCATCGTGACTGTGGCGCCGAGCTGCCGGATGGCGGCCGGAACGTCATCGCCGGTGCCCATGACGTAGCCGACCTGCAGGTTGGCGGGTACCGTGACATCGATCATCTTGATCTTGGACGCGGCCGGGTGGAACAAGTGGCGCGTCTGAATGTGGTTGTAGGCGATGACCTGGTACCCTTCGCGAAAGGTCTCGTCCCCGCGCAGCGCGACGGCGCGAATGACGGTTTCCCCTGGCGTCACACGAGCCGGCGGAGTCACGAAAAACTGCGCAGACATCTCTTCTTCTTCCACCGAGAAGTTCAGCGTGGTTTCGGCGGGTTCTACCCGCCAGCCTGCGGGCGCCTCGAGCCGCACCTGCACCGCCGTACCTCCGGGCGCGTTGTTGAGCACCGACACGCGGAATTCCTTCTTCTTTCCGCCGGCCGTGAGCGGCACCACAGCGATGTCCGGCGTCAGTTTCACCGACAGCCGCGGCACGATGTTCAGCACCTTCTGCTTTTCGCCGCCCACCCAGGGGCCGTCGTAGCGGTAGTAGGCGGGAGCGGTGACCGTGGCCTTCGCGCCGGCGGCGGTGTAACTCACGGTGGCGGTCACATCCGGCGGACTCCACGGCAGCAGATGGTGCTCGGGAATATCGAGGTCGTAGATGTCGCCGCCCGTGCGCTCCACCGGACCGGGTTTGCGCTTCCAGTAGGGCTGGGAGTACCGCGCGTTGGGGCCGACGGTCACGCTGTAGAGCAACGTGGCGGCCTCGTTGTATTTCAAGGCGACCGGCTGGCCCTGCTTGAGCGAAGCCGTCCACCCCTGCGGCACATGGAGCGCGACGTCGTCAATCGACATCGGCTCTGTCCCGGTGTTGAACACCTGTGCCATGACGTCGAACGTCTGGCCGCGCACGACGTTACCGTCGGGCACGGTGATGTGCGTCACGACGCCCTGGGCGAGTTCGAGGGCTCTCATGAAGTCGCGTTCCTTGCGGGCGAGCCGCCAGGTAATCTCGGTCCGTGCGTCGGCGGTCAGCGTGCTGCCGGCCACGACTGCGCGCAGCGCGCGCACCTGGCTCAGGCCTCGGGCGATGTGCGGCAGCGTCTGGTGCGTGGCGCGCGCGTCAAAGGCCTCGATGGCCGCACGTGCCGACGCCTCGATGGCGCCGAGGTCGGCGCCAAGCGTCGGCACTTTGGTGTCCTGGCCGGTCGCAAATGCGGCCAGTCGTTGCAGGGAGGTATCAATCCCTTCGAGCACGTCCTGCTCGTCGTCGGCCACGCGCGGCTGGCTGTCATAGAGCGAATACGAGCCGCCCGCTTCACCGGGCCGGCTTTCGGTCTGGCCCATGCCCTGGCACAGGTGGTTGCGCCGCGCGAGCGTACCGAACTGAGCCCACGACATGCCAAGCAACGGGTCGTAGTCGCCGGTACTGATGCGGACCGGCCGCTGCGGAGGCGCGCCGCCGGCTGATGATTGCGCCGTACCCCCGCCCGGGTTTCCCGCGCCCGCCTGATAGACCTTGCGGGCCTGCCAGGGCCTGAGCCCGGCCCTGAGCTGTTCGGGGAAGCGCGTGGGGTCGGCCGCCACGCGGAACGCCTCCTGTGCCAGGCGGGCGGAACCCATGTGGTGTTGGCCGCCGGCCTGACCATCGCGGTTCATGGTGAGGATGATGTCGGGCCGCGTCATGCGGATCACCTTCACGACGTCGGCCAGGATCTCGTCCTTGCCCCACTTCTCAAACGTCTCTTCGACGCTGAAGGAGTAGCCGAACTCGTAGGCGCGCGTGTGGTACTGGTCGGCGCCGTCGTACCGATGCACCGCCGCGAGTTCCTCCGACCGCAGGATGCCGATCGCCTGGAACAGCTCGGGGCCGATTTCGTTCTGGCCGCCGTCGCCGCGCGTGACGGTCAACAGCGAGGTCTTGAGTCCGCGGCCCCGGTTGAGCGCCACCAGCACCCCATTGTTCTCATCGTCCGGGTGGGCCGTGACGTACAGCATCGCACCTTCGACCGGGAGCTGGCGCAAGGCCAGGCCGAGCCCGACCGGCCCGGTGTCGTGGTTGAGAACGGTGACCTGCGTGGCGACCGGTGTGGTGGCCAGTGACCATGCCACGGCCAGCCCCGCCGCGAACAGGGAGGATCGAATCAATCGAGTGTGCATGAATGCTCCTGCGCCGATCACGCCGGATCACATTGAGACGCTGAGACACCGAGGGTTGGGGTTTAGAAAGAAAACCTCTGCGTCTCAGCGTCTCCTGTGATCCGGCGGGGACGACTAGAAAAACAGCTTGAAGCCGAGCTGGAACTTGCGCTGTTCGAATCCGCCTGTCGGAATCAGGGCGAAGCTGTTGTTGGGCAGGGTGGTGGTGGCCGCGCCCGTCGTGGCACTCACCGGGTACGTCGTCTGCACGCCTGAGACCTGCTCGTTGTTGAAGACGTTCTTGAACTCCGCCTGCACTTCGAACCGGTAGTTCCGGTAGAAACTGAAGAACCGCGAGTACCGCATATCCACGTTCTTGCGGGTTGGGAGGTTCAGCGAGTTGCGCGTGATGAACAACGGGCGGTCTGCACCAGTCCCATCGCCATTGAGATCCGCATTGCCGGCAATCTGCACCGGTGTGCCGCTGTTGACCTGCAGAATCAACGAGATCTGGTTGTTGTTGATGATGTGGTGCAGCACGCGATTCGCGATCGTGAAGTTCGACAGCGCGACGATGCTGCCGTTGAACGTGTGGCGAATGTCGAGCGAATTCGGTGCTTTGTCGCGCTGGAGATCGAACGGATCCGACCGCGCCGCATCGCCCTGGACCGCGAGTGTGCCGCCGCCGAGCGGTGCCGTATCGATGCCCTTGGCCAGTGTGTAGTTCAGGTCGAACTGGAGGCTGCCGTTCCAGCGCTTGCCGAACTGCAGCGTCATCGCCTTGTACCAGGACTCGCCGATCGACTGCACCAGCCGAACGCGGTTATAGCGGGGATCCACTCGCGTGGCCGCGCTCACCGTCGCACTGTAGACCCCGCGGCCATCGTCGAGCGTACGCGTCGGAGCGTTGGTGAAGTTCGCTTCCGTAATGACGGGCATCGTGTAGCCCTTCGCATACATGGCGCTGATCGACGCCGAGTAGTTGGTGCCGATGGCGCGCTCGTAGGCGATGTTGTTCTGCCACGTGCGCCCCGACACGAAGTCGGGATCCATGCTGAAGAGGACGCTCTGCGTGCCCGTCGCCGAGGTCAGCACGGCGGGGAAGCTCGGCGCGTTGGCGGCCGTCGGCGCCAGCGAAACGGCGATGCGCCGCGGGTCGCCGGAGTTTTCATACGACTGCTCGATGATCGCCAGCAGCATCTGGTCGTACATGACGACCGAACTGCCGCGCACGACGGACTTGCCTGAGTCATCGGGCGTCCACGCGAATCCGAACCGAGGGCCGAAATTGTTGGCGTCGCGGTTGAAGGTCTGCGAGTAGGGCGAACCCTCGATCCCCTTGTTGTACAGGTTGAGGTCGTAGCGCACGCCGTAGAGCAGTTTCAGTCTGGGCGAGATTTTCCAGTCGTCCTGGAGGAACCCCGAGACGCCGGCATTGGTCATGTCGAACTCAGGAAGCACGGCCACCGTTTGTGCGAACGTCGTGTAACTCTTCGGGTTGGCGCCGCTCTTGGCGGCCAGGTACGCCGCCACCGTCGGGAACGTGTACGTCGCCGGCAGTGCCACGGCGCGGTGGTCGTCGATGAACTGGTAGTCCACGCCCGCCTTGAAGCTGTGGTTGCCCCGCAGGAAGGTGAAGTTGTTCACCACTTGGTAGATGCGCTGGACGAAATCTTCGCCATCACCCGTGGGCATGCCGAACTGGATGTTGTTGTTCACTCCGTTGACCGTGCCGCCGTTGATGTTGACGGAGATCCCGGTGCCGGCTTCCTCGGACGAAAACCGCTGCTGGTGCCGCTGGGCCACCTGGAGGCGCAACTCGTTCAGGTTGGACGAGCCCAGCGTCGAGACCACCTGTACTGCGTGCGAGAACATACGGTCGCGGAAGTCCACCGACCGCTCGAGGGCCGTGTTGCCGCCGCCCCCGGCGTTGAGCGGGTTGTCGTTGCTGAAAAAATTCGTCCGCCCGGTGACGCGCTGGCTGGCGTTGGCCTGCCAATCGAGTTTGCCGATGATGAAGAGCACTTGCTGGTAGGCGTCCACGGCGCCGGGCTGGGTTGTGACGCCCACCTGGGTGGCAATCGCTGGATCGATGTTGATGATGCGCGGCATTTCGCGGTACGTGCGTTCGGTGCCGGCATAGAAGTGCAGCGAGTTCTTGGCGAGGGGACCACCAAACGTGCCGGTGAAGATGTCGAGCGAGTTGTCCGGCCGGTTCTCGTCGGTTTTTGGCAGCGCGAAGAAGAACGGGAACGCCGACCACTTCTTCTCGCGGAACTTGTACGACACATCACCCTTGAAGGTATTGGTGCCTGATGGCGTGACGGCGTTGTAGACGAGCCCGGTCGTGCTCCCGAACTCGGGCGCGAACCCGGACGTCACCACTTGCACTTCGCTGATCATGACTTCCGACATCGGCATCATGCGCAGGCCGGCTCGGTCGCGCTGGGTATTCGTGTTGCCGTCCACCTGGTAGTTCACGCGAAGGGCCTGCCCGTTCACGCCGAAACGCGGCACGCCGAATTCACTGTTTTCCGAACCCGTTACGCCGGGTTGCAGGAGGGCGAAATTGTAGGGGTTGCGTGAGACGAGCGGCAGGTTCTTGATCTCACGCTCGTTCAGGTTGCGGCCCACGTCGGTCTTGCCGAGGTTGACCACCGCGGAGTCGGCGCTGACCGTCACGGTCTCACTCATGGCGCCCACCTTCAGGGCGACGTTGAGGACAACCGTCTGCCCGGCCACCAGGGTGATGCCCACCTGTTCAAACTTCGAGAACCCCGAGAGCTCCGCGGCGACGGTAAACACGCCCAGCGGCAGGAGGGGGGCCCGGAACACACCTGATTCGTTGCTCACGACCACGCGCTGTGCGCCCGTGCTGGTGTTGGTCACGGTGACGGTCACGCCCGGCAACACGGCACCGGACGAATCCTTGACTGTGCCTTCAATGGTTCCGTTGATGGCCTGGGACTGTCCATAGGCCGTGCCGGCGGTGGCGCACACAGCAACCAGGGCCAAGGCAAGAAAACGACGCAACTGCATCACTGATTCCTCCAAGACGAACCGTACGGGCCGACTTCCTTAAGTCGGTGAACGAAGTCTGTCGAAAGAAGTAGAAGCCTTCGTTGCGCGGGCTGTCAAGTTTCGCGGCCCCCTGTCGCGGCCCCCCCTTTCTTGACGCCGCCCGAACCCGGCCGTACAGTGGCGACATGCGCTCCGCGTCGGTTCGTCGGCTTCGCGCGCGGCTGCTCCTGGTCACGTTCGTGGCGACCCTCGGCCTGACGGGCCTGAGCAAGGACCATCTCGGCATCATCGACATCGCCTGCGGCGCCGTGAACCTCAGGATTGGTGACCGGGCGACGGCGCTCAGCGACGCCTCGGCAGGCGACGCGCAGCATTGCCCCGTCTGCCACTTCCTGCGGGCCGTCAGCGGGGCCAGTGCCACCACGGTGACGCGAGTGGCCGCGCAGGGCGCATCGGCTGAGCACGTCCGGATGGCCGTCCAGAGGCCGCCCGCCGTCGATCTCTTCACGCAGGCCTCCCGCGGGCCTCCCGCCGCCATTCTCGCAACCGTTCCGTAGGCCCCGCTTCGTACGGCAAGACGGGGCGCGTGTTGTCCCGTGTGGTACGAGGTGTGCGCCATGTCCGCGTTGTGTTCCCGATCGATCAGGCGGGGTGTTTTTTGTTTGTGTGTCGGCGTATGTGGTCTCGCGCCCGGCTTGGCGTTTGGCCAGACCCCGGCCGCCCCCTCGGCACCTCCCACGGCGCAGGCACCAGCGGCAGCGCCAAGCCAACCGGCGGCAGGTTCGAATGCCTTCAATCCCGATATCTCGGTGATTGCGAATTTCGTCGCGGCGGCCGGAAAGAATCCGAACGCGGGTGAGCGGTCGCTCCAGCTGCGCGAGGTGGAACTCTCGTTCCGGTCGGTGGTGGACTCGTATGCGCGCGCCGATTTTTTCCTCGCGGCGTCGCCCGAGGGTGTGGAAATCGAGGAGGGCTACATCACGTTCACCTCCCTGCCAGCGTCGTTGCTGCTCAAGGCGGGAAAGATGCGCGCCCAGTTCGGCAAGGTCAACACGTTGCATACACACGCGATGCCTTCCGCCGACCGGCCGCTCGTCACCCAGAACCTCGTAGGGGATGAAGAGGGGATTTCCGATTCGGGTGTGTCGCTGTCGAGGTTGATTCAGAACCCCCTCGCCTTTCTTGAAGTGACCGGCGAGGTCTTCAGCGGCGACTCGCTGGTGTTTCAGAGCGACCAGCGGTCGAAGCTCAACTATGTGGGTCGGCTCCGCGCCTATCGCGATCTCACGGAAAGCGCGAATGTCGATCTCGGAGGGTCGGTCGCCTGGGGCCCGACCGACATCGGGCCCGATGCCAATCGACGCCTGGTTGGCGTGGACGCCACCTTTCGGTACCGGCCGCTGCGCCGCGCGATCTATCGTCGCTTCCAGGCGCGGACCGAACTGGTCTGGAGCCGGCAGGACATGCCTGGAGCGACGGCGGCCAGCGCCTTCGGCCTGTACGGCCTGGCGGAGTATCAGTTCGCGCGCCGCTGGTACCTGGGTGGGCGCGTGGACCGATCCGAGCGTGCGCTGGATCCGGCGCTGCGCGACTCGGGCGCGTCAGCCTTTCTCTCGTTCTGGCCGAGTGAGTTCAGTCAACTCCGCGGGCAGTACCGGCATACCCGGTATGGCGAAGGCCGCCGCGCGCACGAGTTCCTCTTTCAACTGAGTTTCGGCATCGGCGCGCACGGCGCCCACGTGTTCTGAGGCATCCCATGAAGCTATTGCTCGCATCCGTCTGCGCCGTCTTGCTCGCCGTACCGGTCCCCCATGTGCTCGCGACTGCGGCGCCGCTCAGGGTGGTGGCCACGACTGAAGACCTGGCGTCGATCGCGCGTGAAATCGGCGGTGACGCCGTGACCGTTGAGGCCATTGCGCGGGGCTATCAGGACCCGCATTTTGTTGAGGCCAAGCCCAGCTTCATTTTAAAATTCAGTCGCGCCGACCTCCTCATCGTGGTGGGCCGCGAACTTGAGATTGGCTGGCTGCCGCCGCTGATAACCAGTAGCCGCAATGCGCGCATTCAGGTGGGCGCGCCCGGGTACCTCGATCCTTCCGCGAACGTCAGGATTCTCGAATTGCCGACGGGCCAGTTGACCCGCGCAATGGGCGACGTGCACCCGTCGGGGAACCCGCACTACTGGCTCGACCCGGGCAACGGCCGTCTCATCGCCGCGGCGATTCGTGACCGACTCGCCACGCTGGACCCCGCCAATCAGGCGACCTACGCGCAGCGGTATGGCGATTTCGATCGCCGGCTGGCCGAAGCGGAAAAGCGCTGGGACGCCGCCATGCGGCCGTACAGAGGCGCCAAGGTCGTGACGTATCATCGCTCCTGGCCGAACTTCACCGATCGGTTTGGCCTCGACGTGATCGGCTACGTCGAGCCGAAACCTGGCGTGCCACCGTCGCCGGCGCACACACTGGCGCTCATCACGGAAATGAAGCGCCAACAGGTGAAGGTCATCATCATCGAGCCGTACTTCGACGCCAAGACCCCGAAACAAATTGCGGCACAGACGGGGGGGCAGGTGCTGACGCTGGCGCCGTCCGTGGGCGGAATGCCCGGCGTAGACGACTACCTGAAGCTGTTCGACTTCAACATCAACCTGCTGGTCACGGCGCTGGCCAAGGGCGGCGCGTAGTGGCCCTCGACTGGACCCTCCTGCAGTTTCTGGCGCCGGCCATCGTCGCCAGTCTGATCATTGCGGGCATTCACGCCTACCTTGGCCTGCACGTGGTTGAACGCGGCGTGATTTTTGTCGACCTGTCTCTCGCGCAAATCGCTTCTCTTGGCGCCACTCTCGCGCTCTTCGTGCCGGCATTCGGCGGCGATCCCCATCACCCCGGCGTGTACTGGATGAGCCTCGGATTCACGTTCGTTGGCGCGGCGATCTTTTCCCTTGTCAAAGGGCACAACGCCCGCGTGCCTCAGGAAGCCATCATCGGGATTTCCTACGCGGTGGCGTCTGCGGCCGTGATCGTGGCCATGAGCCAGTCGACCGGCGAGAGCGAGCACCTGCGCGACATGCTCGTGGGCAACATTCTGTCGGTGTCCTGGGACGAGGTGTGGAAGACGGCCGGCATCTACGTCGCGATCGGCGCGTTCCACTTCGTCTTCCGTAAACGGTTCCTCCTGATTTCGATGAATCCGGCGGCCGCTGAAGCGTCGGGCATCTCGGTGCGCTTATGGGACTTCCTGTTCTACGCGTCGTTCGGGGTGGTCGTGACGCGCTCGGTGGCGATCGCCGGCGTCCTGCTGGTGTTCTGCTACCTCATCGTTCCGTCGGTGGCCGGCATGCTGTATGCCAGCCGCGTCGGGCCGCGCCTGACGTTGGGATGGGTGATGGGCGGTCTCACGTCGATGCTGGGGATGTACTTGTCGGTGGTGTTCGACCTACCGACCGGCGCCACCATCGTGTGCACGTTTGGCGGGGTTCTGGCCGTCATGGCTGCCGCCAAGCCGTGGTTGCGGCCCGGTCTCGGTCCGGACGGGGCCGAACGGCACGTACAGTGACAGGTCCGCATCACCTTGCACGCGCGTCAGTTGGAGCACGTCCACGGCGAACTGTTCCAGTGCAGGTGACGCGTCGCGGTGGTTGATCACGACGTAGCCCAGATCGATTTCGCGGACGAATGCCGCTGCGGCCGCACGGGCCTCGAGCCGTTGTGCCTGGGTGACAGGCATGTCGCCGCTGAGCGCCACCAGGGGCCCCAGCACCGGATGGCTCATGTGGGACTCGCGCCGACGGGGCGTGGTGCGTGACAAGTACCCGCCGACCAGGCGTTTCTCGTGGACCGTCTGGAAGAACTGCGCATGTGCGGTGAAGTTGCCGAGCGACGCCAGGCCGTCACGCACCCCGGTGGGCAGCCTCAGGACACTGACTGGCCGTGGGTCCTGGGCGATGCGTTGATAAATCTCGGGCACGCCGGCGGAGTACAACCGCCGCGGCGCCGGAAACAGGTCCACCCATAACAACATCGCGACGGCCAGCAACAGCCACGGACGCGTTTTTCCCGCGCGCGACGCCCACGCGCTCAAGGCCGCCGCAAACAGCATGGCCACCGCCATGGTCGCGACAATGGCCATACGGCTGGGCATGCGCGCGTCAGAGATGACCGGCACGTACCGCAGCAGCGTCCACGGCGTCGGAATGTAGGTGTTCACGCCGGCCACGTGGATGAACGGGCCCAGCGTCATCAGCCCAAACCCCAGCGCCGCAAAGGACCACCGAAGCGAAGGCCGCCATGGCGTGCGCCAGCACGCCATGCCGATCACGAGCAATGCGACGATCGACAGGCTCGCGCTCTGTTCGATGAGTCCACCCGGATGCTGGGCGAGCCTGGCGCGAACCGCGTCCGGCATCAGCGGATGTGCCGCATGCGGGAGCAGGAGAGCCAGCAGGTCCGCACCCTGCGGCCCCGAACGCCAGAGAATTGGTGCGGCGTCCATGGCTTCGCCAAAAACCTGGGCCGAGAGCACGGGCGACGCCAGTGCGCCGGCCGATGCCACCGCCACAAGCACGAGCCATGTCGCCGTGCCCCCCTGCGGCCAGGGTTCGCGCGATCGCTGGATGCGGAACATCACCAGTGCGCGCAGGCAAATCACACACGTCAGGATCAGCACTGGCGTATAGAACGATCGCACAGAGATTTCCCACGGGCCCATCGGCATCACGCCGCCACCGGTGAGGAGCCGGCCCACCACGGGGACCGCCGCGAGCACGGCACACAGGGTGAGCGCCCGCTTCCACCCGCGGGCCCGGGACAGCGCCGGCCTGATTGTCACGACATGGCTCACCAGAAAGCCCATGCCCAACAGGAGGCAATACACCGCGTAGTACGGGTCGGCCGTGATCGACCATGCCGACACCAGGCCGAGCGCGAGAGCGTCGCGCGTGCGGCGGCGCTCCCAGCACCGGATCAGGCACCAGACAAAAAAGGGCAACGGGGCGGCGGCGACGAGGCTGAAGTGGCCGAAGCTGCGCCCCACCATGAAGCCGCAACACGCGAACAGCGCGCCAGCCAGCCACGCTTCGGTATCACGCGCCGTGACCCGTCGCGCCAGCAGAAACATCCCGAAACCGGCGAGCGTGATGTTGATCAGGTAGATCAGATTGAACGAGGCCACCACGCCGGCCACGACCTGCAGCGGCACGGCGAGCAGATTGGCAAACAGCGTGTAGTTGTGATGGCCCAGATTGGCGGGCTCATCTCCGGCAAAGATCGCATTTGTCGAGAGGGGCCACGCGCCGTTGTCCACCAGTTCGTGGCGGAAGACCCACGTGTTCCAGACATAAACACCGGTGTCACCCGAGGGCGGACCCGTCAGCTGGCTCGACAGGTACAGGGGTAAGGGCCACGCTTGCAGGAGCGCGAGTCCGAAGAACGCGAACAACACGATCGTGGCCCGTGACCACGTCAGCCGATGCATACAGGTACTGGGTATGGAAAAATAGCACGCCTGTCAAGGCGTTGCTAACGCGTACGCGAATCCAACTCGTCCCAGCGCGCGAGGGCCGCGATCAGGGCAGTGCGTGTTTCGTCCTGTTGTTCAAGCGTGAGCCGGATCTGTTCGGCACCCTTCAGGTAGAACTCCGCGCTGGCGATGACTTCGTCACGCGTCGCAATGTTGCGTTCGAGCGCCTCGATGTGGGCGGGCAACCCGTCGAACTCGCGCTGTTCCTTGAACGACAGCTTCTTCGCGGTGCTCACTTTCGCGGCCAGCGCCGGATCCGTCAGCGACCGTTTCGTCGAGGGGTCGCCTGGCGAGGTTGCGTGGGCCGACTGCCTCAACCAGTCGTCGTACCCACCCACATACTCGCGGACGATGCCGTGGCCCTCGCAGGCCATCGTGCTGGTGACCACGTTATTGAGGAACGCCCGGTCGTGGCTGACGAGCAGTACCGTGCCGTCAAACTCCGCCAGTTGGGACTCCAGCAGTTCGAGTGTCTCGATGTCGAGGTCGTTCGTCGGCTCGTCGAGCACCAGTACATTCGCCGGGCGTGTGAAGAGCCGTGCCAGCAGCAGGCGATTGCGTTCCCCTCCCGACAACGCTTTGACTTTGGACCGCGCACGCGCCGCCGGGAACAGGAAGTCTTCGAGGTAGCCGTGGACGTGTCGGCTGCGCCCGCCCACCGTCACGACGTCGTTGCCGTCGCCGACGGTTTCCACAACGGTGCGCTCCGGGTCCAGTTGCTCGCGCTGCTGGTCGTAGTACGCAATCTGGACGTTGGTCCCGATCTCCACCGTGCCGCTGTCAGGTGGCAGTTCGCCCACCAGCATCTTCAGCAGCGTCGTCTTGCCCGCGCCGTTGGGTCCGAGGACCCCGATGCGATCGCCACGCATGATGCGGGTAGAGAACTCCGCGATCACAGGCCCCTGGACCCCGTAGGTCTTTGAAATGTTCTTGACGTCGAACACGAGCTTGCCCGACCGCTCGCCGGCGTCCATCGTCAGGCGCACCGCACCGATGGCCTGCCGGCGCGCGGAGCGCTCGGTGCGCATCTGCATGAGCGCCTTGACGCGGCCTTCGTCGCGGGTGCGGCGCGCCTTGATGCCCTGGCGCAGCCAGACCTCTTCCTGCGCGAGGCGCTTGTCGAACTTCTCGTGGGCCACGGCCGCGATGCCAAGCGCTTCTTCCTTTCGGCGCAGGTACTCGTCGTACACAGGGACCGCACCGCTGCGGGCGCCCGGGTCTGGGGCGTACGAGGTGACGTGGCCGCGGTCGAGTTCCACCAGGCGCGTGGCCACTCGCTGCAGGAACGCGCGGTCGTGTGTCACAAACACGACGGCGCCGCGGTGTTTCTCGACAATGCCCTCGAGCCACGTGATGGCCTCGATGTCGAGATGGTTGGTGGGTTCGTCCAGCAGCAACACGTCGGGCTGGGCGGCCAGGGCTCGAGCCAGCCAGACGCGGCGGCGCCATCCGCCCGACAACTCGTCCACGCGCGCTGTCGCATTGAGTTCCAGGCGGTCGATGATCTGGTCTACGCGTTGAGCCCGCTCCCAGTCCTCCTCGTCGAGTCCGTGCACACCCTCGGCCACCTCATCGTGGACGATGCGGCGGTCAGTGCTGGCTTCGAGGACATCCTGGGGCAGTCTTGAGACCTTTACGCCAGGTCCGCGCCAGAGGGTGCCGGCGTCGGGTTCGAGCTCACCGGAAATGATCTTAAGGAGCGTGGACTTTCCCGTGCCGTTGCGTCCGACGATGGCAATGCGCTCGCCGGCGTCAATTTGCAGCGAGG